>CAZXPU010000016.1:13921-57177 GCA_964642905.1 uncultured Prosthecobacter sp.
GGGCGGCGGCGAGGCGCGCGCTTTCGGGCTCGATGGCGAGGCGCACCTCGGTGAGCTGGACCAGCCGCTGCTTTTCATCGGGCACCAGGAGGTGGACGGCGCTGCTGAGGGGCTTGTGCAGCTTGTCCACGACCTTCATGCCGCTGCCCTGGCGGATCTCCAGCAGGCCCTGGAGCTCCAGGCGCTTGGTGGCCTCGCGCACGACGCTGCGGCTGACGCCGAGCTGGGAGGAGAGCTCGCGCTCGGTGGGCAGCCAGCCCGAGCCCTCCCGCAGGCCGCGCCGGGCAAGGGTGGCGAGCTTCTGGCAGACCTTCTCCACCAGGGAGGGAGGGCGGGCGATGGCGTCGAGAGTCATGGCAGGGTGATCAGGTGGTCAGACCAATTCTAAAACAGGTACGGGCGTTCGGGCGGGAAATGTTTCAGGAAACTTTCTATCGGAGCGCGGATTTCCAAATCCGCAGCCAGGGGGTTCGCTCGCACATACTCGAACCTCCCATACACCTGCTTCACCACGATGAAGGAGCAGGCCTGAGATTCGAAGTAGGCTAGTGATTGCTCCTCACTTCCACCTGCGTTCACGCTGCTGCGGAATCGGAGTTCCGCGCTCCATGGAGAACTGCTGCGGAGTCGGATTTAGCGCAGAGGCAGGCCGAAGAGGCGGCGGCGGAGCATGTCCAGCGCGGCCTGGCTGGCGAGCAGCTTGAAGCGGTCGCGGGTGCCGGGGTGGAAAAACTTCCGAACCACGGTTTCCTGGCCGCGCGAGGCGAGGCCGACAAAGACGGTGCCAACGGGTTTGTCCTCGCTGCCGCCAGTGGGCCCGGCGACGCCGGTGAGGGCGAGCGCGTGATCGGCGCCGGAGGCGGCCAGCGCCCCCTCGGCCATGGCGCGGCAGACGGGTTCGCTCACCGCGCCATGCTCGGCCAGCAGGGCGGCCGGTACGCCGAGGTGCTTCTGTTTGGCCTCGTTGGCGTAGGTGATGAAGCCGTGGCCGAAGACGCCCGAGGAGCCGCTGACGTCGGTGATGCGGCTGGTGAGGAAGCCGCCGGTGCAGGATTCCGCCGTGGCCAGCCACTGGCCGCGTTCGGCGAGTGCGTGGACAATGACCTCCTCAATGAGGCGACGGTCGGTGGAGACGATGTGCTCGCCGAGATGCTCGCGGACGATCGCTTCGCCTGCGGCCACGGGTTCCGGCTGGCCGGAGAGGCGGACGTCCACATCGCCCTGACGGATGCAGTAGCCGAGGATGAGGCCGGGCACGGCCTCGAGCTTCTTTTCGACACGTTCGACGATGTCGGATTCGCCGAGGCCGGTGACCTTGAAGTAGCGGATGGCGCGGCTGGCGCCGTCGGGGAGCAGGGCGCGCAGGCGCGGCTCGACGTGGGTTTCCATCATCGGCTTGAGCTCACGGGGCGGGCCGGGGAGGAGGAAGAAGTGGGTGTTCCAGCCGCGGGCATGGCCGAGTTCGGCGGGGAAGTAGAGGCCGGGCGCGGTGCCAAAGGGATTGTCGAGCACGAGGGCGCCGCGCGGGACCATGGCCTGCTTCAGGTTGGAGGCGGACATGACGCGGTTGCGACGGGCGAAGAAGTCCTCGAGGTGGGCCTTGATGGCCTCATCCATCTCCAGCGGCAGGCCGAGCAGCTCCGCCATGGACTCGCGGGTGAGATCATCGTTGGTTGGGCCGAGGCCGCCGGAGACGAGCACCACGTCGGAGCGCGCCGCCGCCTCGGAGATGGCGTCCTTGATGACCGCGCCGTCGGACACGACGAGGTGGCGTGAGACCATGAGGCCGAGGGCGGCGACCTGCTGGCCGAGCCAGGCGGCGTTGGTGTTGATGGTGTCGCCGAGGAGGAGTTCGTCGCCGGTGTTAACGAGTTCGATGCGCATGGAGGGAGGGATTACGCCTCTGAAAGCCAGGGGCGACGCCTCGTCCAGCAGCGGCCGTGAATTCTTCGGGAGCCTGGGAAGGCTCAGGGAACCGGTCCCATGAGGAACTCGACCGAACCACTCAGGATGGGGGAGGTGGTGGACGAGGTGGCGGGAAGGGTGAAGTAACCCCGGCCGATTCCGGCGGCCGGGTTGGACGGATCCGGCATGATCAGGCCGCGGAAGGTGCCCGTTCGCAGGGCCGCCCCGCCGGGCAGCCGGAAGGTCCCGGAGAACTCGCCGGTGCGCTGAATGTGGGTGAGCATCAGGCCGACGGGCGTGGCGGTGGTTCCCAGGTAGACACGTCCGGCGGCATCCAGACGGAGCACCTGGTCCACCTCGGTGCCGGTTCCTGAATCGACAAGCCCGGCGTGGTGGAAGAGCAGGCGGGCGTTGTCCGCCGCGTCCAGGGCGCCAAGGCGGTTGCGGGCGGGTGCAAAGGTGTTGTCGAGGATTGTGGCCGACGTCAGGGTCATGTCGAAGCCTGCGGGCACGTAGAGACGGTCGGTGGCGTTGATGGCGGCCTGCTTGATCCAGCGGAGGTTTCCAGCGGCAGGCGTTCCTGCGGGCAGGGTGACCGCATTGACAGGCGAGTCCGCGAGGCGGCCGAGAAGGATGCCTTTGCCGCCATACAGCTTGAGATAAGCGGTGAGGTGAGGGTCGAGGGCGCTCAGGCTGAGGGTGGCGGTCGAACCATCGGCCAGGCGACCTGCGGCATTGAAGGTGAGGGTGCGCGTTCCTGACCAGCGCAGGTAACCGGCGCCCTGGGGCTTGGAGAGATCGCCGGAGGCTTCGGGAGGAATGAGAAGATGGGTTTGAAGGGCGCGGGTGACGAGCGCGGCCTTCACCTCTTCCGACAGGGAGGCGGCATCGAAGAATGCACGGCCGTTGATGGCGGCGGAGGAGGGGCCATCCGCCACCGTGCCGGTCATGGAGCCTGTGGCAGGATCCAGGTTCAAGGACAGGGCCAGCGGCGTTTTACCCACCCTGGCGAGGGAGGTGGAAAGGGTGACCTCGCCGAGAGTGCTGACGCTGACCTGGCCCTTGACCACGATGCTCAGCGGTCCCAGGGCGAGCGTTCCGGTGGCCATGCCTGTGCTGCTGATGGTCAGGAGCAGGCGTCCGCCCAGATTTTGGTTCAGGACTGTGGAACGCTCCACCAAGCCGGCAAAGGACGCGCCCCTGCCACCTCCGAGCGGCAGCGGGATCAAGGAAAAGGTGTAGCTGCGTGGCAGGCCGACTCCGGCGACCGTTCGTGCGGAGATGGTGATGATGTGCGGGCCGACCTGGTTCAGCACGCCGACGATGGCGCGGGAGGCGGCGTCATAACGCAGGCCGAGAGGCAGGCCCTGGACGGTGAAGACGGCGGAGGGTTCATCGGAGGTGAGCTGCCAGTGAAAGGGGGCGCAGACGGCGGAGATTTCCGGTGGCGGACCGTTGGTGACCGTGGGTGCGCGCACGACGATGCGCAGCAGGGCGCCGCGGCTCACCAGGCTGCCGTTGTCGTCCTGAACGACCACATCATAGCCGGCGGCATCCTCAGGCCGGACATGGGCGATCGTCAACGTGTCCCCCGTTTCACCCGGGATGTCAGCGCGGTCCTTGCGCCATTGGTAGCGCAGGGTTCCTGAGCCGGCGGCGGCCACGTTGAACACAGCGGTGCCGGTTTCATTGATGTCGAGATCCGCGGGCTGGGTGGTGATGGAGAGGCTGCTGGTCAGGCCGGACTGGATCCATGAGGTGAGAAGGGCGACGCCTTCGCTGTCGATGACATTGGAGCCAATCGGGGGCATGCGGAAGAAGCCGCCTGTGCCCATGACCCGGTGAAGCAGAACGGAGTGATCCGTGTCGCCGGGGGCGATGAGGCGGTTGGCGGGATCGGTGCCAGGGTTGGTGGGGAGGGCGTCGACCAGGCCGGTGAGACTCAAGGGCACGTCATGACGGGCGTCAAAGCTTGAGGGCAGGCCGGTGCCGAGCTGATGGCAGGGGGAGCAGTTGGCGCCGAGGTAGGAACGTGCGCGGAAGTCGATGCTGTGACGTGTGTCATCCAGGGCGGCGAGGGCGGGCAGCGCACCCGGTGGGGGCAGGGTTTTGACCGTCAGATAGCCTGCCTTTGCGAGGGCGTGAAGCTGGTTGCCATGGCCGGGCACCGGGCTTGTACGGTTGAGCTGGGCGGTGTTGAAGCTGAGCGCATGACCGCCCTGCGAAGTGTGACAGGTCTGACATTCGCCACGCGCTGGAAAGCGCCAGACCCGCGCAGGGGAGGACCCGGGAATGGGATCATCGAGCCCGCCTGGGGGGACGAGGTCGGCATTGCTCTGATCCTCACGCCAGCGGTAGGTCAGGCCATAGACGTCTGCGGCGGTCTTGACAAGGAACCGCGTCTCAATGCGCCGACGGGTGGCGGGGTTGCCCGGGATGGATTCCACCTCGAAGTGCTTGATCCAGACTGCGCCGGTGGGCAGCGTCCATTTTCCCTCCGCCTGAAAACCGAACATCATCGTGGCGGTGCGCAGCGCGAACCAACGTGACTTGAACGCGTGATCGCTCCAGAACGGCGCATTGACCTCGTAGGGCACGACACCGGCGGCCGGGGTCAGCGTTGCCACGTTGGAAAAGGCGCCGGTGGCGGCAAGGGTGGCCGGGGCGGTGACGCCATCGGGGAGGTAGCTGAGCTTCTTCACCTGGCCGCCCGTCAGGTCACAGAAGATGACCTCGCCGGAGACGGGATGATGGCCGAAGCCGACGATGCCGGCATCCACGGCGAGCACGCGCGGTTCCCAGGTGGCGCCGTTCTGGCGCAGGGCGACGATCTGGCCGCTGGCAAAGTCGGCGAAGACATAATCGCCGACCAGCTCGGGCATCTGCCGGCCGCGATAAACCACGCCGCCTGTCACCGACCTGCCGTAGACCGTGCCGGTGCGGGCGTAATCAAAAATGGGTTCGACCGGGGTGAAGCCGGTGACGGGAGGAGTTTTGGGAGCCGGGCCGGAGGTGAAGGCGCTTCGGCCCTCGCGCCAGCTCCAGCCATAGTCGGCGCCGGCCACAATGATGTCCACCTCTTCAAAACGGTCCTGCCCCACGTCACCGCAGAAGAGCCTGCCGGTGGGTGCATCGAAGCTGAAGCGGAAAGGATTGCGCAGGCCCGTGGCCCAGATCTCGGTCCGAACCGCCGACGGGTTCACGGCCTGCCCATGCCAGGACGTTGCTCCGACAAAGGGATTGTCCGGCGGGATGGCGTAGGTGCCGGGGTGCACCGAGGCATGTGGATTGGGGGGCAGGCTGCCGGGGCGCTGGTCCACATCCAGGCGGAGGATGGCGCCGAAGAAGTCCTTGTTGATGTGGCGGGCATTGTCATAAACATCGTTCGCGCTGCCTTCGTCACCGAGAGAAACATAGAGATAACCGTCGGGGCCGAAGGCAACCGTGCCGCCGTTGTGATTGCCCGCCTGGTCGAGCTGGGTGAAGAGGGGCTGGAGGGAGGCGTTGTCCGCGAGATGGGGATTGTCCGTACGAACCTTCATGCGCGCCACGCGCTGGCGCAGCCCGCCGGACAGAAAGCTGTAGAAGATGAAGAACTCGCCATTGTTCAGATGGTCCGGATGGAAGGCGAGGCCGAGCAGGCCGTTCTCCTTCTCCATGGTGAAGCCGGAGACGCCTGCGACGGAGGCGAGGTTGAGGAAAGGTGTCTTGACCGGCGTGCCGCCGAGGCTGGTCACCATCTGCACGGTGCCGCCGCGTTCGACGACGAACAGGCGCGTGTTGTCGCCGGGGATCGTGGTGGTGCAGACCGGGCTGCTGAAGGTCAGGCTGCCGAGGGCGTTCACCGTCGTGTAGCCGGCAAGGGGCGGCGGCGTGGAGGGCAGCCTGAGGGTGGTGTTGTTGACGCGCACGAGCTGCGCCCGGGCCGGGCCATGCCCGCCGAGAAGGAGGAGAACACCGGGAAGGCCAAGGCACAGCCGGAGCAGCATGCAGGGGAGAAACCGACGGGTTTTCATGAAGTCAGGAAGATGCCGTCCCGGCGTGGGGGACGGGGGTTCATGGGGAGGGCCTCGAGTCGCCATTCCCTGCGAATGACGCGCATTCTACCCGGCAGGCCGCCGCCGGGCAAGGCTTTCTCCGCAACTTTTGGTTATGCCTTCACGCCGCCCACAGGCCCTTCTGGAGGACGATGTCGGGGACGAAGGACCGCCAGGCCGGATCGCCGTCGCGGATCATCTGGCGGACGGTGGCGCTGGTGACGAAGACACAGTCCTCCAGGCAGTCCTCGATGACGCGCACGCTGCCGGTGTCGAGCAGGTAGCGCAGCAGGTGCATCTGGTGGGGCTGGACACGGGCCTGGGCGCCGGTGCGCAGCTTGCCGGTGATGGGGTCGCCGGCCGGGTAGACATAGAGGCGCACGCGGTTTTTAAACAGGCGTCCGAAGGCTTCCAGCAGGCCGCCGCCGAGGTCGGCGTACCAGCGTTCGTTGAAGAGCTCCTCGAAGAGCGGCAGGCCGAGCACGATGCCGACGGGCTCCTGGGTGTAGCGGGCGAGGTAGGAGCTGAGGCGGTGGAACTCGGCGTATTTGGAGACGAGCACGTTCTTGCCGAGGGCCTGGAGGATGTCGGCGCGGGCGAGGAAGTTCGGATACTCGACCTCGCAGTCATCCATGCAAAGCAGGTTATGCATGGTGATCTCGCAGATCTCCAGGTGGCCTTCGGCATCGGGGCCGAAGTCCTGCTTGAAGGAGCCGGTGCCGCGCTGGAGCATGTCGAGGTTGACCCGCGTGATGGGGTCAAAGGTGCCGCGGCTGATGAAGACGGGCTTTTTGTAGAGCACGTCCGCGGCCTGGAGGATCTGGCCGTCGGGGCCGAAGAGGGCGGCGTCGGAAAGGCCGCTGCGGACGAGCTGCAGGGCGACAAGCCGGTCCTCAAAGGCCTGCGCTGGAAAAGCGGGGCCGCTGAAGTCGATCATGTCGATCTCGACACGCCAGCGGTTGAGCTCGTCCATGAGGCTTTCCAGAAAGAGCGGCAGGCTGTCGCGCAGGTGGAAGGCGGCGTAGAGCAGGTTGACGCCAAGGATGCCGAGCGCCTCGGCCTGGAGCGGGTTGGTGGTGTCGAGCAGGCGAACGTGGAGCTGGATGTCGCTGCTCGGGCCGCGGGGGTCGGTTTGAAAGCGCAGGCCCATCCAGCCGTGGCACTCCTCCTTGGTGTCACGGAAACCCTTGGCGCGCACGGTGTTGGCGAGGGCGAAGAAGGTGGTGGTGTCGCCACGCTTCGCGGCCAGGCGGTCCTGGACGATCTGATACTCGTGTTCGAGCATGGCGGTCATGCGCTGGCGGGAGACGTAGCGCTGGGCCTTGCCGTAGATCTCGTCGCTGAAGGTCATGTCATAGGCGGACATGGTCTTGGCGACGGTGCCGGAGGCGCCGCCGGCGCGGAAGAACCAGTTGGCGATCTCCTGGCCGGCGCCGATTTCAGCAAAGGTTCCGTAGACGCGCTGCGCGAGGTTGATGCGCAAGGCCTTCTCCAGGGTGCCTGGACGTTCGTGGGGGGGGACGTTGCTCATGCCGTCCTCAAGCTACGCCTGGATGCGGGTTTGTCAGCCGATCTTCACGACACCGACCGTGGTGTTGTCCTGGCGCTCGTAGTTGATGCGGCGGATGGCGAAGAGGATGGCGTCGGCGATCTTGTCGGCCGTGGTGTGCCGGCCGAAGTTGAGCAGCTCCTCCAGCGCCTTGTGGTCGAGGGTGAAGATGCCGTCGCTGGCGGCGATCACGATGTCTCCCGGCAGCAGGGCCATGGGTTCCTTGGGAAAGTCGATCAGCGCCATGGGCATGCCCAGCAGGGCGCTTTGGAGCGTGTGGCGTTCGGGATGATGCGCGGCCTCCTCCTCGGTCATGAGGCCCTGCCTGACCCGCTCCTCCAGGATGGGGGTGAGGGAGTGGTCCGCATTGATCCGGAGGAGCCTGCCCTCACGATGCAGGAAAAGCGGGGAGTCGCCGACGCTGATCCATTCCATCTGGGTGTGTGAAACCAGCACGGCGAGCATGGTCGTGCCCATGGGCGGGGCGATCGACGGCATGCGTGCCGTGATCATGCCGATGGTCTCATTGGCGGTGTCGAGGGCGGTGCGCAGACGGAAGCTCTGGCTGCCCGGATGCTCGTGAAAGGCGCGCACGAAGGCGTTCACCGCGATGTAGCTGGCGACGCTGCCGCCGGTGTGGGCGCCGAGTCCGTCGCCGACGATGAGCAGCAGGCGCTCCAGCGAATGCTCGCCATTTTCCGCCGCATCAGCAAAGGCGTAGTAGTCCTCCTGGTTCTCGCGTTTTCCACGGTACTGCCGGGCCGAGAAATCCTGCTCCTGGACAAAGGCCGGGGAGGCCGGGCCCGGCTCGGGGATGGGGGAAGGCGTGGGGCGGGCGCTCACTCGGCGGAGAACTGGAAAAGGGTGGTGTGCTGGTAGGACTCGCCCGGGCGAAGCAGGGCGGAGGGGAACTGCGGCTTGTTGGGGCTGTCCGGATACTTCTGGGTTTCGAGGCAGAAGCCATGGCGCTTTTCATAAACATGGCCGCCCTTGCCCTGCACTCCCTTGAGGTGGTTGCCGGTGTAGAGCTGCACAGCGGGGTCGGTGGTGCTGACCTCCATCACGCGGCCGCTCTTCGGGTCCTTGACGCGGGCGGCCGGCTTCATGCCCGAACCCTTCAGGACGTAGTTGTGATCGTAACCGATGCCCTGGACGAGGGGTTTGAAGCTCGCGCCGATGCGTTCGCCGATGACCTGCGGCGTGGTGAAGTCGAGCGGCGTGCCGATCACGCTTTCCAGCTCGCCGGTGGGGATCAGGGCGTCGTCGGTGGCGGTGAACTGCTCGGCCGGGATGCTCAGCTCGTGGCCGAGGATGTCGCCCGCGCCTTCGCCGGCCAGGTTGAAGTAGCTGTGGTTGGTGAGGTTGACGACCGTCGGCTTGTCGGTCACGGCCCGGTAGTCGATGCGCAGGCCGCCCTGCTCGGTCAGCGTGTAGGTGACGGTGCAGTCGAGCCTGCCGGGGAAGCCCTCCTCGCCGTCGGCGCTGGTGTAGCGCATCTCCACCGCGTTCCGCTCCGGCAGCGCGGCGGCCTGCCACAGCTTCTTGTCAAAGGCCAGCGTGCCGCCGTGGATGTGGTTCTTGCCCGAATTCGCCGTGACCTGGTGCTGCACGCCGTCGATGACGAAGGACGCGCCGCCGATGCGGTTGGCATAACGGCCGGTGATGCAGCCGAAGTGAGGATGCTTGCCGAGATAGGGCTCCAGCGTGTCAAAGCCGAGCACGACATCCGCAAGAGCGCCCGCCTTGTCCGGGACCTTTAGGGAGACGATGATGCCGCCCCAGTTGGTGATGCGCGCCTCCAGGCCCTTCGCGTTCTTCAGGGTGAAAAGCCGCACCTCCTCGCCGGCGGCGGTCTTTCCCCAGGGCTCGGAGGTGACGGAGGCTTGCGCGGCGGCGGACATGGTCAGGATCAGAAGGAGGTTGAAAAGAGTTTTCATGGCGGAGGCGGGCGGCCCTGCCCTGGTCCCCTAGTTCTCAGAAGCCGCCGCCTTCCACAAGGCAAAAGTCATGCCGCACCTCCGGTGGTGGCGCGTCGCGGCGGGACGGGCCGGCCCCCTTTCGACGCCGGCTTCGGGAACAGTTGCAAATGGACATACTTTTGGTCAGGTGCGGCCCGTGACTGTCCTTCCCGATCCCAACACCTGGTTCCATATTGACAACGAAGCTGAAATCGCGTCCCCGGCCCTGCTGCTCTACCGGGAGCGCATCGAGCACAACCTGAAGCTCATGATTGAGATCGTCGGCGACCCGGCGCGCCTGCGGCCGCATGTGAAGACCCACAAGCTGCTGCCGCTGGTGAAACGTCAGATTGAGCTCGGCATCACCAAGTTCAAGTGCTCCACGATCGCCGAGGTGGAGATGTGCGCGATGGCGGGCGCGGCCGACATCCTGCTGGCCATGCCCTGCGTGGGCCCGAACGGTCATCGCCTGGCCGAGCTGGCCTTGAAATATCCGCAGACCCAGTTCGCCAGCATCGCCGATGACGAGGAGTCCATCCGCTGCCTGGCCTCCGCCGCGCAGCAGCACGGGGTCAACCTGGGCGTGTTTCTGGAGCTCGACTGCGGCATGGCGCGCACCGGCATCGTCCCCGGGGAGGCGGCGAATTTCCTGGTGCATGCCATCAAGGACGCGCCCCGTCTGATGCTGCGCGGCCTGCACGCCTACGACGGCCACATTCACGATGCCGAGCTGGAGGTGCGTCGGCAGAAGTGCGAGGCGGCCTTTGAGCCCATCCTGGCATTCAAGAAACGCCTTGAGGGCGAAGGGGTGGTCATCCGGGAGTTCCTGGCCGGCGGCTCACCCACCTTCGGCATCCATGCCCAGCACAAGGACCGCGTCTGCAGCCCCGGCACCACGGTGCTCTGGGACTTTGGCTACGGTGACAAGCTCGACGACCTGCCCTTCCTGCCGGCGGCCGTGCTGCTGGCCCGCGTGATCAGCAAGCCGGGGCACAACCGCATCACCCTGGACCTCGGGCACAAGTCCGTCGCTCCGGAAAACCCCCACCCACGGGTCCGCTTTGAGGAGCTGCCCGACGCCACCGCCCTCATGCAGAGCGAGGAGCACCTGGTGCTGGAAACCGAACGCGCGCACGAATTCGTCGTGGGTCAGGTGCTGCATGGCATCCCCCGCCACGTCTGCCCGACCGTGTCCATGCATGGCGAGGCGGTTCTGATCGAGGGGGGGCGTGCCGTCGAGGTGTGGCCCATCACGGCCCGCAACCGCCGGATCACGGTCTGATCCACCGCCGGTTCGGGATGGGGCATGCTCCAACTTGCCCCTTGACCGTCGGCTCCTTCACGCTTCACGCATCCCGGTTCATGCAAGTGCATCCCGTCATCACCATCGATGGTCCCGCCGCCTCCGGCAAAAGCAGTGTCGCGCGCCTGGTCGCCGGACGTCGTGGCGCCATTTACGTCAACACGGGAAACATGTACCGCGCCATGACCTGGGCGGTGCTGCAGAGCGGCGTGGACGCTTCCGATGCCGAGGCCGTTCGATCCACTGCCGCCGCCGTGTCCCTGGACTCCCCTGTGGCCGAGGGCCGCACCCAGGTCAGCGTCAACGGCCGGGTGCTGGGCGACGATGAATTGAACAGCGATCCGGTGAACAAGGCCGTTTCCCTCGTGGCGCGCGTTCCTGAAGTGCGCGAACGCCTGGTGGCCGCCCAGCGTGCCCTGGCCACCCTGGGTCCCCTGGTGATGGAAGGCCGTGACATCGGCAGCGTGGTGTTTCCGGACAGCCCTCTGAAGTTTTACATCGACGCCAGCGAGGAGGTGCGGGCCGCACGCCGCCGCGCCCAGGGCCACACCGACCAGGTGGCCGAGCGCGACCGTCTCGACAGCACGCGCAAGACCTCCCCGCTGGTTGTTCCCGAGGGCGCGGTGGTCATCGACAACAGCCATCTCACCCTGGATCAGGCCGTGGAGGCGGTGCTCAGCCGCCTGCCTTGAAGCGCCCAGCCTGATTGACCCCGCCGCCCACCACGCCTCAGCTTTCCAGACATGCATCTTTCCTACTGGATCGGTCACCGCCTCTTCCGTGCCGTGGCGCGTGGGCTTTACGACTTCCGGATCGTGGGTGCGGAAAACCTGCGCTTTGCGGGCTCGGCCATCGTGGCGGCGAACCACGTCAGTTTCCTCGACCCGCCCTTCATCGGCCAGGCCTTTGACGAGCCGCTCTACTTCTTTGCCCGCAAGACGCTCTTTGACCACCCCCTGGCCGGCTGGCTTCTGAAGGAGTGGCAGTCCATCCCGATCGACCGGGACAAGCCGGACACGGCCAGCTTGAAGGCCACCATCCGCCTCCTGAAGTCCGGGAAAAAGGTGCTCATGTTTCCCGAGGGCACCCGCAGCCCGGATGGCAGCCTCCAGCCCGCCGAGGCCGGAGTCGGCCTCTTTCTGGCCAAGACCGGCGCGCCCGTGCTGCCGGTGCGGATTTTCGGCAGCTACGAAGCCTATCCACGCGGAGCCAAGTTCCTGAGGCCCTCCTCCATCACCCTGGTGGTGGGCAGGAAATATCAGCCTGAACTGCCGGCGGGAGTTCCCCACACGCGGGAACTCTATCAGACCCTGGCGGATGATGTGATGCAGCGCATCTCGGCGCTGGTCGCCTGAGCAAAGGATGCCTTTGCGCCCGGGCCCGATCCGCGTTTGATTGCGCGTCCCCTCCAGTCATGATCCACGCCCTGCCCCGCACCGCCTGTGTTCGCCGCGCCGCCTGCGCGGCCCTGGTGTGGGCCGGCACGGCCGCCCCCATGGGGACGGCTCAGGAAGCCCCAGGTCCGGAGACGTTGCGCCGGGCGTTTTTACAGCAGGTCATCACCGACTCCCAGCTCCTCGCCGAACAGTACGAACGTGCGCTGGCCAAGCTGGAGGGCGAGCTGGCCGCGACCGGAGATTATGAGGAAGCCCGGCGGGTCAAACTGCGGCGTGAGGAGATCCGGGCCGTCTATGCCAGCGTGGGGGAGGCCTCCACGAACGCCCTTCCTCTTCTTCCCGAGCGCGCCCGCCTCAGCGGCGCGGCGGAGGCCCGTGGCGAGGAAATCACCGGCTGGCGCAGTGCCGGCAGCCTGGCGGAATGGTCCGCCGTGCGTGTTCAGCCCGGCACCTATCACCTCGACCTGGAGGCCTTGCTCGGGGACCTGCCCGGCGCCGCCGCCATGCCGCTCGCCAGTCGTGTTCAGCCCCAGGAGCGGGCCGGGTTTGTCTTTCATGAGCTTTCCCTGCTGGCCGGCGCCCAGGAGAACCGGCGCGCCTTTGAAGTCGTGCGCCCCACCACGGAAGGCCAGTGGACCGCCATGCGCATCGGTCCCTTGACCTTCAGCCGCAGTCCGGTGACCCTCCGGCTCGCGCCCGCCGCAGGTTATCCCGCCAACGTCATCTCCTTCCGCCGGCTCCGCCTCGTGCCCGCCGAATCCGGGGTCATCCAGGCCCCTCCCGTGCCGGAGGCCGACCCCTTTGCGGCCGCCGGTGAAGCCCTCCGCAAAAACCTGACCACCGCCCAAAAACCGGTGCTCGAAGCCTACGCCGCACGCCTTCAGGCCCTCGCCAAAAACTCGCCCGCCCTCAAGGATGCCGTGGCGGCGGAAATGGCACGCCTGGACCAGCTTCAAACCGCCCTGGCCGAACACGGCGAAGATGCCCTGCTGAAGAGGCTGGAGCGCCAGATGGGCGGCGTCGCCGGCTTCGAAAGCATCGAGGACGCCCGCCTGGTTGAGCCCGAGAAGGCCGCAGGCGACCGCTTTGTCATCGAACACACCGGGGGCCGCACCGAAATCCGCCTGCTCTGGGTCAACTGCGCCCCGGCCGAGGACAAGAGCGGCCGGTTCAAGGCCTTCGCCTCCCACTTTCGCATGGATGTTTCCGACATCCCCGCCCTGGCCAGATCCGCTCGCGAATTCACGCTCGGCTACCTGGAAGGCCGGAAGCTTCGCGTCCTGCTGCGCCCAGGCAAGGAAGCCGGAGGCACCCGAGCCGCCCTTGTCTTCGTGCCAGAGGTCGGACTCTATCAAAACATCCTGGTCGAACAGGGCCTGGCCATCGTGGAAATGCCTGCCGCCGGAGCCCGGCTGGGCATCACCGAACGCGGTCTGCACGCCGCCCTGCTCCAGTTTGAAGAAACCGCGCGCCGCCTCAAAAACGGCGCCTGGGCCATCGCCGATGAAGATCGGAAGGAGGAGAAAAAGTGAGGACCCTCTTACTCATCCCGCTTTGGCTCATCGGGCTCATCGCCCTGACGACTGCCGCTTCCCTGCACGGCCAGACCAGCACCGCCGCCACTGCGGAGCCCGGCGATGCCACGACACGCCTGGGCCAGCTCGACCTGATCTACCAGCAGCAGCTCCGCGCCCGGCACATCCCGCTTTTGTCCAAGTATCTCACCGACCTGCAGCTGGAAGCCGCCCGGGCCGCCGACCCTGCCCCGTATCAGCAGGAGATCGCCCGCGTCCAGGGCCTGATCAGCGGCGGCGGGGTCATTGATCTGGTCGCCGCCGCCCGGGAACTGGCCTCCCAGGCAACACCGGATCAGCCTGCCCCTGCCACGCCGCCCGAAAAGCCCGCCCTGGCCGAAAAGGTGGACAAGTCCGTCCTCAGCCTGACCCCCTCCCTGGCCAGAAGCATCCAGCCCACGCCCGAAGGCAGTGCCAGCCCCACGGCCGCCGCCATCGGTCGCCTCACCTGGAAAATCGACACCCTCCCGGCGGGCAGCTACGAGGTGATCCTGCATTACGCCAGCCTCGACCCCGTGGCCGCCGTGCCGGTGGTGGTCGAGTTTGCCGGTCAGAAGTTGGAAGCCCTGATCGACAAGGACCGCGCCACCAAGAACACCCGCAGCTACCGCCTCATGCGCCTGGGACGGCTGAAGCTCGAAAAGGCCGCCTCCGGCGATGAACTCGTGCTGACCGCCGGCGGCACGGACAGCGCCTCCCTGCTGGTGCGTCATCTTCACATCGCCCCGGCCTCCGCGCCCTAGCGCCCCCGGCAGGTTCAGGCACGCCTGGAAGAAGCATGGCCAGCTGTCCGATCAGCCCCATTTTTCGACCTTGAATCCCACCCTCGCGCCAGTAAGGAGGGCCTCCCCCCGCGCCCGGCCGCCTCTGGCGCTTGTTTGACCCAAGTTGACCCATTGATTGCTGAATCCCATGAATAAAGCCCTCCTCGCCCAAGCCGCCAATGAAGCCCGTGGTCTCGCCATGGACGCCGTGCACAAGTGCTCCTCCGGCCACCTCGGCCTGCCCCTCGGCGCAGCCGACATCGGCGCCGTCCTTTTCGGCGAATCCCTCCAGTGCAACCCGGCCGAGCCCCGCTGGCTCAACCGCGACCGTTTCATCCTCTCCGCCGGCCACGGCTCCATGTTCATCTATGGCTGGCTCCACCTCAGCGGTTATGCCGTCAGCCTGGAGGACGTGAAAAACTTCCGCGTCCTGCATTCCATCACCCCCGGCCACCCCGAGTTCCATGAAACCCCGGGCGTCGAATGCACCACCGGCCCCCTCGGCCAGGGCATCGGCAACGCCGTCGGTTATGCCCTCAGCGGCAAGATGGCCGCGGCGAAGTACAACACCGCCGACCACAAGATCCTCGACAACCACATCTTCGCCCTCGCCGGCGACGGCTGCCTTCAGGAAGGCGTGGCCCGTGAAGCCGTGGCCTTCGCCGCCCATAACGGCCTCGACAACCTCATCGTCCTCTTCGACTCCAACGACGTCACCCTCGACGCCATGGCCAAGGTGACCCAGAGCGAGGACACCCAGGCGCTCTTCACCGCCCTCGGCTGGGACGCCGTCACCATCGACGGCCACGACCTCGAGGCCATCAAGACCGCCATCGACAACGCCAAGGCCGCCAACAACGGCAAGCCCAAGATCATCATCGCCAAGACCATCATCGCCAAGGGCATCCCGGAAGTCGCCGGCACCGCCAAGGGCCACGGCGAAGGCGGCGCCAAGTTCATCGACGCCGCCAAGAAGGGCCTCGGCCTGCCTGAAGGCACGCATTTCCACGTCAGCGACGAGGTGAAGGCCTACTTCGCCGACCTCAAGGCAAAGCGCGCCGCCGCCCACGCCGAATGGACAAAGACCTTCAACGCCTGGGCCGCCGCCAACCCGGCCAGCGCCGCCGAGCTCAAGGCCGCCCGTGAAGGCAGCCTGAAGGCCGAGGACCTCCTCAAGCTCATCCCCGAATCCCCCGCCGAAGGCAAGGCCGCCACCCGCAACAGCGGCGGCGAGATCCTCAATCACATCGCCAAGGCCGTCCCTCATCTCATCACCGGCAGCGCCGACCTCTTCGGCTCCACCAAGAACTACCTCAAGGACGGCGGTGACTTCTCCGCCGCCAACCCGACCGGCCGCAACATCTGGTTCGGCATCCGCGAGCACGCCATGGGCGCCATCTGCAACGGCATCGCCTACGACGGCCTCTTCCTTGCCTCCGGAGCCACCTTCCTGGTCTTCGCCGACTACTGCCGCCCGAGCATCCGCCTGGCCGCCCTCGCCAAGCTGCCCGTCACCTACATCTTCACCCACGACTCCGTCGGTGTCGGTGAGGACGGCCCCACGCACCAGCCGGTCGAGACCGTCAGCGGCCTGCGCGTCATCCCGAACCTCGACGTCATCCGCCCCGCCGATTCCGAGGAAGCCGCCGCCGCCTTTGCGTCCGCCTTCAGCCGCGCCGACGGCCCGACGCTCCTGGCCCTCAGCCGCCAGGACCTGCCCCACCAGGGCCACCTCAGCGCCGCCGCCCGCCGCGAAGGCACGCTGAAAGGCGCCTACGTCCTCGTCAAGGAAAGCGCCCCGCTCGAGGCCATCGTCATCGCCACCGGTTCCGAAGTCCAGTGGGCCGTCGAGGCCGCCAAGGGCAAGCCCGGCGTGCGTGTCGTCTCCATGCCCAGCATGGAAATCTTTGACCGCCAGGACGCCGCCTACCGCCAGAGCGTGCTGCCCGCCGCCTGCACCAAACGCATCGCCATCGAAGCCGGTGTCACCGGCCTGTGGTGGAAATACGTCGGCACCCAGGGCCAGGTCATCGGCATCGACCGCTTCGGCATCAGCGCCCCCGGCAACCAGGTCTTCAAGGAGCTCGGCATCACCACCGAAGCCGTCGTCAAGGCCCTGGCCTGAGCCTGAACAAGAGATTGTGGCAGAAGGGTGTTCCGCACACAACCCCGTGCGGAACACCTCACCACGGCTTGACTGCTGACACAACGGCCTGAGCAAGCGCGGCACACGGAGGCTGGATCCTGCGAACAGCAAGCAAGCGGCGTGTGAAGGGAGTCAGGTTCGCTGCGCAGTCCCAAGCGGCTGCTTGGGCGAACCGACTTGCTGCGGATTTGGAAATCCGCGTTCCGGTTCCGGGGCATGAGTCGGCGCAACTCACATTCTCGCGGATCGGCGTCGGTCCTCGGTCAGGGCCTGGGCGAGGGCGGGCTGCGCATGAGGGCGACGTGGCGGAGCATGAGGCGGTAGCTGTCGAGCCAGTTGGCCTTGTCCTTGGGGTTGAGGGCGCGGGCCTGGCCGGCCCAGAGATACGCCTCCTCCGCTTTCTGCCACTGGCCCAGGCGATGCCAGTGGATGCCGAGAGCGAGGCGCGGCTCCTCATGATGCGGGGCCAGCTTCAGGGCCTCCTGAATGCTCTTCAGCGCGTCCTCAGGCCGGCTCAGCGCGTCGTAGGCGTCGGCCAGGGACAGGTGGTAGAGGTAGGCGTGGGGATTGAGCCGGAGGGCGGTCTGCAGATCCACGACGATCTGCTTGAGCACGGGGCTGTCGGGCGAGCGATCCTTCTCCGTGAGACGATCCAGCCGGCTGAGGGCGCGCTGGTAAAACACCTCCGGATTCGCCGGATCCAGACCGGCGGCGGCGTCGAGATGCTGAAGGCGTGCCGGTTCATCCTTGCGGGCCTGGGCGAGGCTGGCGAGGGCGAGCTGATAATCGCCGCGGCCATGCAGCCAGGCGGCGGCGAGCAGGGCGAGCGAGGCCGCGCCGAGGGCGAGCTTGGTGAGCACGCGTACGCCGGGCAGGCGCAGCGACGCACGCTGCCTTTGCTCAAAGCCCGGGTTGGCGAGCAGGCCGAGCAGGAAGGCGCCGGTGAGGGCCGTGGCCGGGACGTGGAAGTGAAACTCAAAGGCGGCGTGGGCCAGGGTGGCGGCCAGGCCGGAGAGCGCGCCGACGCAGAGCGCGAGGTTCATGCTCAGCACGCGGCCGGTGTTGATGAAGCGTTCGCGGGCGAACCAGCGCAGGTAGCCCAGGCCGTTGCCGACATGGGTGATGAGCAGCAGGAGCAGGCCGAAGGCGCCCGCCCAGCCGTAGTCGGCGAGAAGCTGGAGGTACTCGTTGTGCGCAAAGAGAGGCTCCGCCGCCCAGGCCGGCAGCCGGGGCGAGCGCAGGCGCGTGCCGCCCTCGTGAAACATGCGCGAGCCCGCGCCTAACCAGGGTTGCTCCCGATGCTGGGCCAGGGCCGACTCCCAGATGCCGAGCCGGATGTCATTGGTCATCGTCAGGCGCTCGGTGCGGCCGCGCAGGTACTCCTCGTTGACCTTCCAGAGCACGACCCCGCCGAGCAGGCCCATGATCAGGCCGCCGCCGAGCAGGCTCCAGAACAGGTGGCGCTGGGTCTGCCAGACCAGCCAGAGGGCGAGGATGGCGAAGACCAGGATGCCCGCGCCGAGGCCGATGAGGGCGCCTCGGCTGACCGTGAGCGACATGCCGACGGCCATGGCCACGCAGCTGAAGGCCAGCCACAGCTTCAGCACCGCGCCGCCGCGTCCGAAGCAGAGCCAGCCGGCGGAAAGGAAGAGCGCGGCGGAGAGGAAGGCCGCGAGGTGGTTGGCGTTGGCGAAGAAACCGCCGATGCGGCCCGGTTCCGCCGGACGAAGGAAGTTCGGCAGCACATGAAAGCCCCAGTTCCCCGAGAGATGCACGGAGCCCATGCCGAGGTTGCCCGCCACCAGCAGGAGCAGCAGGACCACGCAGGCGATGCGCCAGCGCGGGTGGCTGGCGGCGGTGACGGTGAGGATGTAGGCGACCAGGCAGCCCAGCAGGATGACGCCGTCCTCCAGGGCGAGGCTGGCCACGGGGGAAAGGGCGGCACGCGTGAGCAGGCCACCGGCAAACAGCAGCGTGGCGGCCAGGCAGGCGTCGCTGGGCGGAAAGAACACGCGCAGGCGCCAGCGCAGGGTGGCCACGAGGCCGGAGGCGCCGAGCAGCATCGCGCCCGGCCAGAAGAACAGCAGGCGCGTCTCCGTGCCGAGCACACCGGACACCAGCAGGGCGAGGAAGAAGAGGACAAGCGCGACGGTCTGCACCATGCGGCATGAACTACATGTCCGCCGTGCGTGGTGCAAGCCCGCCGCGTCCGTCGTCGCAGTGCCGTCTTTCGAGGCCATCGCGCTCATGCCAGGCTTGAGATCAGGGGCCGGATGCCGGAGAGTTCCGCCATGAAATCCCTCGTGCTGCTTTCCTGGTTAGGCGTCGCATCCGCCGCCACGGCCCAGATCGTGGAGCCGGTGAACGCGCCGCCCACGCCGCCGCCGATTCAGCACCGTGATCTGATGCTGGCGTCATCCATCCAGACCTCCGACTTCAGCCCGGCGACCACGCTCTACTCCATCGGCAGCCCGACGGATGAGGAGCAGTACTACCTGGAGCTGATCAACCGGGCCCGCGCCAACCCGACGGCGGAGGGCCTGCGGCTCGCCACCACGACGCATGCCGACATCCTGTCGGCGATCGACCAGTACGACGTGGACCTGGAGCTGATGAAGACCGAGTTTGCCGCGCTGTTGGTCAGGCCGCCGCTGGCGATGAACGCGCAGCTGACGAACGCCGCGCGTGCCCACAGCCAGTATCAGTTCAACATCGCCACGCAGACCCACACCGGCAGCGGCGGGACCAACCCGGGTGCACGCATGACGGCGGCGGGTTATCCCTGGACCACCTATGGCGAAAGCGTGTTCACGACCGCCGTGGACGTCTTCTACGGCCATGCCGGCTTTCAGATCGACTGGGGCACCAACCCGCCCTCCGGCATGCAGGTCGACCGCGGCCACCGGATGAACAACCATGGCAATTTTCGCGAGGTCGGCATCGGCGTGGTTCTCGGCAGCAACCAGGTTTCCGGCCGGAAGGCGGGCCCGCAGGTCGTCACGCAGGACTTTGCCACCAGCAACACAGGCACGGCCTTTGTCACCGGCGTGGCCTACTACGACATGAACGGCAACAGCTTCTACGATCCCGGCGAGGGCATCGGCGGCCTGACCGTCAACGTGAACGGCGCCAGCTTCCACGCCGTGACGGCGGCCTCCGGCGGTTATGCGGTGCCGGTGCCGACGACGGACGCCACCCGCGCGGTGACCTTCTTCGGTCTGGGCGCCTCGGGCGGCAGTGACGCCGTCATCAGCGGCGGCGGGAACGTGAAGGTGGATTATGTGCCGGCCTATGTGGCGCCGACCCTGGCAGGGCCGGCCACCACCGGCGTGGGCGTGGCGACGAATTACACTTTTGGTTCGGTGCTCGGCGCGACCGCCCACCGAGGCCGCTTTGTCCGCAACGTCAATGCGACGGCGGAGGGCGCGGACAGCCTGACGCGGGTCACCGTGGTGAAGACGGGCAGCTACGCCACGCTCTCCACCAGCGTGAAGGATTCCGGTACCGGTTCCTGGCACCTGGCCAACCCCTCGGCGGGCGCGCAGCTCATCACCTTCAGCAGCGCCTTTCATGTGAAGGCGGGCGCGCAGTTCAGCTTCCGCAGCCGGCTGGGCACCGCAGGCCTGGGGCAGACGGCGCGGATGCAGGCGTCCACCGACGGCGGGCTGACCTGGCAGTCGCTGTTCAGCCAGACCGGCGCAGGACACCCGGGCGAGACCAGCTTCAAGACCGTGAACGTCTCCCTCGCCGCCCTGGCTGGCAAGGATGTGAGGCTGCGCTTCAACTACACCTTCTCCAGCGGCTCCTTCTACCCTCAGACCAGCGATGGCATCGGCTGGTACATCGACGGCGTCAGCTTCACGAATCTGGTGGACCTGGGCGGGGCGACGATTGTGCCGCTGCCGGCCGGCTCCCCCTTTGCCTTCACGGCTGCGGAGCCGGGCGACTTCCTGCTCGCCGTCAGTCCTGTGATTTCAGGGCGTGACTTCAGCTTTGGTCCGCCCACGGCTGTCAGCGCCATAGCGGATCCGCCGGTGATCGACACGCCGCCGGTGCCGCGGGTTGGCATCGAGGGTGGAAGTGCGAGCTTCACCGTGGCGGCCTCGCATCCCAGCCTGACGCCGACATTTGCGTGGAAGAAAAACGGCGTGCTCATCAAGGGTGCCGTTTCGAACACACTGAGCCTGTCCGTGCTGAAGCCCACGGATGCGGCGAACTACACCGTGGTGGTTTCCGCCGCCGGTCAATCGGTGGAGGCCACGGTGGCGCTGGCGGTGGTGAAGCCGGTGACGCAGCTGCTGGTGCTTGCCGAAGGCGGCATCGCCAAGCCGACAGTCACCCTGGCAGGCACGCCGAATCTGGTCTGGAAGAAGGCTGTGGGTGTGCCGCCGATCGTGACCACGCTCATCGGTGAGGTGCAGAAGACACTGGTGCTGTCCCCGCTCAGCAGCGCCGCCAGCTCGGCGGTTTACACCTGCGAAGCCTCGCTGCCCGGCGGCAACACGGTGGTGGCGGGCAGCTTTGACCTGCGGGTGTTCAACGTGAAGCCGCTGGTGAAGTCCGTGCAGGCCATGCCTGACGGACAGGTCGGCAGCCCCTACACGCACGTCATTCAGCTCGACACCGGCATGGAGGGCGCGCCGGCCAGCTACAGCGCGAGCGGGCTGCCTCCCGGTTTGAAGCTCGACAGCCGGACAGGGGTCATCTCCGGCGTGCCGACGGTGGCAAAGGAGTTCAAGAAGATCAAACTGACAGCCGGCAACGGCCAGGGTTCGACCTATGCGGAGGACAGCGTTGTCATCGCCCCGCTGCCGCTGAACGTCGAGGGAACCTACGTCGGCACGGTCGCGCGTCAGAGCGCCCTGAACCTTGGCCTCGGCGGGCGTGTGGACTTCACCCTCGCCTCCACCGGAGTGATCAGCGGATCGCTGACGCTCGACACGCGCAAGCTGCCGTTCACAGGCGCCATCCTCATCGACAACGTGCCGCCTTTGGATCCGCCCAGGGCGAGCCTTCCGGTGAAGGTGCCCGGCAGCAGCACGCCGGTGACCCTGGAGTTTGAGATCGACACCGCGGGCAACCGACTGAGCCTTGCGAAGATCACCCGCAGCCCGGACAGCGCCGACATCAGCGGCTGGCGTCTCGTCTGGAAGGCCGTGGGCAATCCGGCGGTGGCCGAGGCGCGGCGGTTCAACTTTCTGCTGAGGCCTCCGGGGCTGCCCGCCGGCCTGCCGCGTGGGGATGGCTGGGGCTCCTTCGTGCTGGGCAAGGACGGCAGGCTGACGCTGGCCGGCAGGGCGGGGGACGGCGAGGCCTACACCTGCGCCTCGTTCGTGGGGGCGCTGGGCGAGATCGCGCTTTATCAGGCGCTCTACACGCCGAAGGGCTCGCTGCTGGGCATCCTGGACATTGACCTGCTCGACACCGGCAGCCTGGCCTCCGACGTGCTGGGAGGCTCGGTGGAGTGGTTCCGGCCGCCTAACAACAAGTCGCGTACATATGCGGGCGGCATCGCCCTGGTGGCGGTGAATGCCATCGGGGCCGCCTATCTGCCGCCGGTGGCGCCCGCCCGGGTGCTTGGCATGACGGACGCCGACCGGGCGACGCTGCTGTTTGATGAAGGCGGGCTGGCCGGGGCCACCACGAACCCCGACGTCACCGAGTTCGAGATCCTCGCCGGCAACAAGGCGAAGTTCAGCTCCGGCAATCCGGCGGGCGCCACGTTGACCATCACGACGGCGACCGGCCAGATCAGCGGCGGCTTCAAGCTGAGCGACAACGAGCTGCGCACGGGCCCCGCCTTTGCCGGCAAGAAGCTGCCGCGCACCGCCAGCTTCACGGGCGTGATCACGCATGACGGCGTGAAGCCGGTGGGTGCGGGTCATTTCCTGCTGCCTGAGATGCCGGTGGACGCGGCCCCGCCGCTGCCCGCGACCACGCCTGGAACCACTGCGATCCTCTCCGGCAGCGTGCTGCTTCAGAAGAAATAGGAAAGGGAGGCAGGGCCGCAGATCCCGGCGATTGGGCGACATATTGCGCCGTCGGTCGCGTTTCAGCGGCCTCTCCCGCCATGAAGCCCTCCGCCCTTCTCCCGTTCCTTGTCCTGGTCACATCGTTGGTTTGCGGTCAGGACACCGGCCTGCTCATCCAGCTCGGCCTGAACGACAAGGAGTCCACTGTCTGGGACGGCGGCGTGAAGGTCAGTCCCGGCGAGGTGCAGGAACTGGCGGGCTGGCGTTTTGAAAGGACGGACAGGCTGCTCGAGGACGGCCAATGGCGCCTGAGCACGCGTGCCGCCGCCGGTTTGCAGAAAGGCCGCAGCAACAACCCCAGGAAGGTCGGCATGGCCAAGCGGGCTGCCCAGAACCTGGGGCCAATGCAGGAAAACGGCGTGTTCGTCCGGCTGCACAACGTCACGGACGACTCCGTGGTCGAGGTGAGCACATCGCAGGGAAACTTCAGCTTCAAGCTGGGCGACGTGCAGGACGGGGAGCCGCTGGATCTGCTGGAGGGGCGCGCGGCGGTACAACGCACGGCGGTGCTGGGTCGCCGGCTGTCGCCCGAACGCACGGATGATGACTTTCCCAGCCTCGCCATCGGCGCCGACGGCCGCGGCGTGCTGGTTTATCAGAGCTTCACGCCGGGCATCGACCGCGATGAACGAGCCAAGCGCTGGGAGGAGGAACCCGGCGATCTTGCCTTCCTCAACAAGCCGGCCGGAGGCGATCAGCTGTGGCTGCATCAGCGTGAGGGCAACCAGTGGAAGAAGGAGCGCGTGGCCGTCACGGAACCCGGCAGGGACATCTACAAGTCCGCCGTGGCCATCGATGGTGCCGGCACGGCCTGGATCACCTGGGCGGAGCGTGTGGACGGTGGTTTTGACATCCTGGTGCGTTCGTTTGCCGAGGGCAGGCTTGGGGCGGTGAGCAACCTTTCGAAGTCGGCGGGCAATGATCTGTCGCCAGTCGCGACCACGGACCGCGAGGGCAGGGTCTGGATTGCCTGGCAGGGGGCCAGGCAGACGTTGTTCGGCATCTGGAGCGCTCATCAGGAAGACGGCGGCTGGAGCGCGCCGCAGCAGGTTTCCAAAAACAGCGGCAACTGCTGGCAGCCCGCCATCGCCTCGGGACCGAAGGGCGTGGCCATCGCCTGGGACTGCTATGACAAGGGCGATTATGACATCTGGCTCTGGACCCAGGATGGCGGCCGTGTGCAGCCGGTGGCCAACAGCCCTCTGTATGAGGCGCGGCCCTCCCTGACTTACGACAAGGAGGGCGCCCTCTGGATCGCCTGGGAAAAAAGCGGTCAGACCTGGGGCAAGGACTGGGGCGCTTATGATGGCAGCGACGGCATCGGGCTGTATCGTGATCGTCAGATCGGCCTGGTGGTGTTGAAGGATGGGCAGTGGCTGGAAACCGCAGGCGTCCTGGCGCAGGCCCTGCCCGGCCCGCAGGCCAAGGGCCGCAATGGCAAGGGCAAGGCGCGTGGTGCCGAGGCCGGCGCGCCGCCGCCACCGGTGAACCCCGAGCTTGCCGAAGGCCTGCCTGCGGACGCGTTCCTGCAGCCTGCGGTGCGCCGCGGAGCCCCCGGTGAACACGCGGCCAGCTCCGGCTGGGGCACCTACAACAACCTGGGCAGGCTGGTGACCGACCCGGAGGGGCGTGTCTGGATCGTGGTGCGCAGCCGGCTCAACACCTTCCGCGGGCCGGTCGGCTCCACCTGGGTGAACCACGCCGCCTATCTGGACGGAGATCACTGGACCGGCCCCATGCTGATCCCGCACAGCGACAACCTCATCTACAACCTGCCCGCGCTGGCCGCGGGGCCGAAGGGGCTGTTCATGGCGCACAGCAGCGACCACAGGATGGACCGCTTCGCCGAGTTCAACGCCGCCCGGACGCCTAACAGCAAAGGTGGCAACGCCGCGCTCGACGCCAGCCGTGATCCTTTTGACAACGACATCTACCTCAGCCGTCTCATGGCCCGCGCGAAGGTCACGCCCGCCGTGCTCAGGCCGGCGGCCGTGAAGCCCCTCGACAATCCGCCGCCCTCGCCGCGCACTCTGGCCGAGCGCCAGGAGGTGCAGGCCGTGCGTGATTATCGGGCCGAGGTCGCCGGCATCGGCAGCCTGCGCATCCTGCGCGGCGAGTTCCACCGGCACACCGAGATCAGCGGCGACGGAGCCAGCGACGGCCCCCTGGAGGACATGTGGCGCTACGGCATCGACGCCGCCGCGATGGACTGGATCGGCAACGGCGACCACGACAACGGCAACGGCCGCGAGTACACCTGGTGGCTGACGCAGAAGACCACGGACGCCTTCATGCTGCCCGGCGCCTTCACGCCCATGTTCAGCTATGAGCGCAGCGTCAGCTATCCGGAGGGGCACCGGAACGTCGTCTTCGCCCGGCGCGGCGTCCGCACCCTGCCGCGCCTGCCGACCAGCGACCCGAGGGTGTTCGCGCCCGCGCCGGACACCCTGATGCTTTACAAGTACCTGCATCTCTTTGACGGCGTCTGCGCCAGCCACACCAGCGTCGGCACCATGGGCACGGACTGGCGCAACCATGACCCGGTCGTGGAGCCGATGGTCGAGGTGTATCAGGGCGCCCGTCAGAACTACGAGTACCCTGGCTGCCCGCGCTGCCCCACGGAGGACGACGCCATCGGCGGCTGGGAGCCGGCGGGCTTCATCTGCAACGCCTTCGCCAAGGGCATCAAGTTCAGCTTCCAGAGCAGCAGCGACCACGGCAGCACGCACATCAGCTATGCGATGGTGTACGCCACGGGGCCGACGCGCGAGGCCATTCATGAGGCGATGAAGAAGCGCCGCACCTATGGCGCCACCGACAACATCATCGCTGACTCCCGCTGCAAGGGTGCGGACGGCAGGGAGCACATGATGGGCGAGGAGTTTGCCGTGAAGGGCGCGCCCACGATCACCTGCCGTCTGGTGGGCACCGCGCCGTTTGAAAAGGTGACCCTCATCAAGGACAACGTCGAGCACGTCATCCAGACCGTGAAGGAAAAGGACGTGTCCGTTTCCTGGACCGATCCCAGCCCCGAGAAGGGCAAAACCAGCTACTACTACCTGCGCGGCGAGCAGACCAACGGCGAGCTGGTCTGGGTGTCGCCGATGTGGATCACGCTGGAGTGAGCGCACTGCCGCCGCGTGGGCATGACAGGCTGGAACGGGTCAGCGAAAGACAAGATTCCCCCAGCCTGACGGCTTGACGGGCGGCCCGTCAGAACGGATGCACGATCCATGATGACCCTTGATTCCCTTTGTCAGCAGGTGGGCGAGGAACGGCTGCGCGCGATGGTGGCGGCGTTCTACCGTCGGGTGCGTGTCGATGAGCTGATCGGGCCGATGTATCCGGCGGAGGACTGGGAGGGTTCGGAGAAGCGGCTGGCGGACTTTGTCATCTACCGCTTTGGCGGGCCGCAGACCTACCTCGAGCAGCGCGGGCATCCCCGGCTGCGGATGCGCCACCTGCCGTTCTCCATCGGCGAGAAGGAGCGCGACCGCTGGCTGATGTTGATGGGCGAGGCCATGCGTGAAACCGGCATCACGGAGGAGGAGGCGCAGGTGATGATCCCCTTCTTCGCCCAGGTGGCGGACATGATGCGCAACCGGCCCGAGTGAAGCGGCGACATTTTTGGCTGTGCAGCGCGGTGACCTCCTCCAGATTGGAGGCATGCACCCGCCCGCCAGCCAGCGACTCACCACGCGTTTTGTGGTGATCTTTGCCGCCTTTGTGGCGGCAGGGTCGCTGCTGCTGCTGGCGATGTTTCAGCATCAGCAGGAGCAGGAGCAGGAGCGTGTGTTTGCGGCGCTGGCGCGGGTGGATGCGGACTTTGTCCGGCGTCTGAACCTGCCGCGCAGCGTCAAGCTGGCCGACGATCTCGGCCAGCTCCTCGGGATGCAGATTCATTTTCTCGACGCCCAGGGGCGCCTGGAACCGCTGCTTTCGGACAAGGAGGCGGCACCTTTGAAAGCCCTGGAGGACGGACGGGTGCAGGAGCTGGAAGGCGGCTGGCAGGTGCTCAAGCTGGGGCTGGATGAGCGGCATTCGATGATCTTTCTGCGGCGGAAGCCGGAGATGACGCTGAGCCTCTGGCATCCGGCGACGCGCAACGCCCTGCTGGTGTTCTGGGGATTGTCGGCGGCCCTGGGCTGGGTGATCGCCGGGCAGGTGGTGAGGCCGGTGACGCGGCTGACACGCGGCCTCGCGGGCTTTTTTGAAAACCGGGACCGCGTGCCGGCGGAGGCCGGGCGCGGGGATGAGATCGGCGCCCTGGCGAGGGCGCTGACGCAGGCCAGGGACGACTTGGTCGAGGAGCGGCGCAGGCGTGAGCAGTCGGAGCGCATGGCGCTGCTGGGCCGGATGGCCACCGGGCTGGCGCATGAGATCAAAAACCCGCTCGCCTCGATCCAGCTGCACGCGCAGCTGGTGGACGCCGGTGCGCTGGACGCCGAGTCGGCGCAGTCGCTCCGGCACGTGCAGGCCGAGGTGCGGGTGATCGAGGGCCTGGTGAATCAATGGTTATACCTGACGCGGCCGCAGCCGCCAAGGATGGAGCTTCTGGACCTGGAGGAGGTGCTGAAGGAGGTGCTGGCCGCGCTTCAGCCGCAGGCGGATCACGCCGGGGTGAGGCTGGTAAAGCACGCGGGAGCCGGCCCAGGGCTGAAGTTGAAGGGCGATCGTGCGCGGCTGCAGCAGGTGTTCCGCAACCTCGTGCTGAACGCCATCCAGGCCATGCCGCGGGGCGGGCTGCTGGAGGTGGACAGCAAGGGGGGCGAGGGTCGCTGCGTGCTGGTTTTCCGGGATCATGGCGCGGGCTTTTCCAGGCAGGCGCTCGATCACGGAGTGGAGCTGTTTTTCTCCGAGAAGGAGGGCGGCATGGGTGTGGGCCTGAACGTGGCGCAGGAGATCATTTCTGCCCATGGCGGGGGATTGATGCTCAAAAATCATCCGGAAGGCGGGGCGTGGGTGGAACTGTCTTTGCCGCTGGCGTCGTGATCCGGCAGGCTGCATTCTTTCCCCCCATCATGCCCACCGTCCTGATCATCGAAGATGAATATGCCCTGGCAGCGGCGCTGGCCACCGTGGTGCGCCGGCTCGGGGCGGAACCCGTGGTGGCAGCCTCGGGCCAGAGCGGTCTGGACAAGGCGCGGCGGCAGGCCTTTGACGTGGTCCTGCTGGACATCGGGCTGCCGGACATGAGCGGTTTGAAGGTGCTGGACGGGCTGCGGCAGCAGGCGAGCCCGCCGGAAGTGCTGATCATCACCGCGCATGGCAGCCTGGAAAATGCGCTGGAAGCCCGACGGCTGGGGGCGCGTGAGTACTTTCTCAAGCCGCTGAACCTGGGGGAGATGCAGACCTGCCTGCGCAGCCTGCTGGGCAACGGTGAGGAGCGCAGGGCGCAGGTTGGGGCGGCCTCGGCGGAAGGCACCGGAGAGCACACCATCATGATCGGCGCGGCCCCGGGCATGCAGCGCGCCTTTGCCGCCATCGCCCAGGCCTGCTCCAACACGGCGCCGGTGCTGCTGAGCGGTCCGCGGGGTTCAGGAACGACTCTGGCGGCGCGGGTGATTCATCGCAACAGCCGCCGTTCTTCCGGGCCGCTGGGAGTGTTCCGGGCCGACGAATGGCCGGCCAGCGGACAGGAGGCGGCGCTTCAGCTCGCCTGTGACAAGGCGGCGGGCGGTTCGCTGCTGGTCGAGGAGGTGGCGTCGCTGTCGCTGCCTTTGCAGGGATTGCTGAGCCGTTTGATCGCCGCTTCCGGGGAGGGAGGTGAGCCAGGCTTGCGACTGCTGGTCACCACCGCGGCTCCGCTTGCCCAGGAGATCGCCGCCGGGCGTTTTCGGGAGGATCTGTTTTATCAAATCGCCGTGCTGCAGGTGACCCTGCCGCCGCTGGCCGAGCGTGTGGAGGATGTGCCGGCGCTGGCCGCCTACCTTCTCGGTTGCGCCGCCCCGGGCCGTGAATGGGTGCTGGCCCCGGAAAGCCTGGCCTGCCTGAAAGCGCACGCCTGGCCAGGCAACGTGCGCGAGCTGGCGGCCGCCATGCGCCACGCGGCGGCGGTCTGCACCGGATCGACGGTGCTGCCAAGGCATCTGCCGGAATCGGTGGCCTCCGCCGGTCACGCCGATGTCATGGGTCATCTTGACGAGGCGCTGAAGCGGGCGCTCACCGCCTGGATGGATCAGAAGCTGACGGGTCCTGAGGCCGCCTGGCCGGATTACGACGCCCTGCTGGCCCATGTGGAGAAGAACATGCTGGAAAGCCTGCTGCTGCGCTTTGAGGACAAGCCGACGCGACTGGCCGCCGCGCTGAACATGAACCGCGCCACGCTGCGCAGGAAGCTGCGGGAGCTGCTGGGCAGGGAATAGGCCAGGGTTCCTGCCGCCATGAGCTCTTCAGCGGACGATGATTGGAATGAACATCGGGGTGCTGTTGACCTGTGGAGGGGCGGAGGCGGCCTTGCTGCCTGACGCCTTGGCCACCACATGACCTGAATCCGACAGCAAAAAGGCGATGTCCCTCAGGCCGATGACCTGGTCGAGGTGGTAGGTGGCGCCTGCGCGTGCGACAAAGTCCAGGTGTGCTGTGGCGGCGACCCCAAGGCCCGTGTTCCCCTCCACAAACAAATGAACTGGCCCGGGTGTGAGGCGCAGGATGGATTCCCGCTTCATGTAGCCGGATGTCTGGACCGGGGGCTTGCCATTGACCTCGATCAGCCGAACTGAGGGGAGGTTGAACTGATAGGAATGACGCCCCTTGAAAACCAGGGTGGCATAGGGCTGACCTGCGGTGGGCTGGACGTAATAGCGGGATGGGGTGCTGCAGCTGGCAAACAATCCCAGGAGCAGCGCACCCAGGGTGATGGTGAGAAGCCTGACAGGCAGGCGATGCGTCGGCATGAATGGCTGGAAGGTGTTCATGGGAGAATCAGTCTAGGGTCTTGTGAAGGTCGGAGAGCGACTGCATCCTGCGGATGGCATTGCTGTCCTCGGCGGGGATCGGCCTGAATGAAGGCGGGTCAGGATAATGGGAGGTCAGCTGCCTGATTCCATTGAACTGGCACATCCGGCCCTCACGGATATAAAAGAGGTCAAGCCTGGGAAAACGCAGGGTCCGGTTGGTTTCCCTGAGCACGTCCGGGATTCCTTTGGAGGCGATCAAGTCCCTCACCTTGGCCGAGGAGTTTTGATACACCTGAAGCCTCTGATAGCCCAGCGATTCCGGCTGTGTGGTCACGACTTCCATGGAGCCGCTGTTGGCCAGCAGGGTTTCATCAATCATGGAGCTCTCGTTCCACTGGTCGCGTACCTTTCCCGGAAACTTCGCCACCTCAGTCACGCAGCCGCTCAGGAGGGGCAGAACGATACACAAGGCCGTCACCGGCCACAAATGCGTCAATGGCATGGGAAAATTCGGTGTGCCGCCTGGATGGCGCCTGTTTCGATGGAGGTGGCTTTCACGAGATGCTTTGGTCCCCTGAATAAGTCAGGAACCTCCCTATGGAAAGTTCCAGCTTTAATCCGGCATTCCAATAACTAAGCACCTGCCTGGCGCTGGCAGCTTCACAACAGCTCCCTTGGATGGCCTGGCTTGTCCCGGGATGTCGAGAATCGTTCATGGCAGATGGCATGCCCCGAAAGAAGCCCGCCTGCGGCTTCGTGACTTCCGCCCGCATGTTCCGCCCCTGCCTCCTCGCCCTGTTCAGCTCCTCGGTCCTGCTTGCCCAGACCGCCACCCAACCGCTTTTCTGGCCGGACAAGAACGGCCCCACCCTGGATGGCGTGGTGCCCGCCGCCGAGGCCGCCCGGCTGCCGCTGACCTGGAATTCCGACACCGGCGAAAACATCGTCTGGAAGACCGATCTGGAAGGTGATGGCCACAGCACGCCGGTCATCGGCGGCGACCGCATCTGGTTCACCGCCGCCACCGCGGACGGCAAGAAGCAGTACGTGTATGGCATCGACCGTCAGAGCGGCAAGGTCGTGCACCACCTCCTGCTGTTTGAAAACCCCAGCCCTGAGGATCTGGGCAACCCGCTGAACAACTACGCCGCGCCCTCGCCGGTGCTGGAGGAGGATGCCTTGTACGTCCACTTTGGCACCTACGGCACGGCCCGGATTGACCCACAGACGGGTGGCGTCGTCTGGCAGCGCCGCGACATCAATGTCCGGCATTACCGCGGGCCCGGATCCTCGCCCGCGCTGCATGGCGGGCTGCTCATCCTGACTTTCGACGGCATCAACGAGCAGTTCGTCACGGCCCTCAACAAGAAGACGGGTGAAACCGTCTGGAAAACCAAGCGCACGACCGATTATGGCGACCTCGACAAGGACGGCCATCCCACCCGCGACGGGGACATGCGCAAGGCCTACCACACGCCCAGCGTCTTCAACCTGGGCGGCATCGACACCGTGGTGTCCGTCGGATCACGGGCCGCCTTTGGCTATGAGGCGGCGACGGGCCGCGAGCTCTGGACCGTCCGGCATGGGGGTTTCAATGCGGCCATCCGACCCCTGGTTCACAAGAGCGTGCTGATCCTCAACACCGGTTCCGAGCGCGCCCACACCCTGGGCATCCGGATTGATGACCGGATGAAGGGGGACATCACGGAGAGCCACGTCCTGTGGGACCGGGAAAAGCGCAATGCCAGTGAGTCCTGCCCCGTGCTGGTCAACGGGCTGCTGTTTCAAATCACCCGCGGCGGCATTGTCACCTGCATGAATCCGGAGACCGGCGCGGATGTGTGGGAGGACCGCTTCCCCGGCCAGCATCTGCCCTCGCCGATCGCCGCTGCAGACAGGCTGTATTTCTGCAACGACCGGGGCGACACCCATGTGATCAAGGCGGCCGACAAGTTCGAGATGCTTGCCAAAAACAAGCTGCCGGACGCGATGACCGCTTCGCCGGCGGTGGCGGACGGTTCGCTTTTCATCCGCACCAAGAAGCAGCTTTTCAGGATTGCGGCGAAATAGCCACAAATTGCACATGCCATGTGAATACACCGCGCGGGCTGAAGATGCGGTGTCAACCGGGAACTGGGAAAAAGCTCAAAAGCGCCACTGGCTTCTGAGAAATTTCCAATCTGCAGGCACAATTTTTTCGCCAACCTGTCGTATCTATGCTATTCTCTTGACCTCTATGGCTACGACTCCGACCCGTAAAACTCGTTTCTCCCGTCGCGTTCCTGATCATGTAACTGACGAACTGGTAAACGTCCTTGGCAACGGCGACACACTTGAGTTCAACCAGCTCTTCAAACTGGTCTACGACAACCTGAAACTGAAGAACGCGGTCAGCGGAGGCGAAGAGATGCTCCGCCTTCGTTCCTACGAAAAGCTTCAGGGACTGGTCAGCCGAGGCCTCTGCGCCAAGGCCGGCAAGACCTACCGCGGCCTGCCCGGCCTGCGTGAGTCCCACCAGGCCACGATCGCCGCCCGCACGGCCGCCGTCGCCGCCCGCTGATCTACACCCTTTTTGTTAACCCAACGGGCCGTCACCTCAACCGGGGACGGCCCGTTGACTTTTTCGGGATTTGACGCTCACACCTGCCTCGGTTAATTCTCCCACCCCCTCCCCCAGGCCATGCTTGAAGATTACCTTCCCGTCTTGTTCCAAATCATCATCGCCGCCGGTTTTGCCGTCGGCACCCTGCTGGTCTCGGTGCTGCTCGGCCGGTCCGCCCGGCGCACGAAGATCAAGGACAGCGCCTACGAGTGCGGCATGCTGCCCCTTCAGGAAGGCCAGCCCCGTTTCAGCGTGAAGTTCTACATCGTCGCGATGCTGTTTGTGCTCTTCGACATTGAGGTCGTCTTCCTTTATCCCTGGGCCGTCGTCTACAAGGACTTCCTGGCCGCTCACGGCGCGGGCATCTTCTTTGCCGCCCTCAGCTTCGTGAGCATCCTGGGCGTGGCCTTCGTGTACGCCTGGCGCAAGGGTGTGCTGGACTGGAAAAACTGACGCTTGCTGAAGCCGCGCGACGCGCCGCCGGCTTCACGCCCCGAATTCCTTCTCCCATGATCGCCTACCTGAGCCTCTACAAGCTCAAGCCAGAGGTCACGGAGGAAAAGCTGGAGGAGATGATGGCCAGGACCCGCGTGAACCTGCTGCGCGTCCCCGAGGTGCTGTCCGTGAAAACCGGCAAGCGCGTGAACCCGAACGACACCTTTCCCTGGTTCGTGTACCTCGAGGTCGAGAGCATGGACAAGCTGGCGATCTGCCAGGATGACCCGAACTACATCAAGTATCGCGAGGAGGTGCTGAAACCCAACGTTGCCGAGCAGGAGGCGACCGCCTTCGAAATGGAGCCTCGCAAGGACGTGAAGTACTCCTAGCCGAAGGCTGGGAGACAGCTTCCCCGAATCGGCGCTGGCGGACCCATCGGCAGGTTTTTCTGCGGGCGTTCAAGCCTAACGGGCTTGCGCAGTTTTCTCGGCCTGCGTCTTCGGCCCCGGCGCAGCGGGGCCCTACCCGGATCTGCGAATCATCTGGAGGCGGCGAGGGGGCGGCGTCAGCAGAGTGGTCATCTCGCTCCGTCGAGATGAGCAGGAGGCTTGCGCTGGCAGGAAGGGTTTTCGGAGTTCGGGGACGGCTCAGTCTGCCAGACTGCCAGCTCATCTTGCGGAGCAAGATGGCGACTTTGCTTCGCTTGCTCGGCGCGGGCGAACCTTCGGCAGGATTGCCGAATGGATCGAATCAACGACTGAACAGAGGCTTCCTTTTGGCACCCTCTGAGGAGGGCGCGGCAGGGGTGGACGTGCCAGTCTTCTCCTTGTCCGCGCTGTCGCGGTAGAAGATGACCCCGTTGCGCTTGAGGTTGGAGATCAGGTCGGAGAATTCGTTCCTGAGCTCGGTGTCGTTCATCAGGGCGCCCAGCAGGCCCTTGCTGGAGGTGACGTTGCGGGCGGCGGCTGCAAAGCTGTCGGCGGCTTTCTTGATCGACTGCAGGGATTCGTCGGCCGTGGTCATCACCTTGTCAGCCTTGGCGATGGCCGGGTCGAGCTTGTCAAACATGGGGCCCAGGCGCTTGCTGGACTCCTCGACGTTTTTGGCGCTGTTCTTGAAGCTGGCCGCCGCCTCCTTGAAGTCCGCCAGGGCGGACTTGAGGTTGTCGGCGTTCTCCTCGCCCAGGACCTTTTCATCGACGCGGATCATGGTTTTGTTGAGGTGCTCCATGCTGGTCTGGAAGTCCTTGATGGTCTTGTCGGACAGGGCCTCCTTGTTGATCTTTTCCATTGCGCCTTTGACGTCCACCAGGGCATGGCGCACGTCGTCGAGCACGACATCGACCTTCTTGGCGACGACCTCAGCCTGGCCTTGCAGGTCGGACAGACCTCCGGACTGGGAGCCCGTGATGATCTCGGTCCTGTCGTGAGGGATGAAGTCCTGGGTTTCCTTGCCCGTCGGCTTGATCTCCACCAGGGCGTCGCCCATGAGGCCTTGGGAGCCGATGGCGAAGGTGGCGTCGGAGGGGATCATGACGTCCTTGAACAGCTCCAGGTCAATGATGACGCCGGTGAAGGTGGGGTTGAGCGTGGGGTTCTGCCTGACCTTGCCGACTCGCGAGCCGCCCAGGTAGACCGGGGAGCCTTCCTTGATGCCTGCAGCGTTGGGGAAGGCCACGCGCAGGTCGTAGGTGTCCTTGAAGAGCTCGCGCACGCGCCCGAACTGCAGGATCAGCCCGCCAAGCAGGAGGAGGCCAACGAGCACGAAGAGGCCGACGAGCATTTCGGTTTTTTTATCACGGTCGATCATGGGAAGAGGGGGGTGGAATGACGCGGGCGCGGCTCAGCAGGTGACGTCTGAGCGGCCGTTGATGAAGTTCTGGACGACCTCGTCGTCCGTTTCGCGAAGCTGGGCGGGGCTGCCGATGAAGCGCAGTTCGCCGCGGTAGAGCATGGCGACGCGGTCGGCGATCTTGAAGATGCTGCGCATGTCATGCGTGACGATGATGGAGGTGACGCCGAAGCGTTTCTGCATGCGCAGGATCATCTGGTCGATGATGTCGGAGCCGATCGGGTCGAGGCCGGAGTTGGGCTCGTCGTAAAGGATGCACTCGCTGTGGTCGATGATGGCCCGGGCGATGCCGGTGCGCTTTCTCATGCCGCCGGAGAGGCTGGTCGGGTACTTGTGGCGGTGTTCGTCCAGATCCACGGCCTGAAGGGCCTCGCGGACGCGTCGACGGACCTCGGCCTTGTCGCGCACGCCGCGTTCGAGCAGCGGGAAGGCGACGTTTTCCTCGACCGTGAGGTTGTCAAAAAGGGCGGCGCCCTGGAAGAGCATGCTGACCTTCTGGCGGATGGGCGCCATCTCGCGCTCCTTCAGGCCGTTGACGTGCATGCCGGCCACGAAGATGTCGCCTTCGTCAGGTTTGATGAGGCCGATGACATGCTTCATCATGACCGTCTTGCCCTCGCCGCTGGGGCCGATGACGCACAGGGTCTCCCCGTGGCGGAGGCGGAGGTTGATGCCTTTCAGCACCTCCTGGGCGCCAAAGCGTTTCTTCACGCCGCGCAGCTCGATGAAGACATCGTCAGCGACACCGTTTTCCGGCCGGGAGTTCATGCTGGGGGTGGCTTCTGGCATGGTTCAGGCGTTGCCGATGGGGAAGACGTAGTTCAGCAGGATGGAGAGGAAGAAGTTCACCACCAGCAGCACGAGCGAGGAGATGACCACGGCACGGGTGGTGCCGGAACCGACGCCCACGGCGCCGTTTTCCGCGGCCAGGCCCTGGTGGCAGGAGATGAGGGTGATCAGCATGCCGAACACGAAACCCTTGATCATGCCGATCGACAAATCCTGCATGTTCGTGTGGTCGATCATGTGGGTGAGGTACCAGGCGGAGGGCATCTGATAACCCATGCTGGAGACGGCGAAGGAGGCGCCGAGGCCGAAGGAAATGCTCTCCGCGACCAGGAAGGGCATGGAAATCATCATGGCGAGGAAGCGTGGCAGGACCAGGTAGTCCACGGGATGGACACCCATCACGCGCAGGGCGTCGACCTGTTCGGTGACCTTCATGGTGCCGATGTCGGCGGCCATGGCGGCGCCAACCCGTCCCGCCACCATGAGACCCGCCAGCACGGGCCCCAGCTCACGGCAGAGGGCCACGGAGACCACGGCGCCGACGGTGGTTTCCACGCCGAAGTCTTTGAACTTTGCATAGGTCTGGAAGGTGAACACCGCGCCCGTGAAGGCTCCGGTGACGATCACGACGCCCTGCGAGCCATAACCGATCGCCACGATCTGCTGGGCCACCAGCCGCAGCCGCCAGACACCCGACCGGAGGGCGATCAGCAGTTCCTTCGCCAATGCCGCCAGCTGTCCCAGATAAGACAGAAAGTGCAGGAAGATGCGGCCTATGAAGGCCAGTGGAACAGTGGGGGAACGCATCGGCCGCGGACCATGGCACTGACTGAGGCAAAGGCAACGTCTCTGGGCGGGTTGTGAGGCCCTGTGGCGGCAAATCCTCCTGTGCGGTCAAAATAGGCTCGCGTTGTCACCTGCGGAAGTCATCATGCCGGCGATTATTTTTTCCCATGAGCACACCACCACCCTCCGTCCCTCAAGAAAAAAAGGGCATGTCCTGCTTCGCCATCGGTGGCATCGGCTGCCTCGTGATCCTTGTTGCGCTGTTCCTGGGTGGCGGAGCCCTGGTGGCCAAGTTTTTCCCCCAATGGAAGTCAGCGATTGAAGAGTACTCCAAAAACGCGGCCTCCAACCCTGACAAGGCGGCCGCCATGCTGGGCATCAAGATGCTCCCGAACGTGGTGATCGTCCGCGAGGATGACGCCGCCAAGTCCATCACCTTCAAGGCCGGCCAGGAAGGTGAGGAGATGACCATGCATTATGACGGCCTGAGCCAGGGCAAAGGCCGTCCGCGCGTCACCAACAGCAAGGGTGAGGACGTGGATCTTGCGGCCAAGAGGAAGGCGGAAGCATCCCAGGCCGCCCCTGCGGCGACCCCAGCGCCAGCTCCTGCACCCGCGCCAGCACCTAACAACTAAGCATTCACAGGCATGGCAGGGCTCCTTCATCCCGGCCTCGTCATTCTTTCGGGCGCCGGACTCTCCGCAGAGTCCGGCGTTCCCACGTTCCGGGGCTTGCACGGGCTTTGGGAGGGGCATCGGATCGAGGAGGTGGCCACGCCGGAGGCTTTTCAATGTCAGCCGGAGCGGGTGCACCGCTTTTACAACCTGCGCCGGGCGGCCCTGAAAGACGTCATGCCGAACGCGGCCCATGAAGCCCTGGTCAGGCTGGAGCAGGCCTGGCCTGGTCCTTTTCTGCACATCACCCAGAACGTCGATGACCTGAGCGAGCGCGCCGGGGCGAAGAAGCTCCTGCACATGCACGGCCAGCTCCGGCAGGTGCGCTGCCTGTGGTGCCGCAGCGTCCTGGAATGGCACTCCGACCTCGCGATCTCAACGCCCTGTCCCGAGTGCGGCAGAACGGGCAGGCTGAGGCCGGACATCGTCTGGTTCGGCGAGATGCCGTATTACATTGATGAAATCACGCGCGCCCTGCAGACGGCGGACGTGTTTGTCTGCATCGGCACCCGCGGCGTGGTGTACCCGGCGGCGGGCTTTGTGCGGCTTGCCGCGGAGTCGGGCTGCGAGCGGCTCATCGAGGTGAACCTGGAGCCCACGGGCATCAGCGGGCAGTTCACGGATCTGCGCCAGGGCCCGGCGACGCGCGAAGTGCCGCAACTGGTCGAGGAGCTGCTCGCGAATCTTTCCCGATGAACTGAATGCGCTGTCCAAGTGCCTGCCAAGGATTGGAAGAATCTTTCTGCCCCTAATCGTTCTGCCTCAGAGCGTGGCTTCGTGAGCACATGGAGACGGGCTCACGAGATGAAGTCGTTGTGCCAGCCGCTGTCGCCTGGAACTGCGGGGCAGGGGGCACGGTGGCGGGGTTTTTTAGGGCAGAAAAATGGGGGGAGGCGTTTGAGCCCGTCTGTTTGCCGGAGGCAGTTCATCCGGTCGTTGCCCGAACCAAAAAAATGAAAACCTGCTTGCCCTGATCAACTTTCAGAACTATCTGAAAGTAGGATGTCGAAAAAAGCTGCTCCCGAGACCAAGGCCGCCGAGGCGGGCTGGGAGCAGTCGCGTGAGGAGTTCATCGCCCAGTGGGGCGCCCTGGGCAGCAACTGGGGGATCAACCGCACGATGGCCCAGATTCACGCCTTGCTGATCACCGCGCCGGAGGCGATGCACACGGAGGAGGTCATGGCGCGCCTGCGCATCAGCCGCGGCAACGCCAACACGAACCTGCGTGAGCTGATCGGCTGGGGCCTGGTGCGGCTGGTGGTGAAGAAGGGCGAGCGCCGGGAGTATTTCGAGGCGGAGAAGGATGTCTGGAAGATGTTCATCATCATCGCCCGGGAAAGGAAGCGCCGTGAGCTTGACCCCGCCCTGGCCGTGCTGCGCCAGTGCGCCGAGCAGACTCGCGCCGAAAAAGCCGGGCCGGGCAGGCAGTTCCATGCCCAGATGAAGGAGCTCCAGGAGTTTGTCGAGTTCGGCATGAAGGTCTCCGACACCGTGTCCTCCATGAAGCACGCGTCCGCGCTGCAATGGGCCATGCGCCTGCTGGGCTGATCCCTTTTTTTGACCCTGTGTTTCAGAAATATCTGAAACTTCCGATAAAACAAACAACACAACCCACCCTGAAAGGAACCACCGCCATGAATGAAACCGTCCTCACCTACGCCCTGTATCTCGGGCTTGCCGTCGCCATGACCATCTGGGTCGCCCGGACCCTGCACCGCAGCGGCCGCATCTTCCTCGTCGAATGCTTCCACGGCAACACGGAGCTGGCGGACAGCGTGAACCACCTGCTCGTCGTCGGCTTCTACCTCATCAACATCGGCTTCGTGTCGCTTTATCTGAAGACCACGGAGGAGGTGCTGGGGGCCCGGGGTGTGTTTGAGGCGCTCAGCGGCAAGATGGGCGTCGTGCTGCTGGTGCTCGGGGCGATGCACTTCTTCAATCTGCTCGTCTTCACGCGCATGCGCAAACGTGCCCAGCTCGCCGTCATGCCACCGCCGGTTCCGCCGGTGCTGAAGGTCGGTGTCTGAGCCGGCTCCGACTCGAGGCGCGGACCCTGGTGTCCGCGCCCTGCTGAAACCCCTCACTGAATCCCTCGTCATGAAACCTGTCCGCTTCCTTCACAAAGTCCGCCGCACCTTCGTCGCCATGTTTTGGGGATGGGTGGCTTTCATGACCGGCTACACGATTCTTGCAGGGCTCGACAGTCTTCTGGAGCTGCGCCTTTTTCGATGGCGTGATTTTTTGGCATTCTGGCTGGCTTTTGGCGTCTTCAGCGTGCCCGTGATTCTGGTCGCCTGGCTGCTGATTTTGCTGCCCGTGGACTGCGTGGTGCCGGAGGCTTCGTGGCTCCGGAAACCTTGGGTCGCCGCGTGGCTCGGCCTGGGCATCGGCATGCTTCCGTTCACGCTGCTGGGCACCTGGGACTCAATGACCAGCTTCGAGAGCTGGTGGCGTGAGGTGCTGCGCTGTCTGAATGACAAAGGCACCTGGCTTTACCTCGGCGGAGCCGGCGTCACCGGCCTGACCGCCGCCCTGCACATCGTGCTGAAACACCCCCGGCATTCAGGCTGCACGGCCTGACTCCATCCTGCCTTATTCCATCCTCCATTCTCTCCTATTTCTTCAGCTCTTCCCCACGCCATGAACACCCTCACTCTTTTCTACGACGCCCGCTGCGGCCTGTGCTCGCGGGTGCGGCAGTGGCTCAGCAGCCAGCCGAGTTATGTCAGGCTTGAATTTGTCCCTTATGACTCGCCCGAGGCCGAGCGACGTCTGCCCTCGATCCGGCATCTGCATGCCGACCAGGAGATCCTGGTCATGGCGGACACGGGCGAGGTCTGGCAGGGGGCTGGCGCCTGGGTCATGTGCCTTTGGGCGCTGCGCGAGTTCCGGGCCTGGTCGGCGCGGCTGGCCAGTCCGGCGATGCAGGGCATGGCGCGCAAGGTGGTGCACTGGATCTCGCAGAACCGCATCGGCCTGTCGCGCCTGCTCGGTTTCCAGAGCGATGCTGAGCTGCTGACCGTGGCGGAGCGGGACATGCAGGAGCCGGCTTGTGAACTCAGGACGCCGCGCCCTGCCGCTGCGAGGCCGAGGACGCGCAGGCTGCATGACCTGGACCTGATTGACTGAGGCATCCTGGAGGTGGCTTGTCAGACAGGTCTTGCCTCCGGCTGGGATTCCTGGCTTGTATTCCGGATTCCCGATCCCATGCCGCAAGCCACGACACGCACCCCCTGGTACCGCATCCTCTATGTGCAGGTGCTGATCGCCGTCGCCCTTGGTGTCACGCTGGGCTGCCTGTTCCCCGAGCAGGGCAAGGCGCTGAAGCCGCTGGGGGACGGGTTCATCAAGCTGATCAAGATGATGATCGCGCCGATCATCTTCTGCACGGTCGTGCACGGGGTGGCGTCGATGGGCGACCTGAAGAAGCTGGGCCGCATCGGCGGCAAGACGCTGCTTTATTTCGAGGTGGTGTCCACGGTGGCGCTGCTGATCGGCCTGCTGGTGGTGAATCTCCTGAAGCCGGGCGTCGGGTTCAACGCCAACGTCGCGGAGCTGGGGACCCGGGCCGTGGAGTCGGCGCATGAGTATGCCGACAAGTCGCACGTGCTGAGCACGACGGACTTCCTGCTCAACATCATCCCGGGCAGTTTTGTGGGGGCGTTTACCAGCGGCGATCTGCTGCAGGTGTTGTTCATCGCGCTGATCACCGCCTTTGCGCTGGCCGGTCTGGGCGAACGCGGCAGGCCTGTGCTGGAGGTGATCGAGCGCACGGGCGAGGTGTTCTTTGCCGTCATGGGCATCGTCGTGAAGGCGGCGCCGGTGGGGGCGCTGGGGGCCATGGCCTTCACGGTGGGCAGCTACGGCATCGGTTCGTTGCAAAAGTTGTTATGGCTGATGCTCGGCTTCTACCTGACCGCCGGGCTGTTTGTGGTGGTCGTGCTGGGCGGCATCGCACGCGGGTGCGGCTTTTCGATCTTCCGCTTCCTGCGTTACATCAAGGAGGAGCTGCTGCTGGTGCTGGGCACGAGCTCGTCGGAGACGGCGCTGCCGCTGCTGATCCAGAAGCTGCGCGGCCTGGGCTGCGCTCCGGCCACGGTGGGGCTGGTGGTGCCGACCGGCTACAGCTTCAACCTGGACGGCACGAACATCTACATGACGATGGCGGCGGTGTTCCTGGCGCAGGCGACGAACACGCCGCTGGACCTGGGGCAGCAGTTCAGCCTGCTGCTGGTGGCCATGATCACCTCCAAGGGCGCGAGCGGGGTGACGGGGGCGGGCTTCATCACGCTGGCGGCGACGCTGGCGGTGGTGCCGGGCATTCCGGTGGAGTCGCTGGCGTTGATTGTCGGCATCGACCGTTTCATGAGCGAGTGCCGGGCGTTGACAAACTTCATCGGCAACGGCGTCGCCACCATCGCCATCAGCCGCTGGGAGGGCGAGGTGACGCCCGAGGTGCTGAACGCCAACCTGCGGGATCCGGTGCGGCTGCCGGAGCCGGGGTGAGGTCGGGCAGGTTTCGCCTGGTGACGTGTGCAGTTTTCTCGGCCTGCATCTTCGGCCCCGGCGCAGCGGGGCCCTACCCGGATCTGCGAATCATCTGGAGGCGGCGAGGGGGCGGCGTCAGCAGAGTGGTCATCTCGCTCCGTCGAGATGAGCAGGAGGCTTGCGCTGGCAGGAAGGGTTTTCGGAGTTCGGGGACGGCTCAGTCTGCCAGACTGCCAGCTCATCTTGCGGAGCAAGATGACTACTTTGCTTCGCTTGTTCGGCGTTGATGATATCATCGGCAGTTTGCCTGCGAACGTCCAAGCCTAACGAAAGGTATGATCAGGGTGGTGACGAATCATCGGCAGGCGGCGTCGGTGCCCGGCGTTGCAGTCACGGTTTCATGCCTTCGGGCAGCGTGCCCTGGGCCTCGGCGCCGGTCAGTTCCTCGCGGCGGGTCAGCGTGGCGGAGATGAAGCCGACGAAGACGTTGGCGTGCATCTCCACCGGCAGGCGCCAGGCGTCGTCGCTGACCCAGATGGTGGCGGTCTTCATCTTCTTGAAGCTGCCGGGCAGGAGGGTCTTGCGGTCGAGGCGGCGGATCTTCACATCGAGTTTGATCGTTGGATAGGCCACGCCTTCGATCTTGCGCTGCTCGCGTCCGGTGACGGTGAAGGTGGCGAGGTAGGGGCGGTCGAAGGGCTGGACCACGCGGGTGATGGCGTCGCCGGTTTTCAGGGGCTGGCTGCGGACGTAGAGGATGGCGGACTGCAGGTCGTCGACCGGGCCGTAGGGGCAGACCTGGGTGGTCTTTTTCGTGCTGCCACCAGTGGGGGTGAGGGAGGTTAGGGTGCTGACCTCTCGGTCACCGAAACGCACCTGGTAGGCGGCGGTCTCCCGCGTGTCGGTCTCCGAGTGCTCCATGTGCAGGGCGCGCAGTTCGCTTCGGTGCATCACGGAGGTCATGGTGCAGTCATAAAGCCAGAGCGTGCGGGCAAGACCGCTGGTGCCGGCCTCGGCGCGGGCCACCTGAAAATCTCCGGCTTCCTGCATCAGCACCCTGGCCGTGCCTGCCGAGAGCAGGTTGTTCCAGCTGAGGTCGTAGCTGACACGGCAGGGTTGGAGCGGTGGAAAGGCGCCTGCGGGACTGCGGGTGATCGTGGACGCCCAGGGAGGCGTGGCGGGTGCCGAGGCCAGCTGGGCCATCATCAGGAGCACGGCGGGAAGTAGCATGCGCATGGGTAGCCTTGCGCGGCGGGTTCTCAACCGCCGGAGAGGGCGGCTGCATGCGGGCATGAAAAACGCGGCCACGCTCTGGGCATGGCCGCGTTGTTCTTTCAGGCTCCGGGGGATTACAACGAGTTGAGGAAGCTGATGAGCTGCTGCTTCTCCTGCGGCGTCAGCGCGTTGTAGCGGTCGCGGGAGATGACGGCCTCACCGTCATGCATGCGGATGGCGCGGTCGAGGTTGGGGGCGCGGCCGTCATGCAGGTAGGGGGCGCTGGCGCGCACGCCCCAGAGCGGCGGCGTCTTGATGTCGTGCGGGCCGGCGTTGCCCTGGACGATGCCGTCGCCGAGGGCGCCCATGTCATGCAGGAGGAGGTCGGAGTAGAGGTTGACCGCTTTTTCGCTGAGGGCGGCGATGTCGTTGACGGCCGTCTGCAGGGTGGGCGTGTGGCAGACCGCGCAGCCGACGGATTCAAACAGCGCCTTGCCAGCCGTGGCGGCGGCGTTCAGCGTGCGGGGCTGAAGCGGGGCGAGAAGGCGCATGAAATCCGCCGAGTGATCGATGTCGGCTTTGCCGGTGACCGGATCGGTGGTGTCCTCGGGATCGGCGACGGTGTCGTAGGTGGCGAGCACGTCGGCGCGGCCGTTAGGAGCGTTTTCCTCGGGGAAGAAGCGGTTGGTGATGCCCATCTCGTTCAGGTAGGCGTCGGCGGAGAAGGCGAGCAGGGTGGCGTGCTGACCCTTCCATCCGAAGTGGCCGACGCGTTCCTCACCCGTGGTCACGTCGGTGACGATGGCGGCCTTGCCCTGGACGCCGTCCGGCTTGCCATCGAAGACCCCG
>CAZXPU010000017.1:0-56267 GCA_964642905.1 uncultured Prosthecobacter sp.
CAGCCCGCATGAACGTGGCAAGGAGTTTGGGTGGGAAATCTGCCTTCGAAAAGCCAGGGCAAGTCGAATGGAGGTCGAAACTTTTAAAAAAGTCGTGGCTGGGAGCCTATTCTTTTTCGAAACGCTTCCGTAACTCGGTGAAATAACGACGAACTTGTTCTCTGCGGGACGGGGGCAGCGGCATTTCGTCCAGGGCCTCTTCCTGGGAGGACAAGGCTTCGATGGCAATCTGGCTGGAGCTTCTGGAGGCACTTTCCGGTCGTGCACCGCCTTCCACAGCCCGGACGCTTGAACTGCCCTCGTTGTTTTGTTGGGCGGCGACGACGGCCTGATTGGCGGTGTTCTGCGGGGAGGTGGGGGGGGCATTGAGTTCCGCCCTTCCCAGGCCGGCCTCCTTGCCGCCAGGGGTTGCGATTCCAATTTGGGGGCCGTCCCCGGGATTGGGGCCCTGAGGGCCGAGCAGGAGGGCGTCTGGCGGCTTTTCTCCTGGCTGCTGGCCGGGGATGGGGGCGAGAAGCATGGGCTGGCCATCTTTGGGGGACTGATTCTTGCCGCCTGGCTGCGCCATCATCATGCGCTGCTGCTGGCCGGTTCCTGGGACGGGGTTTTGCTGGAGCAGCTGCTGTTCCATGCCGGGAGGCTGAAGCTGAGGCTGCCCAGACATCTGCGGACTTTGTGGGGATGAGTCTGGCTGCTGAGCCTGGCCGGTCTGCGGCGATTGGGTCTGTGCCTGCGGCTGGCTTTGCTGACCAGCTTTCTGCGGGCTGCCTGCCATCTCCTGCATCGCGCCTGCCTGGTTCTGTCCCGTGATGCTGCTGCTCGCATCGCGCAGCTGTTGGGCCAGCTTTTCCATCTCTTTCTGAGCCTTCTCCCGGCGAGCCTGGTCGCGCATTTTGTCGGCGAGCCTTTGAAATTCCTCACCTGCTTCGGCGGGTTTCGCCGTCTGCATCTGTCCGGAGGCGTTGATGACATGCTGGCCGACGGGCCGTGTGCGGTCTTCCTTTTCGGCGCTGCGTTCGTTGTCCTTCAGGGTTTCGTTGAGACGTTCTCGGGTGTCGTTGGCAAGCTGGGGTGACTTGAGTTTTTCGGCCAGTGCTTCTGCCGCGGCGGCCGTCTGGCCGGGATTCCTGGCGGCCACGGCGTCGCCGAGGTCAGCAGTGTCAGCGTGCTGGCGCAGGGACTGGACAAGGCTTTCTGATGCCCATGGGTCCTTGCTGGCCCCCAGCCTTTCAGCGAGTTTTTCGGCCTCACGAGCCCGGCGTTCCAGGCTGGACATAACTTCCCGCGCGTCCTTGCCTGCTGCATTATCCAATTCTTCGGCCGTCTGCTTGAGATTCTGCCTGAGCTTTTCCAGTTCGGCCTGTTCATCCGCAGTCAGGCCTTCGAGGTTCTTTTTCTGCAAGCTGGCGTTTGTGAGACGAGCTGCTTCATCCCTGGCCACCTGCTGCATGGCTTCATCGACAAGAGCCACTGCTCCGTCCGGATTCAGCGTGCGCCCGATCAAGAGGCCCGAGAGGGCGAGGACGGGCGGCAGCCAGAGGTGACGATGAAAGTGCAGGGGCAGGTCCTGGGGCAGGCTTTTCATGGCCCCTGGCAGGCGCTCCTGCTGGAGGACGATGTGTGAACGCTGCGCCTTGCTGATGTCTGCCTGTTGTTCAAACCACCAGGCGTTGGCAAAGGCCTCGCGTCTCCCCGCCGCCCTGTCCCAGAGGGCCAGGATGCTGTAGTGGCCCGGACGACGCCAGAAGGTCCATCCCAGCGTCAGCAGGCCCCAGAGGGCAAGGACCAGCCATGCCAGGGAAGCCAGGATGGCGAAACCGAGGGCCAGGGCGGACAGGATCATCATCAGGATCAGGGCGGCCACGATCCAGAGAGTTCTGGCCAGAGCCGCCAGCCAGCGCCGAAGCATGACGCGTCGGGCAACCATCCGCGCGGTGAGCGCAAAAACGGCCGTGTCTGGCGCTGGGTTCATGGACGAAACATGAGGGGCTGGAAGTCGTGCGCGAGGAAAATCTGCTTCACGATGGTGGTCATTCAAAGACGGCCTCGATGACTTCCCCGCCGGTGGGGTCGACGAGCTGGCTTTTGATCAGGTCAAAGGCCGAGCCGTGCTGATACGGCTGGATGTAGAGCTTCTGTTTTCGTCGCAGCAGGTTTTCCCGGACAATGTCGAGCTGTTGGAAATCCACATGATCCTGGAAGTCTGAAAACCAGTAGAGGGCGTCCGCCTGCCGCACATGATCACTCAGCAGCGCAAGCCAGGTGTAGCCGATCCCGACATAATGGATGAAGTGGGTCTGCGGTCGTTTCGCCAGGACGGTGTAGACGCTTTCGCTGGGGATGGGGTCGTTGCGGGAGAACTTGAACTTGCGTGCCTCCTCCAGGCTGGCCATGCCTCCCATGCGCCAGAAGCGCTCAAACTCCGGCCCGTTGGTCCGGTAGATCTCCTTGCCCAGCAGCCCCTTGTTGGGGGGCGAGTCCAGGCCGCATCCGGGATAAAGAACGATCACACTGCCTTTGGCGACCTTGTCCACTTCCTCGATCACCCGGGGAAGGAAGGGAGCCATGGAGCTGGAGACGTCGAGGACGAGGGCGAGCCGCTTCGCCTTGATCTCACGGCCGAACATGGAAAGGGGCTGGAACACCATGCCATCCTTGGCGCCGAGCCCCATGCCTTTGCCGAAGCCGCCGCCGCCGAGTCCGGAACCGCCAAGCTTGCTGCTGGAAAGCAGGTCGTTGGAGCTAGGCAGATCGAGAAGATCAGGGACCTCATCCGGAAGAACGATGTCGGAGATGGAGCCGATGGCGGCGATTTTGCGCATGGGCATCGCCTTTTTCAGCCAGGGGTTCTTTTTCTGCTGGATCTTGTGTTCCAGCGCCTGTGAAGCCTGCTGTCCCTGCTGGCTGCCGCCGGGAAGGAAGTCGACCTGCCTGTCGATCATGACCTGATTGACGACCAGGAATCCCCCGACACCAAGGATGAAGGCGTGAATGCCCAGGCTGAGGGAGAGCGAGGCGCCTCCCCATTGCACCCATTTCTGTCTCAGCAGGGCGGTCAGAAAATGGACCTCCTTGGGAGTGTCCTCAGGTTTTTCCGAGGCGGCCGCCGATTGTGACTGGGATGGCTTGTCAGGCTCCGAGGCGGTTTCCTGTGCAGCGGTCTCAGGGGATGCTGACCGGGGGCCAGGGGAGTTCTTGGGGGTGGGGAACTGTTCCTGTGCGGTCAGGCTGATGAGGGGGCTGTCAGGGCCGGCGGGGACAGCCTCCTCGGCTGGAGCCGCCGTGCCAGCCAACGTCGTGTCGGGGCTGTCTGAAGACGGATGCGGGCTGGCTTCCGGCGGGAGCTCCGGGGCTGCCTCAGCCTCCGTGAGGAGAGGCGTGCTGCGACGAATGACACTGCGTTTGCGCGGCGGTTGAACGAGAGGGGCTGCCGCCGTTGGGATGAGGGGGGCTTCAAGCTCCTCGGGGCTGGTGCTGAAGAGTTCGTTCCATTCGTCCCTTGAGCTGCGTTCCTGGGCGGCTGGCGGCCGGTCATCGACGGGAGTCTGAGGTGGCTGGAGCGCTGGCGGATCCTCCTTTTCCTGCCGCCTCTGTTCCGAGATTTTTTTCCACAGGGCCGCCTTGGCTGCGCGTGAACTCTCCACGCTGTCAACATCGGCTGTCGGCAGATGCTGGAGGTCGTCGGAGTTTTGCGGATCGCTCATGGGGCACGGAAACACAGGTCACGGGGCAGAACGTGCCTGGAGAAAAAGGCTTGGGCGGGAAAAGCTCTGATTTTGCAGGTCTGCCTGCAAGACATTTCAGAGGCTGCATGGACGCCAGCCTGACATTCCTGCGGCAGCGGCAAGGAAGCTGACAGGAATCCTTGACCCGCCGTGTTCTTGTCCCTTGTTTCCTGCGGTTCATTTTCCTCCATGAAGCCTACACTCCAGCGTCTCGTCACACTCCTCGGCTGCGCCGTCGTCCTCGCCTCCTGCACCACCACGAGCCAGATCAGCCTCGACTACGCATCCACTCCCGGGCACATCAAGCCGGGAGCCCCAGAGTTTGCCACTCAGGCCTTCATCGACCGCCGCGATGTTGGCATGAATGACCTTGGCACCGTCCGCACGCAGGTGGGGACACCGGTGGAGTTCATCCAGACAAGGGTTCCTGTGGCGGAGGTGGTGACAAACGCCTTTGGCTACGGCCTTCAGGCCAGAGGCATGCTGACCCCGAGGTCCGGCGCACGGTTCATCATCACGGGCGAGGTGCTGGACCTGCATTGCAAGCTGCTTGTACATCCTTATGGTTATGCGCGCATCCGCCTGAGCGTGCTCGAGGCGGCCACCGGCCGTGTTCTTCACACGGCGGTTTATGAAGGCGAACGCCAGAGCCGTGCGTATGTGCCGGGCACCGGCTCCCCGGTGCCCCTGCTGGGCGACCTTGCCTCCGGAGCGCTTCAGGATGCGGTCGACCGCGCCCTGGACGATCCGGCGATGAGAAGCCGTGTCGGCGCGCGTTTTGGCGACGGCGGCTGGCAGCCCGGCATGATCTGAACCGTATTCACTCCTTCCATCCCTCCTTTTTTCTCATGGCAAACTCATCCTCCCTTCAAAATCGTGTGGGCATCGTCACGGGCGGCGCCCGTGGAATCGGCCGTGCCATTGCCGCAAGGCTGCTCCGAGATGGAGCCTCGGTCTGCCTCTGGGACATTGATGATGCGGCGCTGGCCGAGGCCTGCGCCGCGCTCGACGCACCGGGACGGGTCGCCACGGCGAAGGTGGATGTGACCCGTGCCGACTCCGTGGAGGCAGGCGTGCAGGCCGCCCTTGCGGCCTTTGGCAAGATTGACCTGCTGGTCAACAACGCGGGCATCGCCGGCGCCAACGCGAGGCTTTGGGAGACCACGCCGGAAGAGTGGAGGCGTGTGGTTGAAATCAACCTGAACGGCCCCTTTCTCTGCTGCCGTGCCGTGGTGCCGCAGATGCTGAAGAACGGCTACGGTCGCATTGTGAACATCGCCTCCATCGCCGGCAAGGAAGGCAATCCGAACGCCGCGCATTACAGCGCCTCGAAGGCCGGGGTGATCGGTCTCACCAAGTCCCTGGGCAAGGAGCTGGCGACGTCGAACATCGTGGTCAACTGCATCACGCCGGCGGTGATTGAGACGGACATCCTCATGCAGCTGACGCAGCAGCATGTCGACTACATGCTTTCCAAAATTCCGATGGCACGCTTTGGTCGGAAGGAGGAGGCGGCGGCCCTGGTCGCCTGGTTGTGCTCCGAGGACTGCTCCTTCACGACAGGCGCTGTCTTTGACCTTTCAGGCGGACGGGCCACTTACTGAGCCCTGGCGTCAGAGCAGCTCGTCGACAAACCGCCCGGGCTCGAAGGGCTGGAAATCCTCCACGCGTTCGCCGAGGCCGATGAAGCGTGTGGGGACGCCGAGCTCCTGCTGGATGGGAACCAGGACGCCGCCCTTGCCGCTGCCGTCGAGCTTGGTGACAATGAGCCCGGTGAGCGGAATCGCCTTGTGGAACTCGCGCGCCTGCTGAAGGGCGTTTGAGCCCGTCGTGGCATCGACCACAAGGATGACTTCATGCGGAGATGTCGGGTCCTTGCGACCGAGCACCCGGTGAACCTTTTTCATCTCCTCCATGAGGTTGTGCTTGGTGTGCAGCCTGCCGGCGGTGTCGCACAACAGAAAGGCGGCTCCGGTCTTGACGGCCTTTTCATAACCCTCGAAGCAGACGGCTGCTGGATCGCTGTTCGGCGGCCCCTTGACGAGCGGAATGTCCAGCCGTTGGGACCAGACTTCCAGCTGCTCCACGGCGGCGGCGCGGAAGGTGTCGGCGGCGGCCAGCACGACGCCATGGCCCGCCTTTCTCAGAAGGTGGGCCAGCTTGGCCGTCGAGGTCGTCTTGCCGACTCCGTTGACCCCGACGATCAGCAGGACCTTGGGTCTGCCGTCAGCAAAAGGGGAGAGTGGCTGGACGTTTTCCGGCAGGATCTTTCGCACATGATCCCGGGCCACCTGAATGATGTCCGCTCCGTGCAGCTTGCGTTGCTGGCTCTGGAGGTCGCCGACGATCTGCAGGGCCAGCCTGGGGCCAAGGTCCCCTGAAATCAAGGATGCCTCAAGTTCATCCCAGTCGATGTCGGGCTTGGTGAAACGCTGGAGGAGGGATTTGAAAAAACCGGCCATTGGAGGCGCTTTCATGCCGCCGAGTTGGTGTCAGGTCAACCTGACGCCGTGGCAGGTGCCGGTTTCGCGTCCGGCCGGTCAGGGTTTTTGGACCTCGACTCCAGCCTCTCTGGCCACGGCTTCCTTTTTTTTCTCCACGGCCGGGGAGGCCACTTCGAGAAGCTTGGGGGCCTGGCCGCCCTTGGTGACGAACTGGAGGGCGACGCCGTTGATGCAGAAGCGTCGCTTGGTCGGCGTGGCCGCGGAGACGCTTTCCCTCTCAAAAACATGTCCCAGGTGGGCACCGCAGCGTTTGCAGAGGGTTTCCACGCGGATCATGCCGTGGGAGTTGTCGGGCCGTTCGAGCACGTTCTTGGCCGTCGAGGCGTCGTAGAAGGAGGGCCAGCCGCAGCCGGAGTGAAATTTTTCCTTCGAAGTGAAGAGCTCGGCGCCGCAGCAGACGCAGTAGTAGGTGCCTTCTCCCTGTTTCTCGAACTCCTCGTAGACCTGACCGAAGGGGCGTTCTGTGCCCGCCGTGCGGGTGACGCGGTATTGCTCGTCAGTGAGGCGTTTTTTCCAATCTTCTTCCGTGAGCTTGATCGCGGGTTGGGGCATGGCTTTTTCCTTGGCTTCTGCGGGTTTGTCCTCGGCACGGGCGCTGACGGAGATGAGGGCAAGGGCGCAGAGCGTGGCAAAGGTGAATTTCATGACAATGACTTTTCGCTTGTACGACTGATGGGAGGCCTTGTTATTCCCAAACTTTGAGAAAGTTGAAAAACCTGGCTTCCGGAGGCTGGAGTGAGGGGGCGGGGGATGCTGGCAAGAAAAAGCGCCCGGTGTTCAACCCGGGCGCTTGGCATGATCAAAGCCTGCCGCGGATTATTTTTCAACCCAGCGGACGGCTTCCATCAGCAGTTCGCGGGCTGAGTCGAGACCGAGCTTCTGGCGGATGTTGGCCTTGTGGGCGTCCACCGTTTTGGAGCTGAGGTTGAGTTTCGCAGCGATGGAATGAGAATCCATGCCGCGACCGACCATCTCGAAAATCTCGAGCTGCCTGTCGCTGAGAAGCCTGCCGGGTTCGCCTCGGGCTCCAGCCGCTCCACGCAGACCGTTGCCGGTGACGATGCTGCTGAGCAGGTTGGCGCTGAAGACGAAGCCGCCTGCGGCGACCTGGCGAATGGCCATGAGAACACGGGCGACGGGCTCGGTTTTCATCAAGTATCCCATGGCGCCGGCGCGGAGACATCTCTCAGCATAGACGTTTTCGTCATGAACGGAGAAGACGAGGATGGCGACGGAAGGCACCTCCTGCTTGATCTTCTTGATCAGGTCGACAACGCCCCGGTCGTCTTGGGCAAGATCCATCAGGAGAACATTCGGTGGATCTTGCTTCATCTGCTCGGCGGCCTTGTCCACGTCTCCGGTGATCCCGGTGACCTGGATATCTTCCTGGCCTTCTAGCATTTTAGTGAGTCCTTCGACAACGATCGGATGCGCGTCGAGGATGAAGAGTTTCTGTTTCACGGTGTTGGGTTCTTTATCTGGGTTGGTTTGGGCCGCCTCCAAAGGCGTCAAAGGGGTTGTTGGGAAGAGGTTTAGGGAAATGAAGAAAAGTGCCGCTCCAATTAATTAGCTTCTACGAATGCCCATCATGATAGGTATTCAATATTTTTTGCGATATATTTTGCAAAGCTCTTTGCGATAGCCTATCCAAAATATCGACATTAGTCGGTATTGGGCCGACAAAATGTTCTCACGAATAGAGGAGGTGGCTATGGCGGGTCCTGCGGAAGGATTGGGTGTAACCCTGCCAGGACTGGATGATGCGCGCGGGTGACTCACCCCGGCGTAGCCCGTGAAGGAGGTGCTCGCTGCCAAACACCTTGTTGAAAAGGCTGATCTTGTCCGAAGACATGCGGCTGAGTACGCGGCCTCCCGTCAGATGGTTCAAGGTGCCGAGCAACATGACGTCGAGTGCCGTTAGATCCGCCTGGGCCTGTGGGTGAATGCTCAACCTGACACCGCCGAAGCCATTGCGGGAGTATGGGGAAAAGCTGACGCCGGAAGCTCCAAAGCTGTGGCAGGCCTCCAGCATTGCCTGAGGTGACACGCCGCTTCCGCCTGCGTACCCAAAGGGATTTTCGGTGCCGATGCCGACGTCGACGGCGGCGGCTCCGCCTAAAATACCCGTCGCCACATAGTAAAAGGGTGAGGTTGCGTGCGGTATGTTTGGGGAGGTGGCATGCCAGCGCAGGCCTGATTCACGCCAGGTCATGCTCCGGTTCCATGCCTGCATCTTGACCACGGTGAGCCTGGGGGAGCGTGCAATCCAGCCATGGGCGGTGGTCATCATGGCCAGTTCACCCACTGTCATGCCATGAACGTAGGGCACGGGAATCTGGCTGACGAAGGACTTCCATCGACTTTCCACGGGAGGTCCCTCCACACGCCATCCGCCCATGGGATTCGGGCGGTCGAGTACGACGAACGACTTGCCCTGTTCCGCCGCCGCCTCCATGGCGACGACCATGGTGCTGATGTAGGTGTAACTGCGGCAGCCGATGTCCTGCACGTCAAAGACGAGGGTGTCGATGCCTGCAAGTTGTTGGGGCGTGGGCTTGCGGGTGGGTCCGTAGAGCGAGTGAACCGTGAGTCCTGTCACCGGGTCGCGGCGGGTGGCGATATGCTTGCCGGCTCCGACGGTTCCGTCGATGCCATGTTCGGGACCGTACAAGGCAACAAGGCCCGCTCCCAGGGCTCGCTGCATGGCCACACGGGACATGACACCCTGGCTGGTGTAGGCCGTGTGGTTGGTGATGAGGCCGACGCGACGCCCGCGCAGCAGGTCAAAGCCCCTGGATGCCAGCATGTCGACGCCCAGCATGAAAGGACCGCTTGGGGCGGTTTGGACGGTCTGCGGGGCGGGTGAAAACTGGCAGCCTGTGAGGGCGGCCAGGCTGGACGTGGTCAGAAAAGATCGACGGCTGGTCATGAAACGACGCATTTGAGGCGGAGGTCATGGCAACCGCCAGCACATTCTTACGTCACTTCGACGCTGGGTGAGCGTCAGGCCTTCTGTTTTTTCCCAGTGCCGCTTCCATCAGGCTTCTTCGGCTCAGGAAGGAGGAATTTGGTCACACCGGGCTGGGGCATCGGGGTGGGTGTGAAGCTGTCCGTCCATTTCAGGCTGTCTGGAGCGAGGTCCTGCGTGCAGGCAAGCATCTGATCCCAGGTGATGAGCTGGCCGGTGTAGGCGGCCTCACGTCCCATGATGGCGACCAGCGTGGAGAGCATCATGCGGTCTCCGTCGTTGATGACGGAGCCCTTGCGGATGGAGCTGAAGAGGGCTTCGTGCTCGAGATCGTACATGTTTTTCTCCTCGCCGCGGAAGCGCCAGCGCTTGGGGCCGTCGATGAAGGGGGCGCCTCCCTTGCCGATGATGAGCGCGCCCTTCTCCCCGCGGATGACATCCTGGTTGTGGCCCTGGCAGCCCTTGATCTGGCGGCTGGCCATGTTGCAGATGATGCCGTTCTCCCATTCGTAGGCGGCGTGGAAGTGGTCGAAGATGTTGCCGTCCTCGGCCTTGATCTGGCGGCCGCCGGTGCCGATGCAGCTCATGGGAGGCTTGTCACCCATCGCCCAGCAGACCTTGTCAACGCTGTGCACGGCCTGCTCGACGAGGCTGTCGCCGCTGAGCCAGGAGAAGTTGTACCAGTTGCGGACCTGCCATTCGACATCGCTCATTCCGGCGGGGCGTCCGCTGGCCGGCGGCATGGGCTTGACCGGGCCGGTGTGGTAGGTGGCGAAGACACTGGTGATTTTGCCGATGTCACCGCCGAGAGCGCGCTTGAACGCCTCGATGCGCGAGGTGCTGTAACGCCAGCAGAAACCAGCGACGAGGTTGAGCTTCTTCTCGCGTGCCTTGTTCACGGCGGCCATGGCCATGTGGTAGCCGATGGTGTCGACGGCCATGGGCTTTTCACAGAAGATGTGCTTGCCGGCGTCGACGGCGGCCTGGAGATGCATGGGGCGGAACCCCGGGGGGCTGGCGAGCAGGACGACGTCCACTCCGCTGTCGATGAGCTTCTGATAGGCGTCGATTCCGACAAATTTTTTGTCAGGCTTGACGTCCACGCGATCCGGAAATTTCTGGGTGAGCGAGGCGATGCTGCCGTCGATCTGCTTCATGTCCACATCGGCCATGGCGACGAGCCTGCCGTTGTATTCAGCGCCCAGCGCCTGGGAGGCTGCTCCGGTGCCGCGGCCGCCGCAGCCCACGAGTCCGATGCGAAGGGTTTCCTGGGAGTCCGCCTTCTGCTGAGCCCTCAAGGTGGTGGCTGCGGTGATGACGGCGGTGGTCTGGACGAAGTTGCGGCGGGTCAGGACGGATGACATAGGAAACGAGTAATCGTGGGGGCCCAAGGGGACCTTTCAGCATCCTTGGCACATCGGCTTATCGGGAAACAAACAGCCTCCCGTCCGGGTGGGACGGGAGGCTGCGGGAGGGAGGAAAAGGGCTTATTTGCTGTTTTCGGCGAACTGGGCGTCAAAAACAATCTTGCTGGGCGGGAAGTCGAGCTTCTTGACGTAGGCGCAGGATTCGGTGGCGCCAAACTCACGGTCCATGGCGCCGTCCTCCCACTCGACGCTGAGCGGGCCGCCGTAGCCGATGTCGTTCAAGGCGCGGATGATGCGCTCAAACTTGATGTCGCCGCGTCCGACGGACTTGAAGTCCCAGTAGCGGGCGGGCTTGTGAAAGTCCACATGCCCCCCGAAAACACCGGCTTCATCCCCGAGGTTCCAGGCCACGTCCTTCATGTGCACATGGAAGATGCGGTCAGGGAACTTGCGGATGAACTTCTCGTAGTTCACGCCCTGGTAGCCAAAGTGGCTCGGGTCGTAGTTGAAGCCGAAGGCCGGGTGGTAGTCGACGGCCTGCAGGGCGCGTTCGGCGCTGGCGATGTCGAAGGCGATTTCCGTGGGGTGAACTTCAAGGGCGAACTTCACACCCTGGTTCTTGAACTCGTCAAAGATCGGCCCCCAGCGGTTGGCGAAGTCCTTGTAGCCGGCCTCAATCTGGCCGGGCAGGTTCGGCGGAAAGGAATAGCAGAGGTGCCAGATGCTGCTTCCGGTGAAGCCGTTGACGACGTTGATGCCGAAACGCTTGGCGGCCTGGGCGGTCTTCTTGACCTCGGCGGCGGCACGCTGGCGGACGCCCTCGGGATCGCCGTCACCATAAATGTAGGAGGGGAGAATCTGGGCGTGACGGGGATCGATGTTGTCACAGACGGCCTGGCCGACGAGGTGGGTGGAGATGGCGAAGCATTTCATGCCCAGGGCGTCGAGTTTGGCGCGCTTGGCATCGCAGTAGGCCTGATCTGCCTTGTCCACCTCAAAGTGATCGCCCCAGCATCCGAGCTCAACGCCATCATAGCCGAAGGATTTGGCCTTTTGGACAACGGTTTCGAAGGAAAGGTCGGCCCACTGGCCGGTAAAAAGGGTGACGGGTCTGCCCATGAGAGATGATTGAGGTTAGGGATTAGGGTTCAGTGAGGGAAGGATGATGACAGGCCTTTGATTCTCGAAAGGTGGCCTTCGATTGGCAATAGAAATATCAATCCAAGGAATGCCGGGTTGCAATATCGTGACAATTTGGTTCTTATCACAAGTTACCATGCGACATTTTACCCCCCTCGTCGCCATCCTGCTTTTACTCCAGGCTGGCTGCTCCACGTTTAAAAAGGATGACAAGGTTCTGATTACGGTGTTTTCCCAGGGGAGTGACATGGATTCGCCGAAGAGCATTTTCCGTCGGAACGTCGAGGGCAGGGAGGTGATTCTGAAGGTTATTCCAGAATTCACTCATAAAAGCATCATCGCTTTCCACCCTTTTCCCGCGGAAGACGGCACCTATGGTGTGTCTCTTAAGCTTGACTTCAAGGGGGCCAACGCCCTTGAAATCGTGACCCGAACACGGCAGGGCGAGATGCTGGTGAGCATGGTCAATGGTGCGATTGTCGACTATGTGACCATCGATGGCATCGTGAACAACGGCATCTTCACCATCTGGCGCGGGCTGCCTGAGGAGCTGATCAAGGTCATGGAGGAGGAATATCCTCGTATCAGCGCTCTGAAGAAGTCCACCAAGGACACACCCTATGAGCAGCTGGACATGCTGCCGAGCACGAGCAAGGAGAAGCAGGAGGTCCATGACCGAGTCAAGGACGACGCCAAGAAGGAGGAGAAGGATGCGAAGCGTCGCGCGCGTGGCGACTTCGATCCCGAGCCTCCCACTCCCGGGGGTGTTGTTCCCCTGAGCGAGGCGCTCGATCCGAAGCAATGACGCCGTCAAGGCAACCTGTCTCCTGTTCCCCCCCCGACGAGGACATGTTCAACAAAATCATCCATGTAACGCAGGAGCTGCTTTCAGCCCATTGGTACCTCATTTTTGCCCTGTGCCTGTTTGCGCTTCTTGTGGCCTCCCTGCTGGCGGCCGGGCTCTTCCGCCGAAGCCGCAGGCAGGAGCGGACGGATTCACGCAGGAGCTCAGGTCCATCCTCGACCTCATCTCATCCCAAGACCGTCTCCTCATTCATGAGGCGGCTGCCTTCGACTGAGTACCAGGTGATGCGGGATGTTTTTCTGCCCAGGCACGATGGCAAGGGGCTGACACGTCTGCCGTTTGTCGTGGTGGCCCGTTCGGGTGTTTTTGTCATCCAGCCCCAGCGTGAAAGCGGCCTGATCTCCGGCGGGCCCAAGGATGATCGCTGGAAGGTCATGCATGGCGGCAGGGAGCATTCGTTCACCAATCCTGTATTGCGCAGCGCCTATCATGCCCGCGCGCTGGCCCGTTATCTCGAGCTTCCTGAAGCGTTGATCTGCAGCATCATCTACTTTGACCAGCAGGTTGAGTTCGAAACTCCGCAGGGGCCGAACCTGCTGACTTCAGGCCTGACTCGGTTCATCATGAGCCACAAGGCCGAACTGCTGGCCGACGCCATGGTGCAAAGCATCTGTGAGCGCATCGACCAAGTGGCTGGTTCTGAAGAGCTGCGTCAGAAGTATGAGGAGAGGAACTCCAGCCGCCGCCGGCGTGCCAGGCATGAAGCCTCCAATCCGGACTGAGCCGCCGCTCTTCATGGCATGGCTTCAGGCTCAGGCTGACGCTGACGCGAGACGTTTTTCCCGACCCCGAGCCTGCGGTTGGACCTTTTGAGGGACACTCACATGAGACCGACGGCTTGCAGCTGGGCCTGGGGGAAAATCCTGCCCATGTCAAAGGAGCCGCCGAAGCAGGCTCGCAGCACCTCCGCGAAGACAGCCCTGTAGTCCGTTTCAGCATGAAGACCTCCCGGGCCTGGGGTGTTGATGTTGAGGTCCTCCTCCGCCTGGATGGGCCATGAGCCGAGCACCCTGCCGCCTTTCACACGGTCGCCCAGGGCCATGAGGGCAAAGCCGCGCCCGTGATCCGTGCCCAGACTGGCATTTTCATAGATGCGCCTGCCAAACTCAGTGGTCACCATGACGGTGTAACGACTGCGATGGTCTTTGAGGTCGGTGTCCAGGGCGGCCAGGCCTTCGGACAGCATTTGAATCCGTTCAGCCTGGGGGCCGGTGGTGCTGCCCTGGAAAAAGTGCGTGTCCCACCCGCCCAGGTCGATGCAGGCCACCTGCAGGCCAAGTCCCGCCTTGATGAGTCGGGCGATTTCTCGCAGGCCCGAACCAAAGGTGTTTCCAGGATATTCTGCGCCGTGTTCAGGCTTGCTGTCATCGCCTTGCAGCGTCGAGACCCGTCGGAACAAATCCAGGGTTTCCAGGCCGCGTTGGCCGAGCAGGCTGACGTCTGCACCGTACATGGATTCCAGCACCTGGACGATGTCGCCGGTGTTGCGGGTGTTTTTGAAGCCAATGTCCTCAAGACGCTCGAAGACGCTGGCCGCCGGTGCTCCGCGCAGGGATTCGGGCAGGGCAGTTCCAACGGCGATGGCCGACAGGGCGGAGGTGGAGCCCTGATGGCGCAGGAATCTGCCCAGCCAACCTCCCCCGGCGGGCGTGCCATGCATGGAGTCACCGTGTTCCATCTGATCCTGGCAGTCGAAATGTGAACCGCTGGTGTTGTCCACGCCGACCGACTGCACGACGCCGAGCCGGCCCGACTTGAACAGGGGTTCAAGCGCCTTCATCCCCGGATGCAGCGCGTACTGATCGTTGAGCCGGATCGCCTCCCTGACCGGGATGGCCAGTCCGGGCCGCAGCCGATGGTAGCGGTCATCGGCGTACGGCACGAAGATGTTGAGCGTGTCCGCGCCTCCGCGCAGAAACACATGGACGAGGGTGTGGCTTTCCTCCCGGGGCACGGCGGCAAGCGCCGGTGTGGCGGCCAGGCTGAGCCTGGAGATGAAGGTGCGTCGGTTCATGGCTGGGGAGTGGGATTGCTCATGGCAGGCTGACGTGGTTCAACACCTCTGGAAGGCGGGGCTTGCCAGGATGAGGCCGACGAGCCCGGCCTCATCCTGGGACTTCAGCGATTTTTGCTCAGCCTCCGTCGGTGCGCGGCCGACCAGGTGCGGAAACCATCCGGAGGGGCTGAAATGAAGCTGCCTGCGAAGATCGTGAAGGTTGATGCGCACTCCGTTCTGTTTTCCGTCCGCCAGGGCGACGGCGAAGTTCCAGCGCCACATCAGCGTGCCCATCCAGGGCAGCTCCTCATCCGGATAACCATCGGGAGTCGGATGTTGAAAAAGACCGTGCCCCATGCGCTGCAGCGGCTCCAGCAGGTTTTTGTCGGCATGGGCGTCGGCGGCCAGGGCACGCAGGGCGCTCACCATGAATTTGAAGGGTCTTTTGAGGAGGCGTCCGCGGCTTTCCGCAAACTCCTGCGTGCCGAACAGGATGCGCAGCATGCAGCGGATGTCGCCATGCGTGCGGGTGAACTCCGCCGCCACCTTGTCCACGGCACCCGCCGGCGGTTCCATGCTGATGAAGCGTTTGCAAAGCTTGGAGGCGATGTGTTTCGCCGTGCTTGGATGGCCGCAGACGATGTCCACAAGCCGCTCCAGGTCCTTCGGGCCGCCCCCAGCGGGGATCACCTGTCCCAGCACCTGCTTTTCACCGTTGTCGTGCCAGTCCGGCCGGAAGAACGACTCGCCCTGGTTCAGCGCCCAGAACCGGCCTCGGTCAAACGTCCAGCCGCTCAGGCAGCGGGCGGCCTCAAGCACGTCCCGCTGGGTGTAGCCGCCGCGGACTCCCAGGGTGTGCAGCTCCATCAGCTCGCGGGCATAGTTTTCGTTAGGCTTGTCGTCGCTGTTCCTGCGCACCTTGTTAGACCTGCCGTCGAGGTACACCAGCATGGCGGGAGAGAGGGCCGAGGCGCGGATGATGTCGTAAAAGTTCCCGAGCGCATGACGGCGGATGACATCGCGGTCATCACTGGGCTTCAGGTGGATGCAGTCGCCCTTTTCGAGGTCGATGTTGAGGTGGTCGGTCCAGAACTCGACCATCACCTCAAAGAGCTGCCGCCTGCTGTAGACGGCGCGCAGCAGGGTGTGGCGGGTGATTTCGTCGCGCAGCACCGGCTTGCGCCATTCATAGGCGTCCCCGGCTGCGAAGTAGAGGCTTTCAAAGCGTTCCGCCCTCAGGTCGCAGGCGGTGTCGCGGATGCGCTCCGGATGAAGCTGTTCCTCCAGCCAGGCCTCGCGACCCATTTTTTTGACGCGCCAGACATCGCCCGGCCAGGGGCCGAAGGCCGCGCGGGAGAGGAGATGAAAGTCCGGGTCGATCTCCGTGCCGGCGGGGGGCGGCGGAAGCTTGGAGGGGATGCCTTCGTCCAAAAGCTCACGGTTCACCAGGGGCACCAGACGGTCGCACGCGGTCAGCCCCAGGGCTGATGCTGCGAGAAAATGCCGGCGGGAGGACTTCATGGAGGTCAGGCGGCGGGCAGATGGGGGGGCTGTGCGGAGCTCTCCGCCGGGGCCTTCACAAACCAGGACCGCACCTGGATGCCCCAGCCGATGATGGCGATGAGCGGCAGCAGAACGGCCCAGCCAACCACGGGGAGCAGCGCGCAGCAGACGAGGGTCAGTCCGCCCAGCCGCATCTGCCGGCTGGGAGTGGCGTCTGGCCAGAGCCGTAAACCCACGACCCCGGCGATGCCGGCGGCGCCGAGAAATCCCCAGGTGATGAGCGTGCCGCCGACGAGCACGGAGAGGGCGCCCATCTTGGGAAGTTTCGACAGGATGGCGATGAGAATCGTGCCACCGAACAGCGGCACGAGGCCAAGCAGGAAGCTTTTCAGCAGTCCGGCGGAGGCGACGCTGCGGAGGCGGGCGGTTTTATCCGGCCAGAATCCCTGGGCGAAGAGCCAGAGCGCGGGAAGCGACACGACAAAGGCGGCCGCGATGAGCAGCCAGGTGAGCACGGTGGAGAAAAGCATGGTTGGAATGAGATGAGGTGCGTGGGGACGGTGGACGGGGGGTTTAACGAAGCATGTCCGGGGCGGTAACAAGGAATTGTTCAGAGCCGGGCGGCGTCGGATGATGCGGGGTGAATTCCTTCGATGACATGCGCTCCTGTCCTGCGCATGGTCGGGGCGTGTCCGCCTATCCGACCTTCTTTCCCCAGATCATCCTTCATCTCGATGCCACGCACGACGGGGCGATGAACATGGCGGTCGACCAGGCCTGGCTGGAGCAGGCGCCGATGCCTGTGCTGCGGGTCTACACCTGGGACCGGCCGACCGTCACCCTGGGGTATGCGCAAAACCTGGCCAGGATCCGGGAGGCGCTGCCGCCCTGGCCCGTGGTGCGGCGCTGGACCGGCGGCGGTGTGGTGATGCATGAGGCTGACCACACCTATTCGATCATTGTTCCTGCATCTCATCCCTGGTCCCAGGTCTCTGCGGTGGAAAGCTACCGGCTGATTCACGGCTCGCTCGCGGAGGCCCTGGATGCCGGGGGAAGCCCCGGGTGCAGGCTCACGCTTCCGGAGGATGTCATCGAGGGGCCGCTTTGCTTCACCGCACCGGCCCTGCATGACGTCCTCAGGGACGGCGTCAAGGTGGCGGGCGCAGGGCAGAGACGCGGCAGGCTTGGCCTGCTGCACCAGGGCAGCGTGCAGCAGGTGACGATTCAGCCTGACTTTTGGTTAGGTTGGGCGGCACGGCTGGCCGCCGAGGTGAGCGTGGTGCGTGAGGCGCCTCCCGAAGTGCTCTCCCGCGCCGCGGAGCTGGCGGCCAGGCGGTTCTCCCTGCCTCAGTGGCTGTCTGATCGCGAGGATCTGCTCGGCTGATCAGGCGGCGGATTTTTCCACGGCTTCGACCGGGGCCGGGCGGTCTGCCGCCATGACGCCGATGAGCATGGCGAAGCAGGCGGCCAGGATGCCGGAGAAGGGTTCGAACAGAACTCCGTTGAGCGCCAGCACAGGTGTCAGCAGCAGCACGAGGAAGACCAGGCCCAGAAGAAAAAGGTACTTCTTCCAGGCCGCCTCCAGCTCCATGCCGAGCCAGGCGCTGACAAAGGCCAGCAGGGTGTAGAAGCCGTACTGGAGGGGCAGCGAGGACTTCAGGGCGGGGTCAGGCAGCACCAGCAGGCGGGGCAGGCGCGTGCCCAGCCAGCGTGCCGCCTCGGGAAAGATGCCAAAATGATACAGGGCGAGCAGGGGGGCGCAGACAAGGACGCCGATGAAAAGGATGACGGCACGGTTACGGTTCATTCGGGGCGGCGGGGGGAGTTGGGGCGTCGGGCTGGCGGTAGGATCGGACGATGAGGTCGCTCAGGTGTCTGTCTGGCGCATCCACGGCTCCTCGATCAAGCACAAACTTGACCTGTCCGGTGCTGCGGGAGACAAGCTGGAGGCCGAAGGCGAAGTCCTTGAAAAGGCGGGCGCACATCGGCTCGACAGCGCTGCCTTCGCGCCTTGCACGTTGCACAAGGGCGGCGACGGCGGAGGGCTCGAACTCCAGATGATAGCCGGTTTGTTCGGCAAAGCGGGTGGCGAAGGCGCGCACTTCGTCGGCCCGGACGTCGATCTGCAGCTTCTCGGCCTCGATCCGGCAGTGTTCCAGCGCGGCCTGCGGGCGGTTGATCAGCTCCGCATCGATGCGCAGCCCGGGCAGACCGAGGCTGGGGAGTTCGAACTTGAAGTCACGCAGCACCTTCTCCCAGGTTGTGACGAGGCCGCGGGCGCCGGTCTTCTCCTCCACGGCTCTTTCCGCCACCAGGCGCAGGGCCTCGTCTTCAAAGACAGCCTGCACGCCATAGGCATGAAACTCGCGTTCATACTGCCGGATCAGGCTGCCCTCGCTGTTCTTCATGATCTGGAAGAGGTCGTCGGCGTCCAGGGGGTCGCAGAACACTCTCACAGGCAGGCGGCCGATGAACTCGGCCTCAAAGCCGTAGTCGATGAAGTCGCGGGTGCTGGCCTGGCGCAGCAGGTCCTCCGTGCTCGGCTTTTCCGCCAGGGCCGCGCCGAAGCCGATGGTGGCCTTGGCCTGACGTTTCTCGACGATCTTCTCGATGCCGGAGAAGGCGCCGCTGACGATGAACAGGATGTTGCGCGTGTTGATGGTCTCACGGCCGGCGTTTTTCCCCTGGCGCATGTCGAACATCATCTTCATCTGGCTGCGGAAATCATTCTGCGCATAAAGCGGCACCTCGGTCTCCTCCATCAGCTTCAAAAGCGCCGTCTGCACGCCGCGGCCGCTGACGTCACGGCCGATGCGGCCTTCACCGCCGGTGGCGAGCTTGTCGATCTCATCCAGGTAGATGATGCCGTGCTCGGCGAGCTCGATGTTGCCGCCCGCCTTGGCGACGAGGTCGCGGACGAGGTCGTCCACATCGGCGCCGACATAACCGGTCTCGCTGAACTTGGTGGCATCGGCCTTCACAAACGGCACGCCGATCAGGTCGGCGATGTGCTTGACGAGATAGGTCTTGCCGACGCCGGTGGGGCCGCTGATGAGCACGTTCTGCTTGGTGAACTCCAGCGCTGGGGATGCCTTGTCGGTGGCGTTTTCGCGAAGCATCCGGGCATGGTTGTAATGATCGCACACGGCGGTGGCGAGCACCTTCTTGGCCTCGTCCTGGCGGATTACAAAACGGTCCAGGTGCGCCTTGATGTCGGCCGGCCGGTGTCGGAAATCGAAGGCTGCGCCGATTTTTTCAGGCTCGGGGGCGCTGTCATCGGATTCGGGGTCGGGTGGCTGGGAGGCGAGGTTGTGGGGTTCGAACCGTGAAAAGACGACCTGGCCGCCGAGGCTGTTCTTGATGAAGTCCTCCAGCTTGCGGGAGATTTCATCCGGCGACGGAGGCTGCTTGGGAGGCGTCGGAGGATTGTCAGAAGGTGAGTCGCTCATGATGCCCGGACTTTCCGCGATCCACCGTCAAGGGCAAGGGCGGAGCGGGCAGGGTTCAGGCGAGCCGGGTGCGCACATGCTCCAGCAGCCCGGTGCAGGCATCCTCCAGAAGGTCAAGCACATGCTCAAAGCCTTCCTCCCCTCCGTAGTAGGGATCGGGCACCTCACTTTCTTCATGCCGGGTGCAGAACTCGCAGAGAAGGCGGATCTTCGCCCGACGCAGCGCGGCCGTGTCGAGTTCAACCAGGTCGGCCTGGTTCTGCCTGTCCATGGCAAGCACGAGGTCAAATTCAGCCAGGTCCGAAGGCATGGCCTGCCGGGCCAGATGGGTGAGGTCGAGGCCTCGTTTTGCAGCAGCCTTTCTCATTCGTGGGTCAGCGCGCTTGCCTTCATGCCAGCCCGCGGTGCCCGCCGAGTCGATTTCGATGCGATCCGCGAACCCGGCATCCGCCACGAGTCTGCGCATGACGCCTTCAGCGGCGGGAGAGCGGCAGATGTTGCCGAGACAGACAAAGAGCAGTCGAAATTTTGGATCCATCAGGAGAGGGTTGGCGGGTTTGGGCTGTTCCGTCATGAGTCCTGGAATGAAGCGGTGCAATCCCGGCTCCGTTTCTCAGCCGTTCTGCGGACGGGCGGGCAGGCCGAGGACAGTCTGCCCGTCATTCACATCCTTCACCACCACGGCTCCTGCGGCCACCAGGCAGCCGCTGCCAATCCGAAGTCCCTGACGAATCACCGCGCCGGCTCCGATGTGGCAGGATTCTCCGATCCTGACATTGCCGCAGACGAGGGCGCCCGTGGCGATGTGCGAATGGGCGCCGATGTGGCAGTCGTGCTCGACCACTGCGGCGGTGTTGACGAGGACGTTGGCCTCCAGCCTTGCCTGGGTGTGAACCACGGCCCTGGGAAGGATCTGGCATCCTTCTGCAATCCTGGCGCTGGGCGACAGCCAGGCCGTCGGATGACTCACGGTGAGAGGCTGCAAGCCTGCCGCTAGCCCCGCATGAAACAGCCGTGTCCGGAGTTCGCAGTTCCTCGCCGAGCCCACGCCGATGACGAAATGGGTGAAGCCCAGCTGGGCGAGACCGGCCAGCTTGTCATCACCGCCGATGACAGGCACGCCGAAAACCTCCCCCAGGCTGGGTTGGGAGTCGAGGATGGCGTCGAAGCGGACCGGAAGCAGGGCTTCCATGAGCACGCGGCCGTGGCCGCCTGCGCCGATGAGGACGGTTTTCATGGCTGTGGAAGGTCGTGGAAGGTCTTGTCGAGAAGCCGGTGGTCGAGCGGGGTCCGGATGATCAGGTCCAGCAGTTTTTCCGAGGCTTGGCCGTCGCCAAAGAAGGTCTCATGACCTGCGGCGATGGCGCGGAACTCCGGTGTCAGGGCCTTTTGAATGGCGGCGAGGATGGCATCGGGTGCGAACTCCGGAACGTCGATCACATTGCCCGCCCGCAGCCTGCCTTTCTGGCGGCTGCCGATGTTCACGACAGGCAGGGCGAAGGACGGCGCCTCAAGCAGGCCGCTGGAGGAATTGCCGACCATGGCGCCGACCTCTCCCAGGATGGAGAAGTAGCCCTCGGGACCGAAGTTTTCGACCCAGCGCGCGGACGGGTTCGTGTCGCAGTAACGCAAAATTCGTTCGCGGATCACGCTTCCGGCCATGTCGGCGTTGGGCATGGTGAAGATGACGGGCCTGCCAGACTGTCGGAGTGCCTCCATCATGGCGTCCGCCTGGGGGCCGGCGGCTTCAAACTCGCTCGTCGTCGGATGCAGCGTCACGAGCAGGGGCGGTGTGGAAAGGTCAAGCTGGAACCTGCGCTCCAGCTCGCCGCGCGGCAGCCTCTGAAGGGACAGGAGATTGTCCAGGGAAAGCGCGCCGCAGCAGGTCACTCGCCAGGGTTCCTCACCGAGCTGGATGACGCGGCGTCGGTAGGCCTCCGTCGCGACGCCATGCAGATGGCTCATCTTGGTGAGGCCATGGCGGAAGCGGTCATCCATGGCGCCCTCGCTCAGCTCGCCTCCATGCAGGTGGAGGATGGGGATGTTGAAGGGGACGGCGGCCAGGGCGGCGGCGAACATTTCAAAGCGGTCTCCGAGCACCACGAGCAGGTCGGGCCGACTGCTGGCGAAGACACCGGCGAAGCCTGCAACGCCTGCGCCCATGGCCCTGGCGACGGCCTCGGGCGAGTCTTCGCTTTGAAGCATGGGAATGCGGGCGCTGACAGCAAAGCCGTCCCTTTCGACCAGGTTCACCGTCATGCCGAAGCGTTCCTCCAGGTGCATGCCGGAGGCGAGGACGCGAAGTTCAACTTCCTGATGACCGGCGAGCCGCCGCAGCAGCGGACGGTAGATGCTGTAGTCGGAGCGGCCGACGCTGACCACGGCGACGGACCTCATGCCAGGTCCTCCCACTGGATCAGGCGGCCTTCAGCGATGTCCACGCGTGCGGTCCTGCCGGGCACCTCGGGCAGGCGTGCCGGAGGGATGCCGGTGCCGGGCCTTCTGAGGACCAGCATCTCCGCGGAGATGAGGGTGCCGGCGGGGATGCTTCGGCCCGCCACCACGCTGCGCCGAACAATCTTTGCCACCGCGAGTTCGGCCTCGCTCGGCTGCTTGAGGCCGGTGCCGAGCAGGACCTCCACTCGACGGATGGAGCGGACCATCTCCGCCAGGTCGTCCGGCTCCAGGGAGGCCTTGTGGTCCGGGCCGGGCATGCCGCAGTCGAGCGTGAAATGTTTTTCGATCACCCGGGCGCCGGCGGCGACGGCGGTCACGGAGGCCTCGATGCCCATGGTGTGGTCGGAATAACCGATGGGAACATCCAGGGCGGACTGCATGGCGGCCATGGCGCGCAGGTTCACCGACTCCGGCGGGGCGGGGTAGTTGGAGACGCAGTGGAGTACGGTGATGTCGTCATTGCCGCAGGCGCGGATGGTTTCCACGGCCTCGGCGACTTCGTCCAGGGTGCCCATGCCGGTGGAGACGATCAGGGGCTTGCCGAAACGGGCGATGTGCTGGAGCAGGGGCAGGTTGGTCAGTTCTCCCGAGGGGATCTTGAAAACCGACATGCCCAGCTGGTGAAGGAAATCGGCGCTCTCCTCATCAAACGCCGTGGACATGAAGAGGATGCCCGTTTCCTGGCAGAAGCGGTTCAGTTCGGCGAAGGCTTCCAGGGGCAGTTCGAGACGCTTGAGCATGTCATACTGGCTCTCGGTCTTGCCGGTGTTCGCGGCCTGATATTCCGCCTGGGGGGCGTCGGCGGTCACCAGGTGACTGGCCTGGAAGGTCTGGAATTTCACCGCGTCGGCGCCGGCCTGCTTTGCCTTGAGCACGAGCTCTTTGGCCAGGTCGAGGCTGCCATTGTGATTCACACCTGCCTCGGCGATGATGAAGCAGGGACGGTCAGGGGTGATGAGGGGATGCGTGACGGCCATTGATCGGGAAGGCTAGGGCAGGGAGGCGGAGGTGACAAGCCGCCAGCGCATGGCCCCGGCGGGTCACCAGGCCGTCCAGCCGCCGTCCACCACGAGGTTGTGGCCGGTGACGTAGGCGGAAAGGTCGCTGGCCAGGAAGGCCGCCGCACCTTTGAAATCCTCCTCGCGTCCCATGCGCCGCATCGGCGTCCGGCGCTCGTAGCGTTCAACAAACGATTCGCTCTGACCTCGCCAGATTCCTCCCGGGGTGAGGGCGTTGACGCGCACCTTGGGCGCCAGGAGGGCCGCGAAGTGACGGGTCAGCTGATTGAGGGCTCCCTTGACCGCGCTGTAGGCGGAGGGCGTCTGCATCTGGGTGCCTTCGTAAAGGGAGTTGTCCGGGGCGACGAGGCCGTAGATGGAGGAGACGAAGATGACCGAGCCATGGCCGGAGGCCTCAAGAAACGGACGGGCCTCCTGGAGGATGGTGAAGGCCGGGTCCAGGCCGACCCGCATGGCCATCTGCCAGGCTTCCAGGCTCTGGGATTCAAAAGGCACGGCCCAGCCGGTGACCTTGTCGGTGCCGACGAGCGAGGCGGCGTGAATGACGATGTCGAGACGTCCATGCCTGGCGGCGGCTTCACGGACTGCAGCTCGCGTGCCTTCGGCGTCGGTCAGGTCGGCGACGGCGTAAAAAGCACGGGCTCCCCTGGCTTCGAGTTCGGAAACGCGGGTGCGGCAGCGCTCTTCATTCAGGTCGAGCAGGCAGACTGTGGCGCCATTTTCAGCGAGGGCTTCGGCCATGGCCGCGCCCAGATGTCCGGCACCTCCGGTGATGAGAGCGACACGGTCCTTGAGGCTGGCAAGTTCGGCGAGAGTCTTCATGCGCTGGCCTTTTCCTGTTGGCGTTTCATGAGCAGTTCCACGACGGCCCAGTCCATCTCGCTGTCGATGTCCCAGGAGCGTTCCTCAGGCATGATGTAGAGGGCCGTGCCCGGATGATAGAGAGTGGTGTCGGCCATCAGCACCTCCCGACGCCAGACATAAATGGAGGCGTTCATGTCGTAGCACTGCGGGGCGTCCTGACGGCGGAACACGCCGCCTGGCAGCCTTTTGGCCGTGCGAAACTCACCCTCGGCATCCTTCTCGAGCAGGTTGAAGTAGGGGGAGCGGCGTGAATGCATGGCGGTGAGCAGGTTCGGTGCATTCTGTTCCTCCAGCAGGGTCACGGCGTTGCGAATGTCTTCGGGGGCACGCAGCGGTGAGGTCACATCAAGATCCACCTCGATGTCGCAGGTGAATCCAGCGGCCTTTTCAGCCTCCAGCATGGCATGGCGGATGGCCGGCACCTTGCCTGCGGTGTCGGTGGCGAGTTCATCGGGACGCCGGAGGGGGATCACGCCCGGGATCTGGGCGGCGCATTCCAGGATTTCCGGGGAGTCGCTGCTGACGGCGACGGCGTTGAAGATGCCGCTTGCCACCGCCTGGCGCAGCGTGTGGTGAAGCAACGGCACGCCGAGCATGGGGCGGATGTTTTTGCCGGGCACTCCTTTGGAACCGCCGCGGACGCAGACGGTGCAGATGATCTTCTTCATGTGAGAGGTTGAGGTCGGACCCAGGCCTGGCTGGAGATGGAGTTTTCAGAGGCCTGGATCATGCGCAGGACATCCAGTCCTCCGTTGAAGTCGCAAAGGATGTCGTGTTCGCCGCACAGCCAGGCGCGATCCTGGGCGAGGTAGGTGGTGTTGCGTTCGAGGGTCCAGGACTGGTTCACCTGGCCGTCACAAAGCAGCCGGCAGCCAAGCATGTCCACCTCCCAGGTGTGACTGCGTGTGTGGACCAGGATGGAGCGGCGCGGGGCGCGGTCGAGGTAGTTGATCTCCACGCCGACCTTGGGGCAGCGTTCGGATTCCCAGAGCAGGCTGACGGTGTCCTCGGTCTCGATCTCCAGTTCGCTGAAATGGCCGCCATGGGCGACGAGACGTTTCCAGGGGCCGAAGAGCCACAGGCCGAGGTCCAGTTCGTGGCTGAGGTCGCGCAGCACCCCGCCGCCCTGGGATTGGGAGGCCGAGTAGGTGGTCCGATAGTCACGATCAGGCCGCCAGGTGGACAGGTGCATGCCGACGTAGAGGTGGGCGGACACCGGTTCCTCGTCCTGGAGAGCCTGACGCAGGGCCAGCACCGCCGGGTGAAAACGCAGGTTGTAGGCCACATGGATGCGCTGCCTGACATCCTGGGGCTGGCTTTCATCCGGACGGCTGAACAAGGGTTTCTCAATCAACAGATCGGCGGTGACGCCCAGGTTTTTCAACCGGCGCAGGGTCGAATAATGGTCGGCGGTGGCGTTGGCAATGAGCACCTTGTCGGGCTGATGAACCTGCACGGCCTCCTCCAGGCTGGTGAAGCAGCGTGCCTCAGGGACCGCATGATTTGTGCAGGCCGCGGTGTCACAGCCGAGTTCATTCAAGAGCGCGAGGTGTCGCCGGCCGATCGAGCCGAGGCCGATGATCAGCACCCTGGGCGGGCGGGCTGAAGGCGTGGCTTCTGAATTCATGCGGGCGAAAAATCGAAGAGCTCGGCCGTCAGGCCCCCGGGATTGTCCTTGATCACGAGGCTGCGGTCCTGACCGAAGACGATGGAGTTGGGCGGGATGACCGTGTCCTTGACGTAGCTGTTGGCGGCCAGGATGACGTTGTCACCGATCACCGAACGGCCGACGACTTTGGAGTTGGAGAGCAGGCTGACCCGGCTGCCGATGACGGGGTAGGCGCCCTTGTTGCCACCGACGGTGACCCCCTGGGCGAAGAAAAAGTAATTGCCGATCTGCGCCCGGCCGATGACCGCGCCGAGCGGATGTTCGACACAGAAGACCTCGGGCAGATGAACCTGATGGAAGAGGTCCACGCCGTTGAGGGCGCGGTTGAGGTAATAAACCCGGTCCGCCAGGCTGAGCGCGCCCGCCCTGGCGAGCGAATGGCCCAGGTAATACAAGTAGATGCAGTACTGGCCGGAGTGGAAGGCATTGAACCGGCACTGCCCTTCCTTGTGAAAGTACTTGTTGAGATTCCGGGCAAAGCAGACGCGGCAGCGTTCCAGGGCCTCCGTGATGCCAAGCTCCAGGGCGTCCCGATCCGTCGCAGGGTCAAATTCAAACAGGCTGCCCAGCTGGCGGGCGGTCAGGGCGGACAGACGCTCCCTGCCGATCTCGATGATCAGGGGAGGGCTGGCGTCCGGGGCGGGGAAGGGCATGGGATGAAGGCGGCATGGCTACGAAGCAGGAGCGCCTCGTCAAATCCTCATGGCCTGGAGTGCTGCGGGCACCAGCAGGGATTTCCGACTTGCCAGCTTTTCTTTCGCGGACAAGTGTCACTGCTCATGCCCGGACATCCTGTGCCGGAGCATTCATCCTCATCTGCTCCCGACCCGCTCGTGTTAAACGCCCAAAGCATCCTCGTCACCGGTGGCACCGGCTCCTTCGGCCACAAGTGCATCACCCGTCTGCTCTCCCATCCTGAGGTCAAGCGCGTGGTCGTCTATTCCAGGGATGAGCTGAAGCAGTTTGAAATGGCCCAGCGCTTCACCGACCGCCGCGTGCGCTTCTTCATCGGCGACGTCCGGGATCGCGAGCGCCTGACCCATGCGATGGAGGGCATCGACACCGTCATCCATGCCGCCGCCCTGAAGCAGGTGCCGACCGCCGAGTACAATCCCTTCGAGTGCATCAAGACCAACGTTCTCGGCGCCGAGAACGTCATCCAGGCCTGCCTGGACGCCAAGGTGAAGAACGTCGTGGCCCTCTCCACCGACAAGGCCGCCGCTCCCATCAACCTCTACGGCGCCACCAAGCTCTGCTCCGACAAGCTCTTCATCGCCGCCAACAACGTCCGCGGCTTCCACGACATCCGTTTCAGCGTTGTTCGTTATGGCAATGTCATGGGCTCGCGCGGCTCGGTCATCCCTTTCTTCCTCGATAGGCGCAAGACCGGCGTGCTGCCGATCACGGACATGCAGATGACCCGGTTCAACATCACCCTCGAGGAGGGTGTGGACCTGGTCTTCCACGCCCTCAACCATGCCCTCGGTGGCGAAATCTTTGTGCCGCGCATCCCGTCCTACCGCATCGGCGACGTGGCGAACGCCATCGGGCCGGAGTGCGAGCATCCCATCGTCGGCATCCGCCCCGGTGAAAAGATCCACGAGGAGATGATCACCGAGACGGACGCCCTGCAGGCCATCGAGACCGACCGTCACTACATCATCGTGCCGATGCTCTACGGCCATGCGGCGGCCGACCTGATGAAGCGCTACTGCGAGGCCCACAAGGGCACGCCCGTCCCCGCCGGCTTCTCCTACAACTCGGGCAAAAACTCCGAATGGCTGAATGTGGAGCAGATCAGGGACCTCATCCGCAAGCACTGCGATCCGACCTTCACCGTGGCTGCATGAGCGCCCCCTTCCTCCCCTACGGCCGCCAGAACATCGACGAAGCCGACATCGCCGCCGTCGTCGAGGTGCTGAAGTCGGACTTCCTCACCCAGGGGCCCGCAATTGGAAGGTTTGAAAAGGCGGTGGCATCCTTCTGCGGCGCCGGGCACGGCATCGCGATGGCCAACGGCACCGCCACGCTGCACTGCGCCGTCAAGGCCCTCGGCCTGGGACATGGCGACCGCCTGTGGACCTCGCCCATCACCTTCGTGGCCTCGGCCAACGCCGGACGCTACTGCGGCGCGAAGGTGGACTTCGTCGACGTCGACCCCGGCACCGTCCTGATGTGCCCCGAACGACTGGAAGCAAAATTGGTTCAGGCCGAGAAGGAAGGTGCGCTGCCCAAGGTCGTCGTGCCCGTGCATTTTGCCGGACAGTCCTGCGACATGCCGCGCATTCATGCCCTGGGGCGGAAGTACGGCTTCAAGATCCTCGAGGACGCCGCCCATGCCCTCGGAGGCGAGTTTGAAGGCCGCAAGATCGGCGGTTGCGACTGGTCCGACGCGGCCTCGCACAGCTTTCACCCGGTGAAGATCGTCACCAGCGGCGAGGGCGGCATGATCACCACCAACGACCCTGAGCTGGCCTGGCGCATCGGCCTGCTGCGCACCCATGGCATCACCCGCGAGGCGGACCGCATGGTCGGTGAATCCCACGGCGGCTGGTATTACGAGCAGCTTGAGCTTGGCTTCAACTACCGCATGACCGACCTCCAGGCGGCGCTCGGAGCCAGCCAGATGACGCGCCTGGAAAGCTTTGCCCGCCGCCGCCGTGAGCTCGCCGACCTTTATGATCGCGAACTCGCCGGGCTGCCCCTGCGGCCCCTGGCCCGTGACCCTCGGGGCATCAGCGGCTGGCATCTTTACATGATCCGGCTGAACCTGGGCGAGATCCGCCGCAGCCGCCGGGAAGTCTTCGACAGCCTGCGCGCCCAGGGCATCGGCGTGAACGTCCATTACATCCCGGTGCACCTTCAGCCGGACTATCAGAAACTTGGCTTTGCCAGGGGCATGTTCCCGGAGTCGGAGCGCTACTATGAAGAGGCGATCACTCTGCCGATGTTCCCCGCGATGACGGATGAGGATGTCGTCCGGGTCAAAAACGCCCTGATCACCGCCACCGGAGCCTGAAGCCCCATGAGCCATGCCTTTCCAGCTCTCGGCATCCGGGCGGACGCGGGAGCCCGCATGGGCATCGGCCATGTGATGCGCTGCCTGGCGCTGGCCCAGGCCTGGAAAAAGCGCGGTGGCGACGTCGTGCTCTACACGCATGCCGAGGCCCCGGAACTGCTCAGGCGGCTGACGCAGGAGGGGTTGCAGATCGTCAGGCCTGCCCATGAGGCCGGCAGCCTGGAGGAAGCCCGCGAAGTGGCTTCCCTGGCTGATGAGGCGGGCTTGCTCTGGATGGTGGCGGACGGCTATCATTTTTCTCCGGACTACCTGGAGGCGCTCAAGGATGGCGGCATCCGGCTGCTGGTGCTGGATGATCTGGCGACGCAGGATCTTGCGGCGGCGGACATCGTCCTGAACCAGAACGCCTACGCCTCGGAAGCGATGTATCCGAAGGTGAAACGGCTGCTGGCCGGCTCCCGTCATGCCCTGCTGAGGCGTGAGTTCCTGGATTGGCATGGGCGGCGCGGCCCCGAACCGGAGGAGGCGGTGGAGATCCTCGTCACGCTTGGCGGTGGCGATCCCGACAACGTGACGCGCAAGGTGGTCGAACTGCTGGCCGGACTGCAGGGCCGCGGGCTCAGGCTGAAGATCATCATGGGTTCGGCCAACCCTCATCAGGAAAGCCTCCGTCAGATTTCCGCCGGACCGCATGAGGTCGAGCTTCTGGTCAACCCGCCGAATTTTCCGGAGCTGATGAGCCGGGCCGATGTCGCGATTTCGGCCTCGGGCAGCAGCTGCTGGGAGCTCGCCTGCCTTGGCCTGCCGATGCTGCTGATCATCACCGCCGACAACCAGCGCGGTGTCGCAGCCAGGCTGCAGGAGCTGGGCATCGCCGAGGTGCTGGGCTGGCATGAGGACTTTCCTGCCGCGGACTCGCTGTCACGCATCACCGGCCTTCTGAATGACCCGGCCCGCCGGACTCGGATGTCGACTCTGGGCAGGGGCCTGGTGGACGGCCAGGGCGCGGGCCGGGTGATTGAGGCCATGCTGCATCATCCCCTGAAGGCAAGACGAGCCAACCAGGCCGATTCCAGGCTGCTCTGGGAATGGGTGAATGATCCGGAAGTGCGTGCCTCCGCCTTCAACACGGAGCCCATCCCCTGGGAGGGGCATCAGGCCTGGTTCACCCGCCGTCTGGCGGATCCCGGCTGTCTCATCGCCGTCATCATGGACGGAGCGGAAACGCCGGTTGGACAGGTGCGCTTTGAAGGCGAAGGCGACGAGGTCGTCGTGGACATCAGCGTGGCTCCAGCCATGCGCGGGCGTGGTTATGCCACCGCCGTGCTCCGGCTGGGTCTCGGCCTGCTGTTTGAGGATCCTCGCTGGATGCATGTGCAGGCCTGGATCAAGGCGGCCAACACGGCCTCTCAACGGACCTTTGCCCGCGCCGGGTTCCGCTGCATCGGAGAAAAGGAGATGCATGGCGGGAAGGTCGTCGGCTACCATCTGTCACGCCATGAGTTCTTCTGACATCCCCCGTTACATCGTCGCCGGCAGCCGTCCGTGGAACCGCGTGCTGTTTGCCGAACGGCTCCAGTCCCTTCCTGGAAGCTGGGCCTTTGCAGGATCGGTGGAGGAGCTGGCCTCGCTGATCGAGGCGTCGCCGAAGCCGCGCTACATCTTCTTCCTGCACTGGTCGATGCGCGTGCCTGATGAATGGCTGGAGGCTCATGAATGCATCTGCTTCCACATGACCGACGTGCCCTACGGCCGGGGTGGGTCGCCCCTGCAGAACCTCATCCAGCGGGGGCATCGCGAGACGAAACTGACGGCGCTGCGCATGGTGCACGAGATGGACGCCGGCCCAGTCTATGCCAAAAAATCGTTGAGCCTGGAGGGCAATGCCGAGGAGATCTTCCTGCGCGCCGGGCGGCTTTCGGCGGACATCATCGAGGAGATGATCCGCACCGGGCCGGAGCCGGTGCCGCAGAGCGGCGAAGCCGTCATCTTCAAACGCCGCCGTCCGGAGCAGAGCGCCATCCCGGCGGACCTGCCTGACCTTGGCGCCCTGCATGACTTCATCCGCATGCTGGATGCCGAGGGCTATCCCCATGCCTTCATCGAGCATGGCGGCTTCCGCCTTGAGTTCACCCGCGCCGCTCTCTATGATGGACGGCTCGTGGCCGATGTGAAGGTCACCCGCACCCCTCCCAACGCCTCCACTCCAGCCCCATGAAGAACGTCCTCGTGATCGCCGCCCATCCGGATGATGAGGTGCTGGGCTGTGGCGGAACGATGGCCCGCCTGTCGGCGGCAGGCACCGAGGTGCACATCATCATCCTGGCCAACGGACTGACGTCGCGACCGGACTTTGACAGCAGCCAGGCCGCCGCCGCCCTCGGCGTTCATCACGAACGCGCCGAACGTGCCGGGAAACTCGTCGGCGCTGCTTCCGTGAAGGTGCTTGGTTTTCCTGATCAGAAGATGGACACCGTGCCGCTGCTGGACATCACCCAGGCCATCGAGCGTGAGATCGAGCGCGTGCGCCCGGACACGGTCTTCACCCAGCATGGCGGTGACCTGAACATGGATCACGTCATCACCTACCGCGCCACGCTGACCGCCACCCGGCCGATGGCGGGCCGCTGTGTCCGCCGACTTTATGCCTACGAGGTGGCATCCTCGACGGAATGGTCGTTTCAGCGCTTCGAGCCGCGATTTCATCCCAGTGTGTTCTTTGACATCAGCGAGACCCTGGAGACCAAGATCGCCGCCATGCAGGTCTATGAAAGCGAGACGCGAGCCTTTCCGCACCCGCGCTCACCGGAGGCGCTGCGGGCCATCGCTCACCGATGGGGCAGTGTCGTCGGAGTCGGAGCGGCGGAGGCGTTTGAACTTGTGCGAGAAATTCAATGATGGACTTCAAGATCGGCAATCGTCTGGTGGGACCCGGACACCCCACCTACATCATCGCCGAGCTTTCGGCGAACCACGGCCAGGACTTCGACCTCACCGTGCGCATCATCGAGGCGATGAAGGAGTCCGGTGCGGACGCGGTGAAGGTGCAGACCTACACGGCGGACACCATGACCATCGCCAGCGACAAGCCGCCCTTCCTGATCGGCGGCGGCACGCTCTGGGACGGCCGCACGCTGCATGACCTCTACCAGGAGGCCTACATGCCCTGGGACTGGCAGCCCAAGCTGAAGAAGATCGCCAATGATCTCGGCATGGACTTCTTCTCCACGCCTTTTGACGCCAGCGCCGTGGACTTCCTCGAAGCCATGGACGTGCCGGTTCACAAGGTCGCCTCCTTCGAGCTCGTGGACCTGCCCCTGCTGCGCAGGATCGCGGCCACGAAAAAGCCCGTCATCATGTCCACCGGCATGTCCACGCTGGAGGAGATCAGCGAGGCCGTCGAAACTCTTCGTTCGGCTGGCAGCGGCCCCCTGGTGCTGCTGAAATGCACCAGCGCCTACCCGGCTTCGCCGGATGAAATGGATCTGCGCACGATCCAGGACATGGCGGCGCGCTTTCAGACGCCTGTGGGCCTCAGCGACCACACGCTGGGCAGCACGGTGGCCGTGGCGGCGGTGGCCCTGGGCGCCTGCGTCGTGGAGAAGCACTTCACGCTTTCCCGCGCCACGCCGGGTCCGGACTCCGCCTTCAGCATGGAGCCGAAGGAATTTCGTGACATGGTGGACGCCATCCGCGTCACCGAGCAGGCCCTGGGCCGAGTGAACTATGAAGTCTCTCCCAAGGAGATGAAAAGCCGCGTCTTCCGCCGCTCTCTGTTCGCCGTGGCCGACATCGCCGCAGGCGAGGCCTTCACCTCTGACAATGTACGCGTGATCCGTCCCGCCCACGGCCTGCATCCGAAACATCTGGATCAGGTGCTGGGTGGACGCGCCCGGGTGGCGGTGGAACGCGGGACGCCCCTGTCCTGGGACCTGATTGAAGGCGCCCAACCCCATCCTTGAATGAAGACCATCGCCATCATCCAGGCCCGCATGGGCTCGCAACGTCTCACGGGCAAGGTGCTCCGACCCCTCTGCGGTCTCAGCATGATTGGCCACGTGCTCCAGCGCGCGGCCTCCGTGAAGCGGATCGATGAAGTCTGGCTGGCCACCTCGACCAATCCGGAGAACGACGCCCTGGCCGCCGAGGTGGAGCGACTTGGCTACCAATGCTTCCGCGGCAGCGAGGAGGATGTGCTGGCCCGTTACCATGGCACGGTCCAGGCCGCCGGGGCCGATGTCATCGTGCGCATCACCGGCGACTGCCCGCTCTATGACCCGGTGGTCTGTGACGCGATGCTGGAGCGTTTCCACGCCGCGCTTCACGAAGATCCGCCCGCCGACTTCATGAGCAGCGTCTTTGAGCGCCGGTTTCCCCGGGGGCTGGACACCGAGATCTTCACGGCCAGAGCCCTGGCGAGAAATTTCAACGAGGCGCATCTGCCGAACGAGCGCGAGCATGTCACGCCGCATTTCTACCATCATCCGGAGAAGTTCCGCGCCCTGTCCTGGGTCAACGACGCCGACTTGTCACGCTTTCGCTGGACCGTCGACACGCCCGAGGACTGGGAGTTTGTGGAGACCGTCTACAACAGCCTCTGGAGGCCGGATCATCTGATCACCACGGCGGAGGTGCTGGCCCTGCTGGAGCAGCGGCCCGAGCTGGCCGCGCTGAACGCCAACGTGGAGCAGAAGTACAGCGCCGAACAAAAGATGAAGTGAGGAGGAAAAGCCCGAGACTGTCAGCCATGCCCGAAACGATCGATCCTGTTTTTCAAAAGCTCGGCGGCACCCGGTTTGCCTCCGCACTGGCCATGTCCGGCCTTTCCGAGGACGTGAAGCTGCGCCTGACGCTGCCGAAGACCGTGCGCCGCTTCACGCTGCCCGTGCGCATGGACGACGGCGGCCTGCGCCTGTTCACCGGCTGGCGGCTGCGTTATTCCGACTGCTTCGGCCCGACCAAGGGCGGGGTGCGGTTTCATCCGGCGACCAGCGAGGAGGACCTCACCGGCCTGGCTTTCCGGCTGTTGTTGAAGTGCGCCGTCAACGGCCTGCCCCATGGCGGGGCCGCCGGTGGTGTCTGCGTGGATCCGAAGAAGCTTTCCACTCGGGAGCTTGAGCAGCTCGCCCGTGGCTACCTGAACGCCCTGGGCGAGGATGTCGGCCCGGATGTGGACATCCTTTCCCCGGACCTTGGTACGGATGCGAAGACCATGGGCTGGATGGCGGATCAGTTCAATCTGACGCGTCGCGCCTGCATCCCCGGAGCCATCAACGGCAAACCGCCTGCCCTGGGGGGCATCCCGGGCCGGCCCGGCGCCACGGCGCGCGGAGCCTGGAATGTGTTGCGCGAAATTCTCAGTCAGCGCAGCCAGAAGCATGAGGGCATGACCTTTGCCGTTCAGGGTTACGGCAGCGCGGGAGGGCACCTGGCCCGGGTATTGCAGAAGAACGGCCTGCGCCTGGTCGGTGCGGCGGATTCCTCCGGCGGCTGGCAGCGCGCCGAAGGTCTGGATGCCGAGATGCTCTGGGAAGCCAAAACGGCGGGCAAGGATTTTGCCGGGCTGCAGGTCCCGGGGGCCGAACCGGTCTCCGCCCAGCAAGTGCTCGCCGTCAAAGCTGACATCATCATTCCGGCGGCCACTGCGGGCCAGGTCACCGCCGACCTTGCCGCCAGGCTCCAGTGCCGGATGATCCTGGAAATTGCCAACGGCCCCATCTGTCCGGACGCCGAAGGCACGGTCACCGACCGGGGCATTGAAATCATTCCTGATGTGGTCGTCAACGCCGGCGGCATCACCATGAGTCACTTTGAATGGGCTCAGAACCGTGGCGGCGCCCTGTGGACGGCCGAGGAGGCACATGCCCGTCTGGACACGCGAATGATTGCCACGGCTCAATCCATGCTCCAATGTGCGGTTTCCCGAAACGTGTCCCTGGCCGTGGCCGCCCAGCTGCTGGCCCTGGAACGCCTCGGCGCCGCTCTGTCCCGCTAGTTTCCGCTCCCGATGTCGAAATCTTACTACCTCCACACCTCCATTCCCGGTCTTGATGAAACCACCCAGGCCGACCAGGGCCTTGTGATCATTGGCAAGGAGCGCGATGCGGAGAGCCTGGAGCCCATGGATCTGGCCGTGTTCACGGCACGTCTGGCCCGCAAGCTGGGGGTCAAACCCCGGGTCGATCACAACGCCAGCCTGCTGCCCTACGACAAGACGCACGACAACCTCATCTTTGACGCGCCCGTGGCTGGCCTGGTCACCGGCCGCCGCATCCGCTTTCTGCGCGGCTGGAAAGATTACGGCAGCTGCGTGAAATGCTTCAACGGCCTGGGCCTGCTGGGCGAGCACATCCTGAAGGAGCTGCGCCGCCTTCAGAAAGCCACTCCTGATTCACGCCGTGCCGACACCCTGGCCTTCCTGCGCTCACGCAAGGTGCGTGGAGCCGATGGACAGGCCGCCCTGGTTTTCACCGATGCCGAACTGGCCGCGCTCACGCCGGCGCAGCTGGATGGCATCGACCTCGAATCTCTGGCCATCTGGAAAGTGTATGCCGCACGCCCGGTCGTCTGCTCCACGTCCTCCAACATGGGCATCTCCCTTCATGAGGCGCTGCGCTTCATGCAGAAAAAACCGGTCACGCTCGCCGGTCGCGACTTCACCATCCTCAACGACGACGAAGGCTGGCTGATCATCTGGTGCCCGGATGAGCAGGCGGACTTCATGAACGCGGAGAAGACCGAGCACCTCCGTTCGCTGGAGCAGGAGCAGCCGCCGCTGACCGTCCTGCACACCTACATCAACCGCAAGCAGCGTGACCCCGGCGCCCTCAAGGACGCGCTGGATGCCGGCGGGTATTTCTTCCCCACCAACCCGCAGAGCGGGGACGAAATGCAGAACCTTCTGGCCAACTCGCTGGCTGATGTGGCCCGTGAACGCCGCTGCACCACCGACCAGCTTCTGGCGGATGAAAAGGTGCGCTACACGCTGCGCTCCCTCGGCTGCTCCGTCGAAAACGGCCGGGTGGTCGTCGGCAGCGGCGTCGAAGGCGGCCTGTTCGGCCTGATGACCGGCTATCTGGTCATGCTCGACGAGACGCTGCCGCGCAATAACACCGCTGCGATCTCCACCTGGAACCAGGCTTCCATCGGTGCCGCTTTGGCCGCCGCCGTGCTCGCCGACCTGCAGCTTCGCAACCCCTCCTGCCTGAGCGCCTCCATCCGTGCCGACCTCAAGGCCACCTTCCCGGCCATCGACGCCTTCCTGAGCCGTCAGCAGCTTGGCAAGGACATCCCCACCCGCATTCACGGCGTCTTTGACCTCGCCAATCTCCAGTCGCTGGCCCAGCTCCTTGGTGTGGTGGTGGAGCGACATCTCTCCGGCCGCGGCACCGCCTACGTCGGCCTGGGTTCGAGCTCCTATGCCAACGGCAACCGTTGCTATGAGATTCTCAAGGCCAGCATGACGAGCAACGGCCCCTTCATGGGCAAGGAGACCTTTCATCCGGCCACCCACACGCTCAATCCTCTGGCTCAGGCGCTGATTTATGCGGATGACATGCACCGTGCCGCCAGTGTGCCACAGTTCGCCAGCATGACAATGGATCAGAAGGTGGCGCATCTCTGCAGTCATGTGCGCAAGCCGGAGCCCGCTGGTGCCGCCGCCATGGCCGGCTATCTTCTGGCCCGCCTGGATGACCGCACGCTGTCCATCGTGGAGATCGCCGCGGGCCTGCGCCTCTCCGGCTTCGATTCCACGACCTTCCTGGAATTCGCCGGCTTCAACAAGGATCAGCAGGGTACCAACTGGTTCCTCCAGGAGGCGACCGAGGAAGGCCCGTTCATGGAGGTGCTCGCACGCCAGTTCCTGCAGCTTCTCGACCGCGACCTGAAGGACCTTCTCGCTCTCGCCGCGCAGGAGCGCCGTCACAGCCGCCTGAACTACCGCCTGCGTCCGCTCGATCCCGACGAGTTTGAGCAGCTCAACCCGGCGGTGAACATCTACCTCACCGGTGACAACACCCGCCAGCCCCGTCAGCGCCTGGTGCAGGCCATCGCGGAACGTTACCTCTCCACCCGCGACCAGCTGGTGAAGCTGCTCGCCGAAGATCTGGCGGTGCAGAACCAGGCCCGGACCCTCGACACCATCGGGGTCGTCAGCACCGTCTTCAACCGCCTCGGCGGCGCCCTCGGATGGCTGCAGAAACGCGTGGACGATGTCGGTCAGAAAATTCTTGCCTCGCACATCCGCAACGAGGCCGGCCGCTGATTAGACTGGAGCCCAACCCACTCGATTTCATGCCTGACTCCGACGCCATCGTCCGCCAGATCGAAGCCGTGTTCCGGAGGGATCCGGACCGCGTCTTCCTCATCGAGTCCATGACCCAGCGGACCTGGACGTTCGCCCAAATGCATGACTGGGGCCTGCGCGCCGCCTCTCTGCTGAAGGCTGAAGGCGTGGGCAAGGGCGACCGTGTCGGCCTGCTGCTGGCGAACTCGGCGGAGTTTGTCGCCTTCTACTTCGGCTGCCTCTTCCTCGGTGCCGTGGCCGTGCCGGTGAACCAGGCCCTGCACACCAGCGAGATCACCTACATCCTGGAGCACAGCGGCGTGCGCCTGGTGCTCTTCTCCCGCTGCACCCGCTCCATCGTTCTTCAGGCCACGCAGAAAATGCCGTCGCTCCGCCAGGTGCGTGTGTCGCTCGGTCAGGAGCAGAGCTTCCATCCCGAGGACGCCGAGGAGACCTGGAACCTCGATTCCGTGAAGCCGGACGCCGGCATCACGCCGCTGGCCGGCGTGTCGGATGATGACCTGCTGCTGATCCTGTTCACCTCAGGCACCACCGGCATGCCCAAGGGCGTCGTGCACTGCGTCCGCTCGGAGTTTGGCAATGCCCTCGCCTTCAACAAGGCCATGGGCTTCGGCCCGGACCACCGCTTCCTGCATCTCTGGCCGATGGCCTACAGCAGCGGTTATCTGAACACGCTCATGTCGCCCTTCATGGCCGGATCCAGCGTCGTGCTCACCTGTGCCTTCACCGCGCAGACGATCCTGAACTTCTGGAAGCCCGTGAAGGACCACCAGGCGAACACGCTCTGGCTCTCCCCCACCATGATGGCCTCGCTGCTGCGCATGGACCGTGACCAGGACGGCCATCGTTACTGCCGAGAAAACGTGCGCACGGTCTGCGTCGGCACCGCGCCGCTGGCCCTGAAGCTGAAGAAGGACTTTGAGGCGCGTTACGGCGTCGAATGCATGGAGAGCTACGGCCTTTCCGAACTGCTCATCCTCTGCGCCAACACGCCGTCTCATCCCAGGAAGGAAAACGCCGTCGGCCGGCTGCTTGAGGGCGTTGAGCTGGCGGTGGCGGACGAACAAGGAGTGTTTCAAACCGCCGCAGGTTCCGAGGGCGAGCTCATGGTCCGCACCCGCTGCCGGATGCTCGGCTACCTGGATGCGGAGAGCCTGCAGGTCCAGACGCTGGATGAAGCCGCCTGGTTCCCGACCGGCGACATCGGGCTCATGGATGCCGACGGCGATGTGTTCATCACCGGCCGCAAGAAGGACCTCATCATCCGCGGTGGCCAGAACCTCAGCCCGCGCGGCATCCGGGAGGTGCTGCTGAATCACCCGTCCGTCGAGGATGCCGTGGTGGTGGGCATTCCCCATGACTTTTACGGCGAGGAGGTGGCTGCGGCGCTGCGCCTGAAACCTGGCCTGCAGCTTGCCGACGAGCAGTCGGACATCCTCACCCACTGCCGCAGGCTCCTGGCCCAGGCCGCCGTGCCGACCCGGCTGAGGCAGGTGGAGGAATTCCCGCTCGGCAGCACCGGCAAGATCCTCAACCGTGAGGTCAGGGCTCTGCTGATGACCCCGGCATGATTCTTGGCGTCAGTCACATGGTGCTCGGCAGCTCGGATGCGGCCCGAGACCGGGCGTTGTTCGAGTCGATGGGCTGGCAGCTCCGCTTTGAGCAGCATCACCTGCCGGTCTTTGCAGGCAAGAAGCCCTATCTTTGCACAGCCTCGCAGGACCTTTCCCTGGTCTTTCTCAACGCCGCCACGGGCGTGCCGCTGGAACTGATCCACTATGCCGAGCCTGCTCCTGCGGGTCTGCCCGCGCCGCTGCAGGTCATCCTGCCGACAGGTGATTGGACGGGCAGGGCTGTCGATGTCCGTCCCTCGCCCTTGCCTGGGGTGAGTGAGCTTTGGATCGAAGGGCTCACCGGTCCTTTGTGGGTTTCGGAGGAGGCGCCCCAGCCCAGCCTGATCGTGCATCGTGTGACGGACCTGGCTGCCGCCAGCCGTTTCTGGGAGGCGGGTTTCGGCTTTCGCCGGTCCAGCCTGCCGTCGCCCGTGCCTGCCGCCATGCGGCTGGAGTTCCCCAGCCTGATGCCTCAATGGCGCGCAGGAATGCTGCTGCTGCCCGTGGAGGAAACTTCGCCCGCCTTGCTGGACGGGCCCGGCTTTCGGGTGCTGTCCATGGTCAGCACGCAGTTCGAAAAGGACCGGGAGCGGATCTTTGAAAAAGGCGGGGCCATGGCCTCCACCGGAACCATGGAGGAGGAGATCGGTGGCAAGCCGATGCTGCTGGACCTGATCGAGGGGCCGGATGGCGTCATGGTTGAAATCTTCCAGACACTCAGATAAACCCTGTTCATGTCCCAGCCCGGCCACCCTTATGATGACAAGAGCCTCATGGCCCTTGCCGGGCGCTTTCCCCAGTTTCAAGGCGCGCGCATGGCCTGGTTTCTGGAGCCTGCCGCTGATGGGGGCCATCCGCCGACACCGGTTCTGCTGGCGGAATTCCTCGGTGAGAAGGTGGATGATGTCCGCCTGCTGCGTGCGGATGTGTCCTGTGCATTGACCGAGCTTGGGCTGCCTGCCGAAGTCGAAATCGTTCGTTCGGGCTGGCTGCCGCTGGGCGGTGACGGGCGGATTGTCCTGGATGAAATCTCCGGCCGTCATGCCTCCGCCGTGGCCGCGAAAAAGCGCACCATGATCGAGGATGGCTCCTTCGCCGTGCTGCCCGAGGAGGCCAAGGACGGCTTTCGCTACTTCGGCACGATGTCGAAGATCCGCACGCCCTGCGAGATCTCTTTCCCGGAGTGCATCAGCATCGGCAACTGGGTCAGCTTCGGCCGTTATGGCAAGATCGTCATGCTGCCCAAGAAGGCCTTTGGCGGGGCCTGCGGGAAGCTCGCCCGTCAGCATTACCCGGAGCTCGCCGGCACCTTTGACTTCACCGGCTGGGATGAAGATCGCCCGGCTGATCTTTATTTCGGTGACGGCACCACGATCGGCGATCGCTACTTCATCATCTGCACGCAGTCGGTCGAGTTTGGCCGGCATGTGATGACCGCTTCCGACCTGTTTGTCTCCGACTGCCATCATCTCTTTGAAGAGGTGGAGCTTCCGCCCGTCCTGCTGCCGCCCTCCAAGGGCAGGCCGGTGAAGGTCGGCGACCATGTCTGGATCGGCATCCGCTGCTCGATCCTGGAAGGCGTGACCATCGGCAGGCATGCCGTGGTGGCCGCGCATTCCGTGGTGAAGGAGGACGTTCCGCCCTATTCGCTCGCCGCAGGCACCCCGGCCAAGATCCGCCGTCAATTCGCCCCCAAGCCATCCGAATCCTGATCCCATGCGCATCATCGACCTCAGCTACCCCATCCACGAAGGCATGACGACCTTCCCCGTCCACTGGCATCCCGTCGTGGAGATCACCCAGCTCGGACGTTTCGGCATCGAAAACCGTGAGACGCGCAAGATCACCATGGGCACGCACTGCGGCACCCACATCGACGCACCGCGCCATTTCATTCCCAACGGCCCAACCATTGATCAGATCAAGCTGGAGTGGCTGGTGGGGCCGGCACGCGTGCTGAACTTCACGCCCGTGACCCTTCCCAAGCAGGAGTTCGGCGTCGAGGACTTCAAGCAGCGGCTCGGGGATGAGCGGCCCGAGCGCCTCATCCTGCGCTTTGACTGGTCCGATCACTGGGGCACGATGAAATACTACACCGAGCAGCCCTACATCACCGAGGAGGCCGGTCACTGGCTGGTGGAGCGCGGCGTCCGCGTGCTCGCCATGGACACGCCCCAGGTGGACAGCCCCGACAACGGCCGCACCGGTCCCAAGGACTCGCCCCTCCATAAAATCATGCTCAGCGCTGGTGTCGTCTTTGTTGAATACTGCACGAACCTCCGCCAGTTGTCCCGCCCCGAGGTCGAGCTTGTCGTGCTGCCGCTGAACATTCTCGGCTCCGACGGCGCCCCGGCTCGTGTCATTGCCATCGAACGCTGATCCAACACTTATGAACGTCACTCAAACCGTCCTCGAATTCTTCGACTCCCGCGGCGGCCTTCCCGGCTCCTCGGAACAGGAAAAGCTCGCCTGCGCCTACCTCGACGCCAAGGTCATCGACAGCATGGGCATCATCGACATGATCTCCCACTTCGAGGACAGCTTCGGCATCCGCTTTGAAGCCGATGACATGCAGTCGGAGCAGTTTCAGACCGTCGGCGGCCTTGTTCAGGTGATTGAAAAACTTCGCGCCACCGCATGAGCCAGCCCTGCCCGGACCTCATCTCCTTCCTGGAAAGCCCGGCGACGCATCCGGACCGCTGGGTTCTCATGAACGTCCACACCCGCCAGTGCATGGGCGCGGGGCCCGAGGTGATGTCGGTCCTGGCCGATCCCGACAAGGCAACGACGCAAACCTACCGCGTCTGGAAGATCTGGAGGTTCTCGCACATCGACGGCCTGCTCGCCGATCCGTCACGTTACAAGCGTGACGCCGCCACCTGGGGTGACCCGGAGCACGTGGATCATCCGGCGCTGCTGAAGCTGCTCAAGGACCATTGCCTGGTCATCGACGACCTGGACGCCTACCGCGCGCGTTTTGACTTCAAGAAGTCGCTGCTCGACCGCCAGCGTTTTGGCACCTATCACCAGCAGCTCGGCCAGCAGCTCATCGCGTTTGAACGTCGTGACCCTGCGGCCTGGTGGCTGCAGCAGAAGTTCACGCCTGATCTGGCCGCCATCCGCAAGGACAACCTCTACGGCGCCGTGCAGGACCGCTTCCTGGACGAATGGCTGCCCCGCCGCATGAAGCCGGGGATGCGCGTGCTGGATCTTGGCTGCGGCGCCGGCACCATCGCCCAGAAAATGGCGCGCCTCGGAGCCAGCGTGCTCGGAGTCGATCCTAACGAAGAATACATCCGGCTCGCCACGGAGCGTGCGGAGGGTGACGCCACCTTCCAGGTGCTCGAGCTGAACACGCCGGGCGCTCTTGACGCCCTGCCCGCCGCATCCTTCGACTGCATCTACATGAGTGATGCGCTGCTGTTTTATTTCGTGCCCTATGAACCCGGCAAGCCGCTCGACCTCGCCCGTTTCATCGCCGATGTGAAGCGGCTGCTGAAGCCCGGCGGAACTTTCCTGTCCCTGGAGCCTCACCCGGTTTTCTATGTGCAGCCCTGGCTGGGCGACCCGGCCCGGCCCTTCACGGTGATGACCGAATATCTTCACACCCACTGGCGCATCAACCCGCCGCTCAGCGTGCTGGCGCGGCCCTTCCTGGAGTCCGGTTTTGTCATCACCGGCGTCGAGGAGCCTGCGTCCAGCCGTGAGGACCCGCATGTTCCGCAGCGTGACGCCGTCTTTGCCAGCGAGTTTCCAGTCTGGCTGCTGCTTGAACTGAAGCTCGCCGAGACCGCCGCATGACTCCTTCCGTGAAGCATCATTACACGCAGGGAGAGCTCGTCCAGGCCCTGCGCGCCGCCGGTGTCGTCGAGGGCGACGTGGTCTTCGTGCACGCCAGCCTCGGCAGGCTGGGTTATCCCGAGCGTGGCAGGTCCATGCCCGACGCCTGCTCGACGGCGCTTGACGCCTTGTTCGAGGCCGTGGGGCCGGCGGGCACCGTGCTGGTTCCCACCTACAGCTACTCCATCGGCAAGGGCGAGACCTTTGACCCGGCGTTGACACCTTCAACGTTAGGCGACTTCACCGAGCATGCGCGGCTGCAGCCCGGGGCGCTTCGTTCGGCCGACCCGATGCTCGCGGTCAGCGGCATCGGCCCGAAGGCGCAGGCCCTGCTGTCCGACCTGCCACGCACCTGCTACGGCCCTGGAAGCATTTATGACCGGCTCGCGGAAGGCGGCGGCAAGATCGTCATGATCGGTCTCGGCCTGTTCTGGGCCACCTTTCGTCATTACATCGAGGAAAAGGCCGGCGTGCCCTTCCGCTTTCGCAAGCTCTTCACCGGCAGCGTAAGGATCAATGGCGAGCAGACGCGCCAGACCTGGACTTACTCCTGCGCCCCCCGCCAGGACAACTGCGCGCCCAATGGAGTTCCGCTGGAAAAGCTGGCACGCGACCGCGGCCTCTGCCTGTCGGCGAAGGTCGGGCGTGGTGAGGTTTGCGTCATCGGCTGCGCCGAATACACGCAGCTTGGCCTGGAGGCCTTCCAGGCGGATCCATGGCTGTCCGCCAAGGGGCCGCCGCTGGCCGAGGCCGAGCTTGTGGCGCTTGAGGACGCACGCACCAATCTGCCTGCGGCGGAGGTTTCGCTGCCATCCGGCGCGACGCCGATGCAGATGATGGAGACCCTGGCGCCTCTGCGCCGCGAGATCGTCTCGCAGGACTATGACATCGCGCTCGACGCCCTCGCCGGGCAGGTGCCGATGACCCTCCACAAGTTTGCCAGCGGCACGGAGTGCTCGACCTGGCTGATGCCGGAACGATGGACCTGCCGGGAGGCCTCGCTTCAGACGCTGGACGGTCGTGTGCTGTTCTCCGACAAGGATCATCCCCTGCATGTCATGTCCTACTCCATGCCCTTCGATGGAGTGGTCGGTCGTGATGAGCTGATGAGGCACCTCCATGTGCATGCTCGCCTTGAGGACGCCGTGCCTTTTGCCTTCAAATACTACCAGCGTGACTGGGGTCTGTGCTGCACCCAGCGTCAGCGCGATGCGCTCAACGACGCCGAGTATCGTGTGGTGATCCGCACGGACACCAGCTACGGCCACCTGAAAGTCGGCGAAGTCGTCGCCAAAGGCCGCTCGGACGCTTCCTTTGTCCTGTGCGCGCACCTCTGCCATCCGGCCCAGGCGGCGGATGATCTGAGCGGAGTTGTCACGGGCATCGAGGTGATGCGCCGTCTGTTCGCCCGCAGCAACCTGCGCTACACCTACCGGCTGCTCATCCTTCCGGAAACCGTGGGATCGGCCGCCTGGCTTTCCCGGCACCCGAATCTGGTGCCAGACCTGCACGGAGGTCTGTTCCTGGAGATGCTGAGTCTGCCGAATGCGCCGGCCCTGCAGATGCCTTTTGATGAATCGGCCCCGGCAGCCCGCTGCCTGAAGGCGGCTTTTGAAAAACATGCGCCGGACGGCTGGACCGCCCCCTTCCGGCGGGTGATCGGCAATGATGAACGGCAGTTCAACGGCCCCGGCCTGCGCGTGCCGATGCTGTCGCTCTCACGCGTGCTGCCGCGCAGTCATCCGGACTGGCCCTACCGCGAGTACCATTCCAGCCTGGATGATGTCGCGCATGTCTCCTCGCAGCACCTGGACGCCAGCGTGGATCTGGTCATGAAGATGATCGACGCCTGGGAGTCGAACGGGATTCCGCTGCCAAAGTTCAGGGGAGAGGTCTTCTGCTCCCGTTACGGCATCCACATCGACCCCACGGCCCAGCCGGAGGTGCACCGTCACTTTTTCAGCATCATGGACCAGGTTGACGGGCATCAGGACGTGGGCGCCATCGCGGCCCGCTGCGGCGCGTCCGCCCAGTCCGTGGAGGAAAGCCTGGCGCTGCTGCGTCGTCATGACCTTGTCTGCTGAAGATTATGCTGACCTCGCTTCCCATCCCCCGGCTCGGCGCCTACATCGCCCGTCAGATCAACCAGTTCTTCCCCGACGGTGCCGACGTGGACGCGGAGGCCATTGTCACGCTTTTGGATGGGCTGCTCCCGGCTTTTGAGGATGGCCTGTCCCATTATCACAACCCGGGCTTCTGGCAGGACGGGCAGGTGAGGCTGAATCATCTTCATGGCGACCAGTACGCCCTGCTTCTTTACAGGCTGGGGCATGAGGCGGGCAGGGCAGGCCTCCGCGATCTGGCCGACAAGTCCTATCTGCTGAACAAGGCCCTGCACGGGCTTGACCTGTATCATCAGGTGCAGCTTCCCGGCGCCTGCTGGCTGGCGCATCCGGTGGGCAGCGTGATCGGCCGGGCGACCTATCGCGGTCCCCTCGTGGTCATGCAGGGCTGCACCATCGGCAATCGTGGAGGCGAGTATCCGCTGATCGGCTCCCATGTGATCTTGTGCGCACAGTCCGCCGTCCTGGGGGCCTGCGAGATTGGTGACAATGTCTGCATCGGGGCCGGCAGCCTGCTGGTGAATGAAAAGGTGCCCGCCGGCTGCACGGTCGTGGGACGCACGCCCAACCTTCGGATCATCGAGAAACGCCCGGTGATTCATGACACGGTCTTCCGCAGCGTTTGAAGTCATGTCCCTGACCCTCTTCATCACGGGCGCCCTGGCTCCGAAGGCCATGAAGCGCCAGCTTGCCGGCGAAAAGGGCGGCTTGGTGATGCTGGAATATGACACGCTGCTGGATCATTCCAGCGTTCCCCAGGCGACCGCCTGGTTGAAGCCGGCGGACTTCATCAGTTACGAGGAGATCGAGGTGGTGCGTGGCGATGTGGCGCGCCTGATGTCGCACTTCCTGAAACATCGTGCCGAGCTTGGTGACAGGCCGGGGGACAGCGTGATGCGCAAGGCTGCGCTGGTGGGTGGGTTTCAGGATTTTTGCTTCACCCGGATCGTCAATTCCAGGGTGCGTGACTGCCTCTGGCGGCGCTTTAAGTTTGACCGCATCGTGATCACCGCGGGCAGCGGTGTGAACTTTGGCTTCTGGAAGGAGGTGGCGCGTGACAACCACCTTGAAACCGTGGTGCTCGAGCCGGAGTGGCGCGGCAGGACGCTTGCTCGAAGGATCGAGCGGTGGCGCTGCAAGAGGATCAGTAAAAACAAGGCGAAGTCCGTCAGCGTTGCGGCAAGGGCGGCCAGGCCTGCCCGTGAGGAGGCAGGCCTGCCCCTCGCCGTGTGCGTGACACGGAGGATGCGGCACCTGCTGATGCTTGAGGAGAAGCTGCCGGATTTCCGCGTCATCAACGCCTCCCTGGAGGAGCTCGGAGAGCCGGACTCGGCCGTTCTGGCGTCGGAGACGGCGCGGTTTGCGGATTGGTGGAAGTCCTGGGAGCGCGAGGTGCTGATTCCAGGCTGCAAGCCCGGGGCCGAGCCATTTCTGGGGACGTTCAGGCAGGTGTTTGAGGAGATGGGCGCGCATTACACCACCCAGGTCTATCCGCGCTGGATGGCCTTGAAGGCCAGGGCCAGGGCCTGGCTTCAGGAGAGGCGTCCGTCGCTGATCATCGCCGACACACAGATCAATGAGGAGGAGGTCATCTGGTGCCTGGCCGCCGCCGATCTGGGCATTCCCGTGGCGGGCTACACCTATGACTGCCTGGCGGATCCCATGATCACCTACTGTCCGGACTTCCTGCTGCTCGACGGCGCACGAGGCCTTTCCCGCGTGCTCAAGGCGGGTTATCCCCGGGAGCGCATCATCGATGTACGCTGCCACCGTGTTCCTGCGGAGCCGCGGCGCACGGAGGCGGAGACGGAGGCCTCCTTCAAGGCTCGCCGGCCGATGGCCCTGCTGGCGGATTCCATGAGCCTGATGAACGACCCTCAGGAAGGATTGCGTCTTTACCGGCTTTTGATCGAGGCTGCACGGCGCCTGCCTGACTACGACTTCAAGGTGAAGTTCCATCCGTTGCGCGTTCCCAAGTCCGAGCAGCGCAGCTTCCTGGGCATGGATGAGATGGAGGTGCGGATCAAGACGGACTTCATCCGGTCGTTGCGGCCTCCGCGCAACTTCGCGCTGATCCCTCCCGAGGCGGACATGCAGGACTGCCTGAGGCAGGCGGCGGTGCTGCTCAACACCATCTCCCTCACCGGCCAGGAGGCCTTCCACTTCGGCATCCCCGTGGTTTTTCTCAGCCATCATGCTCCGGAATCCATCACCTTTCCGAACATGCAGGACTGGATGCAGACCCTGCAGGCTGACACGGTGGAGGATCTCGTCGGCGCACTTCGCCGACTCGCCGACTCCAGGGAGTTTCGGCAGGCGCACATCCGTCAGCAGCACCGCTACCAGGACGATTATTTCTGGGCTTCCAAAGTGAGCCTCTCCGAAGGCATCAACGAGGCCGCCAGAAGGGCGGGGACGATGCCCTGCCTTGAACAGTGATTCAGGAGTAGATCCTGGTGATGAGGTCCATCGTGGCGACGGCGTCCTCCAGCGTCACGGCCTGGTTGGGCAGTCCGGAGACGGCTCGTATGACCTGCTCGGCCTGCCAGCGGAAGCCGGGCTTGTAGAGGCGGTCCCATTCGTGCGGCTCCTGGGGAGTCAGGGTGAACTGGCCGCGCAACTGCAGCGCCGCCTTCTCCAAGGGGCGCATTTCCCAGCGGCGCGAGGCCGTGGTCACGGACACCGACCAGGGCGACGGCGCGTCCCACACGCCGATGTAGGAGCCGATGTCGCCGCTGCTGAAGGTGATCCAGGCGGAGACGGGAGTCTTCGCCACGGGATCCCAGCGGCCGGCCACCTGGACGTTTGTGATCTCGCCACGCCCAAAGATGCGCAGGTAGTCGATGCAGTGGATGGAGTTGGCGTACATCGCCCGGGAGACGACCTCGGGCGGATGCACGGTGGCAAGCCGGTCACAGTCCTCCTGGCCGCAGACCTGGATGAACCGGCGTTCGGCATTGTCGGTTAGGTCATCCATCACGTGGCGTGTGGATGACATGGCGCGGCGGTTCATGGCGACATAGATGCGCGCACCCCGGCGTTGGGCCTCCGACAGCAGGTCCTCGGCCTCGGTCATGTCAATGCCCGGCGGTTTTTCCACCAGGATGGCCCAGGGATGCGCGAGGCATTCCTGAAGCACGGCGCGTGCGGAGAGGATGGAGACCGTCACCACGACGAGGTCGGCACGAGTCTTTACATAAAGCTCGGCGATGCTGTCGTGAACGGATTCAATCCCAAGCTCGGCGGCTGCAGCCTCCGCCTTGGCGCGTGAGCGATTCATGATGCCGGCCAGACGGACGCCCGGAACATCCCGGAAGGCCAGGACATGGGCCCTGCCTGTCGGTCCGGCGCCCACAAAGGCCACGTTCAGAGGGCGTGGAAGGCCAGAGGGCGAATGGGAGGAGTCTGCGCTCATGCGTCAATGGGAAGCTGCTTTCAGGCCCAGGGGAAGCGGTGGTCATGCCAGGTGGGCTGGTCCAGGGGCACGGGCACCCCGCCGAGTGCTGCGGAGGCATGGGCGGCCACGAGCGTCTTGACGGAATGCATGGCGTCCTGGCCGTTGGGATGGCCGGAGCCGGCGAGCATGTGCTCGATCACCTTCCGGGTGGCCGTCTCGACATCGGTCATGACCAGCTTCTCCTCCCAGGAGTCCCAGGGCAGGCCGTACAAGGTGGTGGGCTTGGCGCGGTGCTCCTCCTTGCGGCAGTTCACGCGCATCCAGCCCGTCAGCATGTCGACGACGACCTGGCCGCTGCGTCCGGAATAACAAAGCAGCAGGCCGTGCCCCTGGTCGGAGGTGGCCTCGACGTGCAGACGTTTTCCCGTCACGGTGCGCAGCCGGATGAATCCGGCGCGGTCTTCAAACTCAGGCCCGCGCGGATTCGGTGTGATGTCCGGTGAAAACCAGGCGGTGACCTCCTCGGTGGGGCCGGCCATGAGGCGCATGAGTTCGACAAAGTGCGTGCCGTTCATCGCCAGGCCGCAGTTGCCGGCGATCACATGCAGGCCGCAGAAGCCGCCCAGCGCCTCGGATTCGACGATCTCCTTCGGGCGCATGTACTGGGAGATGAAGCGCATCTGATGATTCACGCCGAGGGTGACGCCGTGTTTTTCGCAGGTGGCGATCATGCGCTCGCAGTCGGCCACGGAGGTGGCCATCGGTTTTTCACAAAGGATGTGGCGGACACCCATTTCCGCGGCCTGGCAGGTCAGCTCGGCATGACTGGTCGCGGTGGTGGCGACACAGAGAAAGTCCGGCTTCACGGTGCGGATCATCTCGATGGGATCCTGGAAGCACTGGCCGGGGGTGATGGACAGCTCGTCGCGGGCGGCCTGCAGCGAGGCTTCCAGCCCGTCAGCGACACCGCAAAGGTCGAGACCAGCGGCCTTGAGGGCCACTGCATGCTTCCGGCCCATGCGGCCGACTCCAATGACTGCTGCTTTGATCATGCTCGGGAGGGATGGGTGGATGGCAGGGCGTCTGTGCCAAGCTGCGTGAGGATGTTGTCCGCGATCCATTCGTGGGTGCACGGCGTGATGTGATGGTCGTCCTCGCGCAGGATGAAGTCATAGATGTCACCGCCGTGCTGGATCATGGAGTGCACATCCACCAGGCGTGCACCCGCGGAGCTGGCGACTTCACGGACCAGCTCATTGTAGGCCGCGACCTGACGTGTCACGCCGGGCGAGACTTTTTCATACGACTCCGGCGAGGGACAGATGTTGATGCAGAACAGGTGCTCGTAATGGAGCTTCAGCCACTTCAGGGCCTCCTGGTACTCGCTGAGGAAGAGCGAGGGGCTGGTGCGCACGAAGAAACGGCGCAGGAGCAGGCGCGTGCGGTTGTTGTGCAGGTATTTGATGACCCGCTTGCGGATGAAGGAGGGCAGACGGCTGATCTTGATGCGCGTGGATTCGTCGACCGGGCGCGGCGCGCAGTCCACGATGCCCGACTGCATGACGGCCAGGAAGCCGGGCTCCTTGTAGTAGCCCTTGTCATGGACGACGCGGGCCTTCAGCATGGAGATGGAGCCGCCGCCTTCACCTCGGTCCAAAACATCGACCGTCATGCCCAGCCGTTCCTCGAGCCGGTCATGAATCCGCATGATGTAGCGCTGGCCGTTTGCCACCACTCCTGGGCGGGGCAGGGAAAGCGAGTCACCATAAAGGGCGATGCGGGTGCGTGGACGGTCCGGCATGAGGCTGGCCTGTGTGCTTAGACGGCCCGTGCTCCTTTGTCCAGATGGAAGGAGCGGGCGGAGGCGGGGACATTCTGCTTGCCCTGCCATGGAGGCCATTTATCGGAGCGTGGCATGAGTTCCTCCCCCAATGCGGCCACGCGCCAGACGGCCATCCTCAGCGACAAGCAGCTCGGGGATGTCACGCTGCTGGAGCCGCTGACTAGGCTGCTGTCGAAGCGTGATGGCAGGCCCTGTGCTCTTTATGTCCGGGAGGCCTTCCGTCCTCTGGTGGAGCTGATGCCTTGCGCCGTCTGGGGGCCGGACATCAAGCAGCGGCCGGACGAACTTTGGGTCACCAGCTGGAGTTCCAAGGCCGTGCTGGCCGCGCTGAAGGCCCGGGCGGCCCGGAAGCGGTTGCTGGTGATTCATGCGAACCGCATCCGCTGGTGGTATCGGCTCGTCTTTCATGAGGTGAAGGTGGAGCCGATCATCCTGTTCGAGCACTGGGCGCATTATTTCTGGCGGGTGTTTGGAGGGGATGACGCCGTCTTTGCCCCCTCACGGCTCAATCAGCCGCCGGAGGAATGGCGGCATCCGGAACTGCCTGAGGGGCCTTACTGCCTCATCAATCCCACGGCGGCCTGGCCGACGAAGTTCTGGACCGTGGATGCCTGGAAGGGGTTTCTGGAGGCGGGAGAAACCCAGGGCATCACCTGGGTGATGACCGGCGGAACTACGGAGGCGGAGCGCGAACACTGCGCAGCCATCGCCGCCGCCGCCCCGTCCGGCCTGGTGAACCTTGCCGGCAGGACCTCGATGAAGCAGTACCTTCATGCTTTGGGCAGGGCGCAGGCCGTGGTGTGCGTCGATGGTTCGGCGGCCCACATTGCCCAGGCCATGGGCGTTGCGACGCTGGTGATCTTCGGGCCTGTGGCCCCGGGCAAGTGGCACTGGCCGACCCCGCGCAACCGCTCTGTCAGCGCTTTTGATCATTCTCAGGAACGCCTGCCGCCCACCTCCGCCGTGCCGCTTTCCGCAGTGCTCGATGAGTGGCGTCAGCTTCGGAGCTGAGTGTCCCTGGCAGGCCAGCGGGTCCCCGTCGCCTCCGCCAGTGTGGTGCCTTCAGGGCGGTGGAAGACCTTCAGGAAACGCTTCTGGGCCTCGAGGACCTGCTTCAGGTGCGCGCCGTCCTCGTGCAAGGTTCTGAGGGTCTGCACCAGTTCGGCGGCATCGGTCGCCAAGGGCAGCACTTCGGCGTCCCTCATGCAGCGCCACGCCACGTTGGGGTCGTCGTTGCGCGTGGCCAGCAGGACGGCCGGGATGGAGGCGGCCATGGCCTCGATGGCGGCATACGAGTAGATGTGCAGAACGACATCCGCCGTGCCCATGAAGTCGGAGAATCTCTCCTCCGGCGCGGTGACACGGACATTGGCCGGAGGTTGCAGGGATCGGAAGTGCCTTTCGCGTTCGTAGATGTGCGGGTGATGGCAGCCGTCGTAGTTGAACAGCGGCTTCGGACGTTCCTTGATGGGGTGGAACTTGAAGGCGAAGTCCCAGCCTGGCAGCTGCCTTGCGGCTTCGACGACAACCTCAAGGGCCCAGAAGCTGATCATCGGGGACGGGGAGGCGTTGACGCCATGATAGGAGGTGTCCGCGATGACCACGAGCGGACGTTTGCTGACGCCCGCCGAGCGTGGAGCCGCTGCGGGAAGCCGGTGAGTGCGCACCGGCACCATCCTGCTTTCAGGAATGCCGCGTTCCGTGGCGAAGACCTGCTGCCGCTGGTCGTCGAAAAACAGGAAGTCGGGCTGGAAGCAGAGCCTGGGATGAATGGCGTCGTCGAGCGTGTAGGCGCCGACCTCGATGCCGAGCTCCCTGGCGGCCACAACCCACATCAGCTCGACTTTGCCGTACATGGTGCCGACCAGGATGCGCCTCGGCTTCAGCCGCTTCAGATGCTCGCGGGCCTGCTGAAGAGCCAGGAGGCTGCGTGGATAGACCTCCTGAGCCGACCACTCGCCCAGGCGTTTCAGGGCGTGATGGGCGGACAGCGGGCCTTCGGTGGCATGCGCCTGATCCCAGCGTAACCACCATTGCTTCCACCAGTCCAGATAGGACGCACGAAGCGTGTCCAGGGCCTTTTCGTCGCCTGCCGTGAACGCCGGCGCGCGTCTCCAGCCGGCGGCGGCCCCGGCTTCGCCAAGGATGACCTCCACCCGGCCGTCCACGCACAGCAGTTCGTCGCCGGGCTGGAACTCCGGCAGCTTGAACACCCGGCTCTTTGGCGGCTTCCTGCCGCGCATGTGATACCATCGCTGGATGCGTCGGCGCAGCATCCAGGCCAGGGGAGGCTCCGGGCCGTCGAGGTCGAGTACGCGAACGGGAACGCCGAGGCTGAGCGCGACCTGCTCCCAGGCGGGGATGCAGAGCCCGCAGCCGGGGCTGATGATCAGCTCGCTGAAGGGGCCGGAGGCGATGACGCGGCGCGCCTCCTCCAGCGCCCTCAGCCAGGGCATGACGATGCGCATGCCCTCCATGCTCATGCAGGCGCTGCGGAAGACACGCCCGGTCTCCAGGTCCGGCATCGGCGCAAGGTCGTCCAGGAAGGCGTCCAACAGGTCTTCCAATTGTTGGTTAAGCCGGGCGACCGTCTCTCCCGGATAGGTGGGTTCGGGTGAGATCACGGCCGCCGCCTGCATGCGGATGGAGTCCGGAACGCGGGCGTCGTTTTCATAGACGACGGCCCTGCTCCAGTCCTTGAAGGAACGCTCCAGTCTGCGCCTGCCGAAGGCGCCGTAGATCACCAGGGGTCGGCTCATGGCGTCTTGGTCGAGGTCGGGGTTTTTAATCCGATGCCCAGAAGATCGGACAGGCTTTGCAGATGGGCCTCGATGGAGAAGAGCGATTGCGCGCGAGCCTGCAGCGCGCGGGTTTCGGCAGCCAGGACCTCGGGCTTTCCGAGCAGCCGGTCCATCTTCTCCGCCAGCATGCGGGGGTCGAACGCGGTGCTGACAAACGGCTCCTGGTGAGGTCCGAAGATGTCCTCGGCGCCCTCGCAGGGATACATGAAGCAGGGTTTTCCGGAGAGGAAGGATTCGATGACCGAGCCGGGGAGGGCTTCGCGCAGGCTGGTGAGAAGGCAGGCGTCGGCGCGTGCGAAGAGCGAGCGGATGTCGCTGAAGTTGCCAAGCATGACCACCCGGTCCGTGACGCCGCATTCCTGCATGGCCGAGCGCATGACCGGCTCGTAGTCTGCATCGCAGTCACCGGCGACGAGCAGTCCGAGGTCCTGGTGTCCGAGATCCATCAGTGCTTTCAGGGTGCGCACGGCGTCCTCCTGGCGTTTGCGCGGCTGCACGCGGCCGATGACCAGCAGCCAGCGCCTCACCTGCGGGTTTACCGGGTGCATGGCGGCGTCCAGAAGCGCGTCGGATTCCGGCCTTTGCGGCGGCAGGATGAGTCCGTCATGGAAGAGACGGGCTCGGCTTTTCAACCCGGGGTCCTTGTCGAGCCCGCGTTCGATCTGGCGTGAAAGTGGCAGGATGAGGTCGCAGCGATGCAGGCGGTACTTTCTCCCTTTCACGGCGTCGGCGATGCCGTCGCGAAGGATGGCGGCTGACCTGGCGCCGATCCTTGTCGCCACGGCGGCGGCATGCGGCGCCCACCACATTTCATTGCTCACCACCCAGCGGACGTCCTCCCCGGCCAGGCGGGTGGCGAGTGAACGCATGGCCGAACCAAAAGTCAGGCGGCCCTTCAGCTTCCGCCATTCGGGAAGCCGGTGAAAAAGCACCGGCACGCCGATGTCGGAACAATGGCGGGTGAACTCGCCCTCCTCGGAGCACACGACGAGCAGCCTGCAGGCTGCGCCGTGTTGCAAGGCCCCCAGCGTGTCCAGCAGACGGCTCTTGGCGCCGCCGCGGCCTGCGGATTTCTGGAGGAAGACGATGGTGGGGAGGTCGGTCACTGGGGCTGTCTTGAGGTCGCTTCCGTCCTTTTCCCGAAAAAGCCCCCGGCCTGCAACCGCAGATTCATCAAGGATGTCCGCGTTGTCTTTTTCCAGGATGTCGGTCAATGGCGTTGCGGCAGGGCTCAGGCCTGTCTTACTGGTTGTGAAATCATGATGAGCCCGACCGCGAAACCTTCCGCCTATCGTCCAGACATTGACGGTCTTCGGGCGATTGCGGTGCTTCTCGTGGTTCTTTACCATGCCCGCATTTCCTTTCGTGGCGGTTTTGTCGGCGTGGATGTTTTTTTTGTCATCTCGGGCTATCTGATCACCGGCCTGATGCTCAGGGACCTGGAGCTTGGCCGATTCAGCCTGGCGGATTTCTGGGAACGCCGGGTCCGGCGCATTTTTCCGGCGCTGGCCGTGATGAGCTTCGGCACCCTGGCCGCAGGAATGGTGCTGTTGTTTCCCGAGGACCTGTCGGCGCTGGGTTCCTCGCTGCTGGCTCAGGTCTGCCTGGTTTCTAACCTTTATTTCTGGAGCGATTCCGGAGGTTACTTTGCCGGTGCTGCGGAGGAGAAACCCTTGCTGCACACCTGGTCCTTGGCCGTGGAGGAGCAGTTTTACCTGGGAATGCCATTCCTGTGCCTGCTGCTGGCCCGCCGGTGGTCGCGTTCTCCGGCGGCCCCGTCGTTGCGTGAGAAATGCCTCAAGGTGTTTGCGCTGCTTCTGGCTGTGGGATTTCTGTTGGCGGCCGTTGTCACCTCCGTGGATGCGCATGCGGCATTTTACTGGCTGCCGACCCGTGCCTGGGAACTTCTGATGGGCGCCTGTCTGGCCTGCCTGCCGGCGGGTCGTCCGAAGGTGTCCGGGGCCTGGGCGAGCGCGCTGGCCTGGACGGCTCTGGCTGTGCTGCTCATCACGGGCTGGGTTTACAGCCGGAAAACCTTGTTTCCCGGCGTCGCCGCCCTGCCGCCCAGTCTCGCCACGGCCGTGCTCATCTGGGCGGGCGGTCTGGAGTCGGGCGGCGCTGCGGTTTCCCGCATTCTCGCCTCACGCGGCCTGATGAAAATCGGGCTGCTTTCCTACTCCTTCTATCTCTGGCACTGGCCGGTCGTGGCCTTCATGAACTACCTGAATGCGGGCACCTCTGACTTTCCCGGCAAGGCCGGGCGCACGATCCTGATGGCGGTGGCTTTGGGGATTGCCTGGTGCTCCTGGCGCTGGGTGGAGACGCCGGTGCGGCAGGGAAGAATTTTGAAGTCGAGACGCGCCCTGTTTTCCGCAGCCCTGGCTGTTTCAGCCCTGCTTCTGGCGGCTGGAGCGGGCCTGGTGATCCAGCATGGCTTCCCTGGATCGCAGGATCCGCAGGTTCTTCGATATGCCTCCGCAGGTGTCGAGGACCGGGCCAGGCGTGCCTGGCAGGATGACCCTGAGGATGCCTTCAGGGACACGCTGCCGGTTCTCGGAGTGAAGAATCCTTCCAGGCCGCCCCGGGTGCTGCTGTGGGGGGACAGTCACGCCATGACCCTTGCGCCGGTGGTGTCCTCGTGGTGTGAGGAGCTGGGAGAGTCTGGCTTGCTGGCCGCACATAGCGCCACCGTGCCCATGTTCGGTTATTATCGCCAAAGCCGGTCCGGGTTGGATTCACGCGGGCCGGCCTGGGCGGAGGCGGTGTTTGAACTCATCCGGAAGCACCGCATTCCTGAGGTGATTCTCACAGCTTATTGGAAGGAATCCACCGGCAGGGATCCTGACCCGTTTGCCAGCGCTTTGTTGAAAACCGTCCAGCGTCTCAGCGGGGCCGGAGCCCGCGTCTGGCTGGTGCTGGATGTTCCTGAGCTGCCCTTTGAAGTTCCCAGGGCGCTGGCCTTCCATCAGAAGCTGCCCTGGCTGGTCACCGATCCGCGCAGGCTTGCCACCACGAGGGAGGAACATGCGGAGAACAACCGCCTGCTGCTGCGGCTGGCTCCTGAACTGGCCAAGGCGGGCGCCCGGGTTTTGGATCCCTCCTCGCTGCTCTTCAATCAAGATGGCCGTTGCAAGATCGAACAGGACGGCGTTCCTCTCTACGGTGACTCTCACCATCTGACGATTCCCGGAACCCTCCTCCTGCGGCCTTTGTTCAAGCCGGTCTTCCTCCCTTGACGCCCCTTTCTGCCATGAGAAAAAAAGCAACCCGCAACGGCCACTGCCGCATCGTCCTCACCGGTGGTCCGGGAGGTGGGAAGACCACCGCCGCCGACCTGTTCCGGCGCGAGATGGGTGATCGTGTGGTGATGGTGCCCGAGGCGGCCACCATGGTCTTCACCGGGGGCTTTCCGCGGGTTCATGAGCCGCTGGCGGTTCATGCCGCGCAACGCGCCATCTACCACGTGCAGCGCAACCTTGAGGACGTTCAGGCGGCCTTGTTTCCCGACCGGGTGCTTCTCTGTGACCGCGGTACGGTGGACGGCGCCGCCTACTGGCCCGGCGAACCCGAGGGATTCTTCGAGGAGCTCGACACCAGCCTGGAAGACGAGCTGCAGCGCTATGATGCGGTCATCTTTTTCGAAAGCGCGGCGGTCGGAGGCATGGGCATCGAAGGGGGGAATCCGATCCGCAATGAAACCCAGGAGCAGGCGGTGCAGCTGGACCGCGGCCTCTATGAGCTCTGGAGCCGGCATCCCCGGTTCATCCTCGTTCCTCACAACCCTACCTTCTTCAAAA
>CAZXPU010000018.1:0-50628 GCA_964642905.1 uncultured Prosthecobacter sp.
CCGTCACCGCCCCCATCGCCGCCGACTTCAGCACGTCGCTGATGCTCCCTCCGTTGATCGCCGTTTGCGCCCCGCTGTACAGGGCTCCCAAAGCGGCTCCCGCCAGCACCTTGCCCGCCGTGATGCCTGCTGCCGCAGCCGCTGCTCCCGCCGATGCCGCCGCCCCTGAGACGATTCCTGCTATCCCTGCATTTGCCGCCGCCAACAGCGACGAGCCCATCGATCCCATCGCCGCTGCGGCTCCGTTGAGTCCGATCACCGTGAAGACGAACTGCATCGCCATGGCCGCCAGATAGGCCACAAAGGCCAGCACTGTGGTGACGATGGCCCCTACGATCCCCACGATCGCCCCCACGATGGCTGCAATCAGCCCGATGATGAAATGCCCGCTCGGGTCCACCTGGCTCAGCGGGTTGTTCAGCACGTAGCTGTAGCGGTTGTAGTTCTGCAGATTCTCTGGTGTCTGCACATACGGGTCCGCCGCGCACATCCTCCCCAGTGCCGGGTCGTACAACCGGCCGTTCATGTGCACCAGCCCCACGTCATCAAGCATCTCGTGGCCTGTGTAGCCTGCGGCCAGGTTGCTGCCCTCCCGCTCCACCGCTGGGCTGGCTTCACCCAGGGGGCCCGACGCTGGCGCCCAGGTTTCTCCGTCACGTCTGGCGCCCCAGGCGTCGTAGCTCTGGCGTTCGCTCTTCTGCACCTCCCCCTCCTTCAGTTGCCCCCGCTGCATCTGCTCCTTGCCCTGCCCGTCAAAGGTCGTGCTGTCGCTGCCCAGGTGGTCGGCCACGCCATACTCATGGACGATGAGCGGGATCACCGGCTGGGACGCCGTCCAACGCTTCACCCGCGTGCCGTTGCCAAAGTCCGAGCGCTCCTCCTTTTCCACCAACGTCCCGGCGCTTCCGCGCGTCGTCTCACGAATCTCGTAACCACCCAGGCTCAGCGTCTGGGTCCTGAGCAATCCCTTGTGCTTGATCTGGATGAGCCTCTGCAGCCCGGCCCCGAAGTAGAACTGGATCGTGCAGGTCTGGTCCCAGGGCGCGGACACCTCGCCCAGCTCCACAAGATCGCTGCTCAGCGGCGCGCTGCGCCAGTGCTGGATGAACTGCGGCTGATCAAAGCTGGTGTATTGGATCTGCCTGATCCGCGTTTTCGATTCGCTGCCCGCAGGGGTCACGAACTCATCCTGCATCCGCCCTTTTTCATCATAAGTGTAACTGTGTGCGTCGCCGCCAAAGGCGACCCCCGTGACAGCGTGAGGGCCGGCATTGTTTCCATAGGTGTAGCTGCCCACGCCGCCCTTGCTGGCGATGTTGCCGTTGGCCCTGAACACGAAGGTTTGCAGGGTCTGGCCGACCACGTAGCTGCTGGTCAGCCGGTTCTGGCTGTCGAAGGTGAAGGTTTCCGTCTTCACCGCCGGTGTGCTCAGGCGCACCCCGGCCGCGGATTCATAGCGTGTGAGACGCCGCCACTCGACATTGCCCAGGTCATTGACGCTGAGGTCGAGATCCTGAACAAGGGTGTTGCCCGTCACGCGGAAGGTCTGGCTGCTTTCCACAAAGCCACGCGTCGGGTGGTAGCGGTTGCGCGTGCCAATGCCGTTGCCGTGGCGCTCCTCCAGCATGCGGCCTTCGGCGTCGTAGCCGATGGCCTGCCAGAGCAGCGGACCGCTGGAGCTGGCTTCATGAACCTCGGCCAGGAAACCCAGGCCGTTGTAAACACTGGCGCGGGTGAAGCCGCCGGGGTCCGTGACCGTGGACGTGCGTCCATAATGCGGGGCCCCGCTTGCATGATAGGTGGTGCTGCTGGAGTAGCTGCCATCAAACGCCTCCTGACCGCTCAACGTGACCGTGCTGTTGGTCGGCCGGCCCAGCGTGTCATAGGTATAGCTTTCGGTGACCAGACGAGTCTTCGCTCCTTGCTTGTGAGTGAAGGTGACGCTGGCGGGCTTGCCCAGGCCGAAACCGGGGGCGCTATCGTAAGCCGACTCGGTGAGAGTTTCATAAACCGTTGGCGGCGCAGGGTTGAGCGGGTTGTAAGTGCCCACGCCGGTCCAGCGCCTCGTGGTGCGGCCCAGGGCATCGTACTCGAAAACGGTCCAGGTATTCCGGCTGTCCTTCGTGGCCTGAGTACGGCCAAAGGCATCGTAATAGGTCCAGGAGGCGCCGGTGTTGGGGTCGGTGACGCTCTCCTTCAGACGCTGGGCGTTGTAGGTGGTGGTGATGGTGGTGCCGGGGCTGTCATCGCCCGCAAACACCGTGGCGCTGGCCCGTGGCTGTCCATCCGCCGTGTAAAAAAAGGTGACCACGTTGGTATCCGTGTCCGTGCTGCTGACCACGCGTTCATTCATGTCGGCCCGGCGCTTGTGCACCTGACCGCGATGATTGGTCATGATGGACTCAAAGCCGTTGTAGCTGATGTTAAAATACGAGCCGTCCGGCGCCGTGACCTTGGTCTTGCGATCATAGACGTCAAAAGCCTCGACCGTGTAAGCGGGAGTCTCTGCGCCTGCGAAATAGGGCTTGCTGACACGCACCGGTCGGCCCTTGGCGTCGTACTGCTTTTCCTGAAGGATGAATTCACCACCGAAGCCGGTCTTTTCCACCAGCAGGGCTCGGTGATAACGGTCGTAGTAGGTGATGACCGGCGGGCTGCCCTCGGTCTGCTCGTACACATAGTAGAGGGCGCGAGGCAGGGACTTGTCCACGAAGTACATGGCGTAGCGGACACTCTTCAGGCCGTCGGCGGCCGTGCTGACTCTGGCGGTGCCCCAGGAATCATAGGAGGCGCCGGTGCTCAAGGTGCCCGCAGGAGCGGCTGGCGGAGTGCTGCTGTGGCTGGTGCCGGCCGAGGGCACCGGTCCCTGGAAAGCCAGCGAGGCCGAAGTGGCGAGCGATTTCACGGCATCATAGGTGGTCACCGTGGTGTGGCCGAGGGCATTGGCGGAGGCGACCGGAAAACGCCCGTCGTCACTGAACCAGGTTTCAGCAACCAGCGTCGGCAGACCAGACGCCCGGGTCAGGGTCTTCACCTCATTGCCATTGCCGTCATAGACATGTTCCTTGGTGACGGCAAAGGCGGTGTCGGGGTCAATGGTCTCCGTCTTCAGCATGCCTGCGGCAGAATTTCCCTCAGGGTAGTATTCAAACTCCGACGCCTTCTGCACGGAGGCCGTCCCCGGGGCGTTCGAAGTGACTGTGGTCTTTCGGATCTGACCGATGCGCCATTGGCCGCCGCTGATCGCGGGCGGGAAATACTCGTGGAGGGTGGAGCTGGAGGTGTCATCGCTGAAATCCGCCGACGTGCCCTGGTCCAAGGTCACGAGCTGGGAGGTGAGCAGGCCCTTGTCGCTGCCGGAGTCGGAATAGCCGCTGACGGAGGTGGTCTTGCCCATGTAGTGACCTTCGGGGGACCAGTTCGAGTTGATGACCGTGTGGGCATAAGTCAGTCGGGAGTGTTTTCCCACAAGCTCCAGGGCGGGTTCCATGTCGATCTGCTGGTAGCTCGTGCTGCTCTCGCTAATCAGGACCGGAGCGCCATTGACAAGCTGGTAAGTCTGTCCGCCCAGGGGCATGCCCACGGTGTCCGTGGTCCAGTCCTGGCTGAAGTAGGTGATCTGACGCAAAGGGGACAGCGTGGTGCGTGTCTCCATGCTTTCAAAACCCAGGCTGCCGTGAACGGCGTGGGACTTCAGGCCCGCGTAGTAGTAGCTTGTGGTGATGCTGCCGCCGCCGGTGCCATCCGCCAGTTCCGTGCCGTCCAGGGTGGTGTAGTGAGTGACCACGGTGGCCGGAGGCGTGACGGACCTGACCTGCGGATCCGCCACCGGGGCAGCAGGCCGGTAATGGTGGTCCGCTGAACTTCCTGCAAGCTGCGGCAGCGCCCCATAAGTGATGTCCATGGGCACGCCCAGGCCGTTGATGATGCGGGTGACTTTGGGTGATCTGAAAAGACCGCGGCGCAGGTAAGTGCTGGAGTAACCAGGAGCCGGGGTCGTGGTCCGCTTGGAGCGCAGGATGTCCAGGACACCATCGCCGTTGAGCTCGGTAAAGTTCAGCGGCACGGTGGCGGAGGCCAGCAGGTCCTCCGACAGGTTCCAATCATCGGCAGTGCTGAGCTTGATGGAGGCCTGCCAGTCCAGGCTGCCCAGGAACTGGGTCTGCCCAAACTTCTCGGAGACTCCCGGCAGGGTCACCCCGTCCGCCAGGCTGCCGTTGAGGAACTCGGGACGACCGTCGCCCGTCAGGTCCATGAGTGAATAAGGCTTGGCAACCCGGTTGTAAAACAGCGGCTTGGGCGGCACCAGGCCCACATGATTGACCGGCAGGTTTCGCCCCGTGGCAGGATCCAGCTTTTTGACCCAGCCCTTGCCATGATTGAGGAACACTCCTTCCTGAAGCTGATAAAGGCTGTCGCCGACATTGAGCATGGAAACCACGAAGTCCGGCAGACCGTCGCCGTTCATGTCCTGCAGCATCCGCCCATAGTCGATGTCATAAGCGCCCGCGGCGGTCAGCCAGCTGATCATGTGGCCTTCCAACCTCCAGGCATCCCCTCCGTACTCCCAGCCCTGCTGCCCGCGGTTGATCCAGACCTCCAGGTCGTAGTCATTGAAATAATCCAGGGTCCAGGGGGCCTGCATGTCGTGAGTCACACGCTTCTTCTGGGCGATGAAATCAGGCAGGCCGTCACCGTTGAGATCGATCAGGCGACGGCCCATGTCGAGCCGGCCATCGTCGTCCACAAGCGGCAGGGGCAGCTTCCAGATGGACTTCAGATGCAGGGCGGTGGGGCTGCCCGAGGTATCGGTTTCCACCGGATTGATGAGGGTCCAGCGCTGGCCGGGCGGGGCGTCAGGGCCATTGTTGCGCACGCCGAAGCAGAGCTGCCGCCCCTGGGCGCTGACGGGGCCGGTGCCAAGGATCTGCGGCTCAGAATTGGGCATGGCGGCGGCGGAACTCAGCCAGCCGCTGGCTTCCACCCCCTGCCCTGCACGGATGATGTCCATGTCCCCATCCCCGTCCATGTCCACAAACCTCCAGCCGAGGTCATGCTCACGGAACTGGGCCAGCTGGGGACAGCCCATGACCTCGTGGGCGCCCGAAAAGTGTTCGGGAGGAAGGGTGAAAGTGCCGCTGAACGCGGGGTCCGTGATGATTCCGATGGCACGGAGATAATTCAGCGTTTGTACATTGTTGGTGCTGACCGGACGCGTAACCAGGCTGCCACCGTCGGAGGAGGTGAACTCACAGGGCACCCGGGGCAGCGCCCAGGCTCCCCACCGATCCTTCAACTGAAGGGGAGTGGCGGCATTTTCATCATGATCCACCACCGTGTCGGCAAGGCCGTCGAGGTCCTTCACGAAGTTTCCGCCCTGGTTGATCCAGACGCCCGTGGCATTGTTCACACGGCCTGTGGCCCCCGTGGCAAAGGAGCCGCTGCTCCAGGTCATGGCGACTTGATCAAACGTGCCTGATGAAATCAAATCCGGCAGCCCGTCGCCATTGATGTCCACCAGACTGGCGCCCGTCGGAACGTTGGCGGCGGTGGAAAGGTAGGGGAATTCGGCGGTCGTCCGGGGATTGACACTGAAGGCAACGCCCGGCCCTTCAGAATGCTGTAGGTAGACGCCGTCGGCCTGGGCCGAGCTTAAATACTGCCTGGGAGTCGCGGAGTCCACACCAGGAAGGAAGCTGGCCACCCAGCGGTTTGGCACGGTCAATGAAGGCCGGAGCACCTGACGATAGTCATGGATGGTGAGGCTGCTGTCCGAGCTGTTGACAAGCAGGGGGCCGCGATGATTGAACAGGATCTCGTTCTTCCCATCCCCGTCAAGGTCCACATACTGGGTACCCTTGGGCATTCCATAACTGATGCTGATGAGGGGATGCTCAAGCTGCAGCCTGCCGCTGTCATCCCCCCAGGGAGTCCTCCCGTTTTGGAACTCCAGAGTCTGCTCCGCGTCCATGGAAGCGCCTTCCCAGGCCCGCTGGCCGGCATCCCAGGTGAAGATGGAGGCGGGAAGGGCCGGAGCCTGGGAATCCTCCGCCGCGCCAGCCACCTCCTGAATCGACACCAGGCATGATCGTTCCCCGGTCCTGGCTGAACTGTCATTGCCACGAATGTTATACCCCAGCCGCCAGGCGCGCACGGCCGTTCCCTGGGTGAGCATTTCAACAGCCCGGAGCCGCTGTGACCTGCGGACCAGGAAGCCCATCAGGTAATTGCGGTGCTGGTCCGGCCGTGGTTCATAATGAAGGCGGATTTCGTGCATGGGCGCCCGCCCGTCCTGATGGCCGGTGTAGCTGATGACCGAAGGCTGATAGTCCGGCAGGTAGGGCGTGTTTTCACCCGCATCCCCTCCGGGACTGAGGTCGGCATACTGCACCCGCCAGTAGTTGCCCAGGCTGTCATGCACCTTGCAGACTGCCCAGGTCATCCTGGGATGGTCGCACCAGGATCCATTCTCCTTCGGCCCGATGCAGGAGGTGTTGCAGTGGCCGAACTCCATGGTCAGCCCCGACTTGGCCTTCACCTCAAACCAGTTTTCATCCTCATCCTGATGATAGATGATCTTTGAAAACTGCTCCTTCAGCGTCCGGTATTCGGAGCCGTCTGCCCCATAGACGCCGGCAACGCACACCAGCCGCTCGCCATCCAGGTAAAACCGGTCGTTGTCATCAAAGTCCGCAGGATCGTAATAACCATCCACCGCAAGCGTGGCCGGTCCTCGGTTGATCACGGAAAGCCCGCTGAGATTCCAGCCAAGCCCAACAATGCCATCGCCGCCGCCGCTGTTGTAATCCAGGCTGATGGCGGGCTCCACGTTAGCCACCCCCTTCGGGCCCTGCAGACGAATGCTGTAGCTGGCTGATCCGTCCTGCCCCACCTTGAACTCGCCCGCACTCGTCGCCGCAGGCACGCTGGGGATGTTTTCCGCAGCGGCAGGCAGCGCCACAGGATTGCCACCACGAGCATTCAGCCCCAGCAGGCCGCTTCGGCTGTGATGGTCACGCGCGCTGAAAATGCCGTGTTGATTGCTCATGGCCCCTGCGGGTGGATTCAGGCTCGGCTGTGCCGTCACGCCATAGCCCTGGGCGATGTTTTGATTCCAGGGCAGGCGGACATCGATCTGCAGCAGCTTCTTCAACTGACCGGCGTTCACCGCCTCGTAGTTGCTGCTCACATCAATCACAGGCCAGGGATAGCCGGAGGTGCCATGCACGGCATTGAGGCGGTCGTACCATAGCTTCAGCACCGCCTTGACCTGGCCGGCATTCACCATCTCGTGATTGTCCACCTCCGCCCCTTCAGCGATCCAGGCCGCGATCAGGTTGTTCAAAACCTCACCCGCCCCGCCCGACCCGGCCAGCCGTTCGTTCATCTCCGCCACAGCATGTCGGACGGCGTTTTTAAACTCGCCCGCCGTCAGGGCTGCCTTGTGATCAGGAACGACGGAGGGTGCAATCACCCCGCGGTTGATCCACCAGTCAGGAATGCCGGCATAACAGGGCATGAGCATCGTTACACCCGCCAGGGCGGCAATGGTAACGTCACGCCACCAAGTCGGCCGACGAAAGGCCTCCAAAAAGGATGAAGGAGTCTCCATGTGCTTCGGGATTGAAGGTGGGAGCCTCAGTCAAACTCACCCATGTCAATGCCACCCCCGGGGGCGACTCGCACCTTGCGCGGCACCACCGGATTCAGCGGCATGTAGCGGGCATCGCCTTCCGCGCGCGTCAGGTATTCCGTGGGAGAAACAAACAGCCTCAGCGCCTGCTCCAGCGTCAGATACTGCGAGTCCGCGCTCTGCAGACTGGTGCCCGCCTGGTATTCACCCAGCTCCGTCAGCAGGTCCTGGTCATCATCCGCCCCGGCGTTGTTCACACTAAGCGGCTGAGAGTCGGCAAAATCGGGGATCTGATCCTGATCGCTGTCACACCAGTCATCCGCGCCCACTCCCGGAGGGTTGTAGCGGTCCTCACCATGGATGTCCTTCAGGACATGCACCTTGCTGACTGATCCCCCGATGGAGGCGGGCGAGGCATTGCTCATCAGGTAGGCTTTCGGCGTCAGCCCCGGATTGATCTGCCGCGTGTCCCCAACGGCACCTAACTGCTGGACATAGACGATGCTCGACTGGATCTGATGATCCCCCACGCTGAAGAACTCAGGAACCGTCGTCCGGATGGGATTCCAGAAGATGCAGTTCATGACCCGCAACCTCGCCGTGGACTCCAGGGGGGCGGTGCCGCTCAACGCGCCTGAACTGTAGCTATGAGCCAGCGCTCCGGCATCGACACCGTTCATGAAGAAGGTGTCATGCGCCAGCACCAGACGACCGCCTGCCTGCAGCACCACGGCATCGTTGCCCAGGTTCAGGTTGCGAACGATGCAGTTGACCAGCCTCACGGTTGAAACTCGGTTGGCAGGCGTGGCGCTCTCCGAACTGGCAAAGGCCGCGCCGGAAGTCCCTGAATTGCGGGCGATGACAAATCCATCGAAGACTGCGCTGCCTGTGCTGCTGATCACCGGGTTGTTGGAGTCCCCCTGGATGATGCACTCCGCCCTGGGGTTTGCGCCTGAGCGGTCCACGATGAAGGCCACCTGAAAGGTCGATGTGTTGTTGATGGTCTCGTTATACACCCCAGGTTTCACCAGGATGATCCGGAAAGGGGCAGGCACCGTGGTGGTCGAGCCGAGCTTGGCGATCGCCGCCGTGATGGTCTTCGTTTTTGTGGCCGTGTCGGTGCCCGTGTAACTGGCATCGACGGTGACATTCACGAGAGGTGCCCCCTCGCTAAGCACGTTTTTGCCCAGCAGATTCGTCCCCAGAAACGCCTCCCAGGCATTGGGAATCAGGTCTCCATCACTGTCCCCGGTGCCATCCCTCCAGTCACCCGGGTCCAGCCCGGCGGCGGTTTCAGCAGCATCGCTGACCCCATCCGCATCACTGTCATAATTGTTCGCGGGCCACTCCGAAGGAATCGCCACTGTGGCGACTTCTGCAGCCCCGGATTTTTCCGCACCATTCAAGGCCCTGACCCGATAATAATAATGAGTCCGAGTGCTGACCGACCTAAGAATGCTTGTGTCAGTATGGGCAACAGTCCCGGGCGGCAAGGCGGCGGCTCCACTGGCTCCGCTCAAGGCTGTCCAGGCCCCGGTGCCCACCTTCCGCTCAATCATGTAGCCCGATTCACTGTCACTGAGATCGTTCCATGTCAGCTTCAACGGCCGATAGGTCGTGCCTGCGCCCTCCTCCCAAACCGCCGTCAGGCCGGTGGGCGGGGTCAATGTGACTTGGGCGGTTGCAGCCTGGCAGGCAAGCATCAGGAGGAGGAAGGCGAGCTTTTTCATCATTAGTTAGGCGTAGTTTTCCATGCTTCCGCCAGCAGCGCTCCCGAGGTTCTGTGTCCGCCGCCGGCTGATTTGTGCTTTCAAGACGGGCCGACAGCATTCAAAAGCCGCGCGGCACAAGCCCAAACCTTAACCATATTTTTTATTAGCACAATATACTTATTCGAAATAAAGATTAATTCTTATTTCAAAGAAACACCCTATTGAGCTTCTGAGGGTCAGGAACTCGATTCAAACGCGTGCCCATGGCCAACTGCTTTTGCTTTCGCAAATTGTAAGCGTGCTCAAGCCAACAGTCGGATGCTGCCGAGTCAGATAAGATCCCCCGCCGCCCAGAGCCTGGAGAGAATCGCGTCTCCTGCCTTTTTGCTCATTTATTCCAATATTGCAATATCTGGCATTTCATCGGACGATCTTGTGACATCCCCCTCGCATGCCCCCTTCTTCCCCGAAATGGTACTCCTCCGTCACGCGCTACCAGTGGCTCGTGCTGACCGTCGCCTCGCTCGGCTGGGTCTTTGATGCCTTTGAGGGCCAGATCTACAACCTGACCCGCGCCGACATGCTGCCGGATCTGCTGCACGTGACGGCGAACGACCCGCTGGTGAAGCTCTGGGGCGAGCGCTTCCTCGGCATCTTCCTTGTCGGCGGAACCTTTGGCGGCCTGCTGTTCAGCTCGCTCGCGGACAAGTGGGGACGCAACCCGGTGATGGCGCTGACCATCCTGTTTTACTCGGTGTTTTCCGGCATCACGGCCTTTGCCGATGAAATCTGGCAGGTCGGCGCGCTGCGTTTCCTCGTCGCCATGGGCGTGGGCGGTGAATGGGCCGTGGGCGCGGCCCTGGTGGCGGAGGTTTTTCCCAAGGAAACGCGTGAACGCGCGGGCGGCATCTTCCACGCCACCAGCGTGGCCGGCCTCTGGCTGGCGGCGGCGGCCGGGCTGTGGGTGGGCTCGGAATGGCGCACTGCCTACCTGCTTGGCGTGGTGCCGGCGCTGCTGGTTCTGTGGGTGCGGCTGAGCATCAAGGAGCCGGAGTCCTGGAAGGCCGCGCGCGAAACCAAGGGCCGGCGCATGGGCAGCTTCAACGAGCTGCTCGGTGATCCGCGCTGGCGCTCGAGGGCCGTGTTTGGCGCCATGCTCGCCATGGTGGGCCTGGCGACTTTCTGGGGCGTCGTGGTCGCCGGCCAGGACATCGCCGCCGACTTCCTGAAGCGTGCGAATGATCCCGACTGGGCCAGCAAGTCGAAGATCGCCTTCGGCTTCATCCAGACCGCCGGTGCAGGCGCGGGCATGATCGCCTTTGGACCGCTGGCCGCGCGCTGGGGCTGCCGGAAGACCTTCGTCGTCATGCACCTCGCCGCGCTTGTCATGACGCCTGTCGTCTGCTGGCTGCCCTCGCAGATGAACAGCTACGCGCTGCTGCTGGTGCTGCTGCCCCTGTTCGGCTTCTTTGCCCAGGGCATCCATGCCGGCTACGCCGCCTATTTCCCCGCCCTCTTCCCCACGCATCTGCGCGCCACGGGGTCCGGCTTCTGCTTCAACACCGGCCGCCTCCTGGCCGCCCCCGTGCTGATCTGGCTCTCCGCCTGGATGAAGTCGACGATGGACCTGCGCCTGGCGGTCACCTGCCTCGGCGGCTTCTTTTTGTTAGGCCTCGTCTTCCTCGCGCTGCTGCCGGAGACGCATGGCGAAGACCTGCCGGAGTAAAGCGGTTCAGGGCGCCCAGGCCTCCATCGCCAGGCTTGCGGCGCCGAGCGCGCCGGCATCATCCCCGAGCTGCGAACGCAGCAGGCGCGGCGGCTTGTCCTTGAGCGAGGGCACGACGGCACGGGTGCGCGCCATGATGTCCGCACAAAACTCATCCCCCAGGGCCGTGAGCGGCCCATGCAGGAAGTAGCTGTGCGTGTCGAGCAGCAGATGCAGGCTGCCGAGCACACGGGCGTAGTCGGTGATGATGGCGGCACGCGTGTCGTCACGCTGCCCGGCGAGGGCGGCCAGCGCCGCGTGCAGATCCGCGGGCAGGCCAGCGCGCCGGGTCTTGCCGCTGAGACGTCGCCAGATGGCGGGGGAGGAGAGGGCGTCATGCAGCTCCTCGCCCTCACTCCAGGGCCAGCGGCCGATTTCACCGGCGGCATGCTCCACACCCGTGAGGATGCGGCCGCCGATGACGATGGAGATGCCGAAGCCGCTGCGGGGTCCGAGGATGACATAGTCGGCCAGCTCGCCGGCGCCGCCGAACCAGCGCTCGGCGAACGCGATCGCACGCAGGTTGTTGTCGAGCGTGACGGTGACGCCGTACCTGGCGTGCAGCAGACGCGCCAGCGGCACCTCCTTCCAGCCCTGGATGAAGGCATAGTCACGCGCAATGCCGGCGACAGGATCGACGATGCCGGGAACGCCGACACCCACGCCCAGCAGCGGTCCCACGGCCCCCTGGGCCAGCGAACTGATCATCCGGCTGATTTCAGTGATGACGGCCTTCGGCGTGACGGACTCGGGCAGGCTGATGATGCGCCCGTCCGTTTTCGTTCCGGAGAAATCAATGCGCACTCCCTGGATGCGCTCGGCATTGAATTCAATTCCGGCAAACCAACCCGCGGCGGCACGCGTGTGCAGCACCCGTTTCGGACGGCCCATCGGCCCCTTTTCCAGGCCATGTTCATGCAGCAACCCCTCGGCCATCAGATGATCCACATACTGGCCGGCGGTGGTGGGGGAAAGCCGCATCACGTCCGCCAGCGTGCGGCGTGAAGTGGCGCGCTGGCTGCGGACATGCAGCACGGCCTGGGCAAGGAGATGACGCTGGTCTTCGGAATTGCGCATGAGAGTTGAGGTATCTGTCCTGAAAGAAAAGCCAGGTTAGATCCTGGAGAGTCAGAGGTGTTGCCCAAAAAGTCACCCCGGATCTTTTCTCCATCGTCAAATCATGTACTCCATCATCACCGGCTGATCTTCGGAGCTGGCCCCAAGACCCAGGAGGGTTTCGGCGACACGCCGTGCCTGACCACGCAGTTCAGGCACGGCGATGGTCTCCCAGAAGGTGCCGCGCAGGAGCGGCCCCATCGCAAAAAGCAGCGGTGACACCCTGCCTTGGGCATCGATCACGGCATGATCGGAATGGATGCGAACCCCCATCCCCATTTCATCCGGCGACACCAGGCCCCGGCGCAGCAGATTTTGCAGAAGCCTGGACTGGGTGGCGACGAAACGGGTCTGCGGACCGGTGGCATTGAGGACCAGGTCCCCTTCGAGCTGCCGGTTGCCGTTCATGTGCACGCGCACACGATCACCCGCACCTTCCACACGCTCGATGCTCGCCGCGTGCACCTGCAACTGCCCCGTCAGCTGAGCACTGGCAATCTGCGCATGGATTTCCGGCGCGATGCGATGTCGCAGAACGTTCCAGCGCGCCGCATGATGCCGTGCGAAGGCCCATTTTTCCTCCAGGGTGAAGCGCTGCCAGATGCGCTGCGTGTGCGGACGCATCTTGTCCACGATGATGGCCGGATTCGCCCCCATCTCGCGCAGCCTTGAGCAATGATGCTCCATGAGCGCCAGCAGCTTTTCAAGCCCGAGGTCCGCCAGATCAACGTCGGCAGGCGGGAAGTCGGGGTAGTCGATGCCGCGAAAGTGGGCGTTTGGCAGCCAGCCATGGCGCGACACCGCATGAATGCGCCCCAGCCAGCCGAGCGCGCGCAGGGTGATGATCGCGTCCACGGTGGTCAGGCCCGTGCCGAGAAGCACGATCGTGCCCGTGTCGGGCGGCAGCTTCTCATGCCAGGGCAGCCAGGGATTGCCCGCCCAGGCCGGGTGGCTGACGAGCGCCTCCGCACCCGGCAGGTCCGCAGGCGCTTCATTGCCGGTGGCGAGCACGATGCGGTCCGCCCTGACCTCACCGCCATCGGCGAGCACAACGCTGCCGTCCTCCTTCACGTCGACGGCCTCGCCTTTGATGTGCCGGACCTCGCCAAGATGATGAAACGCGATGGACTTGAGGTAGTCCCCGTAGATCATGCGCGGGATGAAGCGCTCACGCAGCTCGTGGTCGGGCACCAGATCATGGTCGGCGCGGGTGCGCAGCCAGTTCACCAGATGATCCGGCAGGTCCGGAAAGGCGGACATGTTGCGTGCCGCGACGTTCAGAAGATGCTCCATGCGGCGCGTGCCATAGGCCACGCCACGCCCGTCGGGCCGGTGGTCGTTGATGATCGTGATGCGAGGCGGTTTCGCGGCAAGCCTGACGAGGTTCACCGCGGCCAGCGTGCCGCTGCATCCGCCGCCAAGGATGACGATGTGCTGGCTTGATGAAGGTCTCATGCAGCGAGTTCAGCGTGGGCTTCAGGCGTTGCGGCAGAGTGCCGCACAAAAGTCTTGTCACATATTCCATTACTGTAATATATAAGACAAGTCGAGTTTTTTACACCTGCCCCCCTCTCCCGACATGTCCGCTCCCATCCCCATCCGCACCGAAGACCGTCAGTGTGAAGTCGCGTGGTTTTCCGCGCTCTGCTCCGATGACTACGAGTTCCTTGGCGTGCCCGATGGTTCGCTGCGGTCGAGCTATGAGCATTGCGGCGACATTGTGCGCCAGGCGGACGCGCTGGGTTATCAAAACATCCTGCTGCCCTCCGGCTGGATCGCCGGGCAGGATGCGCTGGCCTTTGCCTCCGCCATGGCGCCGCAGACGAAGCAGATCAACCTGCTCGTCGCCCTGCGCATGGGCGAGGTCTGGCCGCCGATGCTGGCGCGTGCGCTGGCGACGCTGGATCACATCCTCAAGGGTCGTCTCACCATCAACATCATCTCCTCCGACATGCCCGGCATCCGGGAGGACAATCAAACGCGCTACGACCGCGCCAGCGAGATCATCCAGATCCTCCAGGGCCTGTGGCGCACGGACGGCGCCTATGAGTTCAAGGGCCGGTTTTACGACATCAGCCTGCCCACCACCGAGCCGGCGAAACCGTATCAGCAGAACGGCGGCCCGCTCATGTATTTCGGCGGCATCTCGCCTGCGGCGCAGGACTTGTGCGCGAAACATTGCGACGTCTTCCTCATGTGGCCGGAAACGGAGGATCGCATCGCGGAAACGATGCGCGTGATGTCGGAGAAGGCCGCGGGTTTTGGACGCAAGATCGACTTCGGCTTCCGCAGCCATGTCATCGTGCGGGAGACGGAGGCCGAGGCACGGGCCGCCGCCGACCATCTCATCTCCAGGCTCGACGCCGCCAAAGGCGCGGAGATCAAGGCGCGATCCCAGGACAGCAAGAGCCTTGGCGTGCTCCGCCAGGACGAACTGCGCGCGCAGAGCAAGGATCTGTACATTGAAGACCATCTCTGGAGCGGCATCGGACTCGCCCGCAGCGGCTGCGCCAGCGCCATCGTCGGCGATCCCGACCAGGTGCTCGCCAAGCTCAACCGCTACATGGACATGGGCATGCGTGCTTTCGTTCTCAGCGGCTACCCGCATCTTGATGAATGCGACCTCTTCGCCAAGCACGTCCTGCCCAGGCTGCCGACCTGCCGCATCAACGAGCTGCAGAACCGCCGCGTGGCGGATCCGGTGACGCCGCTGACGACGGCGGATCGAAAATGAGCTGGGCAGAAAGATTGAGGGCAGAAAAATTTTCTGAACCTGAATTCTATCCTTCATCTTTTGGCGCTTAAATCATCATCTCACCCGCAGCATCCAAGCCCCACCTCTTTCCACCCCACCTTTTTTCACCCAATGACTCCTGTTCGCTTCGCTCTCGCCGGATTCGGCGCCTGGGGCAGATTTCACGCCCAGTCCATCTCCGGAAACCCGGATGCAAGGCTCGTCGCCATCAGCGCGCCTTCCGAGGCCTCACGTGAAGAGGCACGCCAGCTGTATCCTGAGGCGCAGATCTTCGGTGACAGCCTCGAAATGATCGCACAGGCCGACTTCGACATCATCGACATCGCCACGCCGAGCCACACGCATCGCGAAATCGCCCTCGCAGCGATGCAGAAGGGCAGGCACGTCCTGCTGGAGAAACCGATGGCCATCACGCTTGAGGACTGCAAGGCCATCGTGGCTGGAGCCCGCGATCACGGCGTGCATCTCGCCGTCGGGCATGAACTGCGCCTTTCCTCGCAGTGGGGCCGCATCAAGGAGATCGTCGCCTCAGGCACCATCGGCGAGCCACAGTACGTCCTGGTCGAGCTGCTGCGCAAACCCTACCGCACCGGGGCGAGCGGCTGGCGCTACGACCAGAACCGCGTCGGCTCCTGGGTTCTTGAAGAACCCATTCACTTCTTTGACCTCGCCCGCTGGTATCTTGAAGGCAGCGGCGACCCTGTGGAGCTCTATGCCTACGGCAACTCGCGCGACCCTCAGCGTCCGACGCTTTACGACAACTTCAGCGCCATGTTCAAATACGCGAACGGCAGCTACGCCGTCGTCTCCCAGACCCTGGCCGCCTTTGAGCATCATCAGACCGTGAAGGTCAGCGGCACCAAGGGCGCGCTGTGGGCCGGCTGGAGCGGAGCGCTCGACCGCACGCTGGAGCCCACCGCTTTCCTGAAGGTCTTCGACGGCGAAAAGCTCGAGGATGTGACACTCACCCGACAGAGCGGCGAAGTCTTTGAGCTGCGCGAGGAGATCGCCCAGTGCGTTGACATGGTGCGCAGCGGCAAAAAACCCGCCGCCACCGGCCTCGACGGCCTCTGGAGCGCCGGCCTGTGCCTCGTCGCCGAGGAATCCATCCGCCAGCAGAAGCCGTTGCCCGTGGGAGAGTTGCTGCGGTTTTAACGGCAGAAAAATGAGGGGCAGAAACATTTTCCCGAACCCTCGGACTCTGAAGTTTTTCCACCCCCAATCTTTCTGCCCAACTCAACCCACGCACCGACCGCCATGACCCATCCGACGCGCCGCTCCTTTCTAACCCACACCTCCGGGCTGGCGCTTTCCGCCGCCACGCATGCCTTTGCGGCCGGTGGCGACGGCGACATCAAGATCGCCCTGATCGGCTGCGGTGGACGCGGCACCGGAGCCTGCAACCAGGCGCTCAACGCGGGCTCCACGATCCAGCTTGTCGCCGTGCTCGACCCGCTCGAGGGCAAGGCCCAGGCCGCGCTCGACATCCTGAAGGCAAAGCACGAAGGGCAGGTCAACGTGCCTCCGGACCAGGTCTTCACCCAGTTCGAAGACTGGACCAAGGTCATGCAGCTCGCCGACGTGGTGCTGATCGGCACGCCTCCGGGCCCGCGCCCGTTCTTGTTCGAGCAGGCGGTGAAGGCCGGAAAACATGTCTTCATGGAGAAGCCGGTTGCGGTTGACGCCGTCGGCATCCGTCGCGTGCTCGCCGCCGCCGAGGAGGCGAAGCGGAAGAACCTCAACGTCTGCGTCGGTTTCCAGCGCCGCTACGACCCCGCTTACATCGACATGATCCAGCGGCTGCATGCGGGTGAGATCGGCGACCTCGTGTTCGGCCGCGTCTACTGGAACGGCACCTCACGGCCTGGTCTGCCGCGTGAGCCCGGCGAGAGCGAGATGCACTACCAGATCCGCAACTGGTACTTCTTCACCTGGATGAGCGGCGACCACATCCTGGAGCAGCACTGCCACAACCTCGACGTCGCCAACTGGGTCATGCAGGGCAAAATGCCCCTGCGCGCCACCGGCCAGGGCGGTCGCCAGGTGCGCCGCGCGAAGGAAAACGGCACCATCTTCGACCATCACACTGTCGAGTTCGAATACGACAACGGCATGCGCATCCTCAGCCAGTGCTGCCAGATCGGCGGCAAGTGCCAGAAGGATGTCAGCGAGCACTTCCACGGCACCCGGGGCATCGCCAACCTCGCCGCCAACGGCCGTTTCCTCATCAAGGGCCAGCCTCCCGGCGGCAAACGCACCCGCAACAAGGCCGACGCCTACCAGCTTGAACACGACGCCTTCTTTGAAAACATCCGCACCGGCAAGGTGCGCAATGACGCCGAATACGCCGCCTACAGCAGCATGATGGGCGTCATGGGCCGCATGGCCACCTACACCGGCCAGGTCATCACCTGGGACCAGGCCTTCAACTCGACGGAATCACTCGTTCCCGACAACCTCACCTGGAACACCGAGCCACCCGTCAAACCCGACGCCGACGGCCGGTATCCCGTCGCGATCCCCGGCACGACGATGCCGGCGTGAATACGCCTCGGTCAAAACACCCGGGGGGAAAGATCTTCCCGCTCCTGCGGCTTCCGCAGCCCGCCTCCGCCCACCCATTGATCATGAAAAGCCTGCTCCTCTCATCGGCGTTCCTCCTGTCCTGCACTGCCCTGGCGAAAGAGGCCGAGACGAAGCAGCCTAACATTCTGTTCATCCTCACCGAGGATCAGGGCGCGCATATGAGCGCCCTGGGCCGCACGGACATCGAGACACCGCACATGGACGCGCTTGCGGCGAGCGGGACGTTGTTTCGGCGGGCCTATGTGGCGTACCCGGTCTGTTCAGCCTCCAAGGCCTGCATCATGACCGGCCTGCACGGCCATGTGAACGGCCTGGTCAACAACACGAACAACTTCTTCAAACGCGCCGTGAAGCTCACGGAGGCCGAGAAAAATTCGCCGCCCTACCTGCACACCCGCATCCGCAGCACCGCGCCAACCTTGGTCGAGGTGCTTGTTCAGGCCGGCTACCATGCGACGGTGAGCGGCAAGCTGCACGTCTCGCCAAATGAACGCTTTCCGTATCACGACTTCATCCCGAAGACGCCCGTCAAACAGGCGCTCACCGGCATCATCAAGCGCGCCGCGGGCAAACCGTGGTTCTTCATGCACAACAGCATCACCACGACGCACCGTCCGTTTGTGAACAGCGAAAAGCAGCCGATCAGCGTCGATCCGGCCAGGGTGGTGCTTCCGCCGCATCTGCCGGACACGCCTGTCATCCGTCGCGACTGGGCGGAATACCTCAACGGCGTGCAAAAGGCCGACCAGGCTGTCGGCGAGGTTCTCGCGGCTCTGCGTGACACCGGCACGGAGTCGAACACCCTCGTCATCTTCATGGGCGACCACGGCCCGGCCTATCCGCACGGCAAGATGTCGCCTTACCACTTCGGCCTGCACATCCCGCTCGTCATCCGCCTGCCTGGCGCCAGACCGCTCGTGAGTGACGCTCTCGTCAGCGAGCTCGACCTGCTTCCCACGCTGCTCGACGTGCTTGGCATCAAGCACGCCGGGCCCCTGCATGGCAGAAGCCTCAGGCCGCTGGTCGAAGGCCGGAGCGAGGCCCGGGGCCACGACTTCATCTTCGCCGAAGTCTCGGGCCGCTCGCTGAACCAAAAGCGTGGCATGGAGGAGCGCGCCGTGCTCGACGCCACGCATCAGCTCATTCTCCGCAGCCGCCTCGACGAGCCGAAGGTCATCAGCGCCGACCTGCGCGACATGAAACCGTGGATCAATCGCGTCTATGGCGAGCTCGTCCGCCGCAAGGCCGATTTTCCCGATGCCTATCGCATGCTGCAAACCATGGACCCGCACGCCCTCGGCGGGGATCCCCCGCTGATCGAGCTTTACGACCTGAAAAGCGACCCCGGCCAGCTGCACAACCTCGCCAAGGATCCGGCAGCGAAAGCGCATCTGGACCGGCTGATGACCGCCTTCACGAAGTGGCATGCCGAGACGAAGGACGAGGCCATGATTGTTCCAGCAGACGGCCTGTGAGTTCCGGTGGCTGGCGTTCGTTCATCAGCCCTGATGAAACGCCTGCTGATTCTTCTGCTATTCCCGTCACTGATCCCTCTGTCCTCCGCAGTCCTGGCAGAAGAGGGCGTGAAGAAGCCAAACTTCGTGATCATCCTCGCGGATGACCTCGGCTATGGCGACATGCAGGCGAACAATCCGGAGCTCGGCCGCATCGCGACCCCCAACATGAACCGGCTCGCCTCCGGGGGCATGCGTTTCACGGACGGGCATTCGAGCTCGGGCTGCTGCTCACCGTCGCGCTACACGCTGCTGACCGGACGCTACCACTGGCGCACGACGCTGCAGTCCGGCATCGTCGGCGTTTGGGGGAAGCCGCTCATCGCGCCGGATCGCCTGACGATTGGCAAGCTGGCGCAGCAGCAGGGCTATGCCACGGCCTGCATCGGCAAGTGGCATCTCGGACGCGACTGGCCGATCACAGCCGAACAAAAAGCGCATTTCAACGGGTTCGGCGGCAAGCCGGGAGGCGGCGGGCAGGTTGTGGCGGCGGTGACGGACGCGCATCGCGAGACATGGAAGGCCGTGTTTTCCCAGCGCATCCCCGGCGGCCCCGCCGAACGCGGCTTTGACGAGTCCTTCGGCACCGATGTGCCCAACTGGCCGCCGTACTGCTTCATCGACGGCGATCGCACGGTTGGCATACCGAGCGAGCTGCTGCCTGCGTCGAAGCTGGTGAAGAACCAGGCGAGCCTGCAAGGCCCCGCGCTGCCGGATTGGCAGTTGGAAGGCATCTTGCCTGCGTTGGCGGCACGTGCAGAAAAGTTCATTCAGAAGCAGTCGGAGGCCAAGAAGCCCTTTTTGCTCTACCTGCCGCTGACCTCGCCACACACGCCGCTGGCGGTGAATGCCGAATGGAAGGGCCAAAGCGGGCTCAACAGCGATTACGCCGACCTGGTGATGGAGACCGACCATGTGCTTGGACGGGTCCTTGACGCGTTGAAGGCGGCGGGAGTGGAGGACGACACCTTCTTGCTTTTCACCAGTGACAACGGCTGCGCCTCCTACATCGGCGTGAAGGACCTGGAAAAGCAGGGCCATTTCCCCAGCGGACCGCTGCGTGACTACAAGGCCTCCGTTTATGAAGGCGGGCACCGGGTGCCTTTTGTCATCAAATGGCCAGGCGTGGTCAGGCCAGGCAGCGTGTGCGGACAACTCGTGCTGCAGGCCGACACCCTGGCCACCCTGGCGGAGATCTTGAAGGTGAGACTCCCGGACAACGCGGGTGAGGACAGCTTCAGCCTGCTGCCGCTGCTCAGGGGTGAAGACAAGCCGGTCCGCACCCACGCCGTGAACACCGCCTGCGGAGGCACACCGAGCTTCCGCGACGGACCGTGGAAATACATCGCCGCCGCCAGTCCCGAACTTTACAACCTTGACGAAGATCTCGCCGAAACCATGAATGTGGCCCCGCTGCACCCGGAGCGGGTCAAAGCCATGCAAAATGCTTTCGAAAAGCTCATCCGAGCCGGACGCAGCACGCCGGGCGCCCCGCAAAAGAACGACATCCGCGTCACTCGTCACCCCAGGGCCTCCAGCCCGGCCAAGGCGGGAAAGAAGTAACCCCCCAGCCTGCCAGTATCCTGGTTTCATGAATCCCCGAATCACCGAACAGCTTCTCACCAGTGACCTGCTGACCGCTTCACGCCGTGCCTGGGTGCACCATGAGGACAGCGCCAGGGACTGCCTGGTTTTCCTGGATGGCGAACTTTACACGCAACGGGTCATGGTTCCTGAAGTCCTCGCCACAGCCCGGAGCTTGGGGTCTCTACCGCCGCTCACCTGCGTGTATCTTCCCAACCTCAGCGCCGCCGACCGGCATGCGATCTACACCTGCAATGAACGCTACGCCGCCTTCATCGCACTCGAGATGCCCCGCTGGATCGAAGACATGGCGGGACGTTTCGAGCGGCTGTTTCTCTGCGGCCTGAGCCTGAGCGCGCTGCAATGCTCCTACACGGCCCTGCGGCATCCGCACATCTTTGCCGGAGTGCTGGCGCAATCGCCTTCCGCCTGGTGGCAGGAGGAAAAGCTGGCGACCTCTCTGGAGCAGATGCCTGATTCGCAGAGTCGCTTCTGGCTCAGTGTCGGCAGCCAGGAGGTGCAGGAGCATGCCGTCCATGCCCCGACGCCGCTGATTCAAAACACCAGCCAGCTCGCCTCCGTGCGCCGGCTCGCAGACCGTCTGACGCAGGCAGGCCATGACGTTCACCGTCACGAATATGAAGGCGGCCACGACCCCGCGTGCTGGCGTGCCGAGCTCCCCCAGGCCCTCGACTGGCTTCTGCGTTCTTCACCTGACGAAGCGGTTTTGTGAGGCGGAGGATGCATCAATCCGGTGTCCAAAAGTCATCCTGGCTTGCCTGTATGAAGGATTTCCTCCAGACCATTCCTCATGAACGCCCGCTCCGTCTCCCGTCGTCGTTTTCTGCATGCCGCCCTTGCCGGAGGCGCGGCCGGTCACAGCACCGCACCGGGGCTCGTCGCAGCGGAGACGGCTGAACAGTTTGAAGAACCCGCGCAGAAGCTCGATCTGCGGGAGGATGCAGACGTCATCGTCTGCGGCGCCGGCCCGGCGGGTGTTTCGGCGGCCATCACGGCGGCACGGGCCGGGGCGAAGGTGCGGCTCTTTGAGGTGCATGGCTGCCTGGGTGGCGTGTGGACCGCGGGGCTGCTGACCTACATTTTTGACTTCGACAAGCCGGGCCTGACCCGTGAGCTGACGCGCCGCCTCGATGAACGGGACGCACGCCGCAGCTCGAACCCGGGCCGCTTTGTCTACGAGCCGGAGGAGATGAAGGTCCTGCTTGAGGAGATGTGCACAGAGACCGGCGTGACCTGTCAGCTGCACACGCGCGTGGCGGCGGCGTTCCGCGAAGGCGGACGGCTGCGCACGATCGTCACGGAATCCAAGGCGGGGCGTCAGGCCTGGCGGGCGCCGGTTTTCATCGATGCCACGGGCGATGGCGACCTCGGGGCGCAGGCGGGCTGCGAGTGGGACATCGGCCAGGAGAAGGAGTGCCCCTGCCAGCCGATGACGCTCAACGCCCTGGCCGTGGTGCGCGACGTCAAGGCGCTGGCCTCGTTCATGTCCTTCAACGGCACGGACGAGTTCCAGGGCCCCAACGGACATCTGGCCTGCATGGAGGCCTTCAAGGCTGAGATCCGCCGCGCCGGGATCGAGCCCTCCTACGGACACCCGACGCTCTTCCCGGTGCGTGAGGACCTGGTGATGCTCATGCTGAACCATGAGTATGGCATCAAGCCCTGGGAGGCGGCGAAGATCAGCGAGGCGACGCTGCGCGGCCGGGCTGAGATCTTCCGCATCATGCGCGCGCTGCGCAAGCTTGGCGGCCCCTGGGAGGGCCTGCAGATCGCCGCCACGGCGGAGCAGATCGGCGTGCGCGACGGCCGCCGCATTCATGGCCGCTACAAGATGAGCCGCGAGGACCTGGTGCAGGGATCACGCCAGGACGACGCCGTGGCACGGGTGACCTTCGGGGTGGACATCCATGCGGATTCGAAGGAGACGAACCAGTCGAAGCCCATCAACAACGGCGACTTCAAGATGAAGCCTTATGATATCCCGCTGCGCGCCCTCATCGCGAAGGATGTGGACGGGCTCATGATGGCCGGGCGCTGCATCAGCGGCGACTTCATCTCACACGCCAGCTACCGCGTCACCGGCAACTCCGTCGCCATGGGCGAGGCGGCGGGGGTTGTGGCCGCGATTGCCGCGAAGTCAGGCCGCCTGCCTCACGAGGTGAGCTGGAGTGAAGGTGTGGCAAAGCTGAAGGACATCGGCCAGCGAGCCTGAGACCCGATTCCAGCAGCAGCAAAGGGGGGCGGAGTTCCAAATCCGCAGCAGTGCGGTTCGTCCCCACGCTCAGACCTTTCCTTCCTCTCGCTCATCCCCAAAAGACTCTGCCGAGTGGCCGAAGCAGGCGCGTGGAAGGTGCCAGATGCCGTCGGGCTTCGGAACGGCTGCGCGGAAGCGGAGTTCCGCGCTCCAGGATCATCGTGCTCGCAGGCTGCTACGCAGGCGTTCGGCGGTGAGGATGGCACGGAAGCGCTGCTCATCGGACTCGCGTGTCTCGCTGACCAGGCAGTAGCGGTAGTCACGCCAGTGCTGCATTTCAGCCTCCGCGTTTTTAAGGCGCAGCTCCACCACTTCGGGGCTGTCCGTGCCACGACCCGACAGTCGCGCGCGGAGTTCCTCGAGGCTGGGTGGCATGACAAAGATGTCCGTCAGGCACTGTTCCACCAGTTCATCCTCACAACCCCGCACCTGGGCGGCTCCCTGCACGTCAATGTCCATCAGCACGTCCACGCCGTGCCGCAGGTTGTCGAACACATAGCTTTTCAGCGTGCCATACCAGCGGTTGTGCACGCGGGCGTATTCGAACATCTCACCCCGGTCCACACGGGCCAGGAAGTCCTCCTCCGTCAGAAAGAAATAGTCCTTCCCATCCACCTCTCCAGCGCGGGGGGGGCGTGTCGTGCAGGAGACGGAAAACACCGCCCCGCCCTCCGCACAAGCCTTGCGGCACAGCGTGGTTTTGCCGGTTCCCGAAGGACCGGAGACGACGATGAGAAGACCAAGGCGTGATTCAGGAAGAGACATGAATGAAGACCGCTTTTCGCACTGCTGACCGTCATGGCAAATCGTTTCCCAAAACCACCGCCCCCTTTCATCAGTGCGACGCATCGCTGTGGATGTACTGATATTTAAGATTTTGTGCCTACCCTGTAATTACAAATACCTCGACTTACCCCCTACGAATCCTTATAGTTGTGGGATTCCAGGCAATTCTAACCAACAGCTTGCTTGGACTTTCCGTGATGAACCCGATGATCGTCAGTCGTGCCGGCAGTTCCCAGGCACCACGAACTAAAGCATGCCACCTCATCCGCAGATGGCTCAGATGCCACCCATGGGGAGGTGAACCCATGGTGACGGACGACGGCCTGCGTCCATGGAATCAGCGAATGTCTGATGGCAGGGTTCCGAGCCTTTGGATGGGGCTGCTCTGGCTCGCTGTTCTGCTGCTGGCGAAACCCGCCGTCATGGCGCAGACCGGCAGCACCTGGACCCTGCGCAATCCTCTGCCAACCCAGGAGAACCTGCATGCCGCCGCCTGGTCGGGGAGCCGTTTTGTGGTGGCTGGCAACGCCGGGCTGATCCTGGTCTCCTCCGACGGCATCTCCTGGTCCATGCGTGCTTCCGGCGTCACCAGCGCCTTGCATGGCGCGGCCTTCACGGGAGGACAGTTTGTGGTCGTGGGTGAAGGCGGCACCGTGCTGACTTCTCCAGACGGCAACACCTGGACCAAGCGCTCCACCAGCACCACAAAGACGCTGCGCGCCGTGGTCTGGACGGGTTCCACCCTGGTGGCGGTGGGCGACGACGGCACCGCCATCACCTCTCCCACGGGCACGGTTTGGACCACCAGGTTCACCGGCACCTCGCTCGACCTGCTTGCCGCCGTCTGGACAGGCGCCAAGGTCTTCGCCGTCGGCGAGCTCGGCATCACGCTGGAATCCGCGACCGGCGGCGCCTGGTCGCAGAGTTCGCAATTGCCCGCCCTGAGCTTCACCGGCATCACCTGGGACGGCGGCCAGCTCATCGCCTCGACCAGCGGCGGCACGCTGCACACCTCTCCCGCAGGCACGTCCTGGACTCAGCGGCATTCCGGCGCGGCCTCATTGGCCTCGGTGCTATGGACGGGCGCCAAAGCCGTCGCCTGCGGCTCCGAAGGCACCCTGCTGACCTCAGGTGACGGCATCACCTGGTCGCCCCAGGCCTCGGGGGTCGATCAACTTTTGTTAGGCCTCGCGCAGGGCGGCGCCACGACGCTGGTCGTCGGGGCCACCGGCGCCTTGCTGACCTCGGGCGACACGGTGACATGGGCCGACCGCTCCACCGTCAGCCATGCCATGCTGCGCGACATTGCATGGACGGGACTGAAGATCGTCGCCGTCGGCCTTGAGGGTGAAGTGCTGAGCTCGGCGGACGGCGTGGTCTGGACCGTCGAAAACTCCGGCGCTTCTGATGATCTTCAGGGCATCGTCTGGGCCGGTGACAAGCTGGTCGCCGTGGGTGAGGCCGGCACCGTGCTCACCTCACCTGACGGAGTCACCTGGACGCCGCAGGCTTCAGGCTCGTCGCAGGACCTGCTGGCCGTGGCCTGGACCCGCGACCTGCTCATCGCCACGGGCGAGGCCGGCACCGTGCTCACCTCACCCGACGGCATCACCTGGACGCCGCAGATTTCAGGAACCGGCGCCGACTTGCGCGATGTCATCTGGACCGGCTCCAAGGCCCTTGCGGTGGGCACGCTCGGGACTGTCTGCGTCTCAAACGACGGCGGACTTACCTGGGTCGCCTCCACCATCGCGCCTTTTGCCGACCTGAACGGCGTCGCCTGGTCCGGCACCCAGTTTTGCGCCGTCGGAGATGGCGATGTCATTCTCACTTCGGCCAACGGCAGCTCGTGGGTGCAGCGGTCCATCGCCTTTGGGCAGAACCTGCTCGACGTCACCTGGGCCTCCGGCCAGTTCATCGCCGTCGGCACTTCGCAGCTCATCCTCACCTCCTCCAACGGCAGCGCCTGGAACAAACGGGGCGTCTCCTCGGTCCAGCTTCCATCCCTTCATGGCATTCACAGTCTTGGCAGTCTCTGGCTGGCCGTGGGCGATGGTGGCGACATCCTCACCAGCGGCAGTTCGCCGGTCCTGACTCCCGTGGTGAACTTTGCGCTGACCAGCCAGACGGTGGCGGAGAACGCCGGGGTTTTCACCCTCGGCCTGCAGCTGAGTTTCGCCCCCGCTGTCAGCACCACGATTCCCTTCACTCTCTCCGGCACCACCAGCACCGGAGCTGACTACGCCATCAGCACCACCCCTGTGGCCTTCGCGGCGGGACAGTCCGCCAAAAACATCAGCATCACCGTCAAGGATGACGTGCTGGTGGAGTCTGCTGAGACGGTCATCGTGTCCCTCGGAACTCCTGCCGGAGCCCTGGTGGGGACGGCGCATCGTTTCACCCTGACCGTCACCGACAATGACATCGCCCCGGTCGTGACGCTGCAGCCCATCAGCCAGCTGGTGGCGGTCAGTGCGCCGATCACCACCTTCAACACCGCCGCCACCGGCAGCCCGCCCGTGACCTTTCAATGGAAGAAGAACGGCGGCACGATCCCCGGCGCCACCGGCAGCGCTTATTCCGTGCTGAACGCCCAGCTTGCCCAGGCCGGGAAATACACCGTCGTCGCGTCCAACCCGACGGGCAAGGACACCAGTGGAACCGCCGAACTCGGTGTCGTGGACACCAGCCCAGGCTCCGCCCAGGTGCCTGTCGGCGGCACCGTCTCCTTTGTCATCAACACCGCCGGCAACGGCCTGACCTACCAGTGGCGGAAAAACGGCAGCCCGCTCAGCAACGGCCCGCGCATCAACGGCGCCACCGCCTCCAAGTTCACCCTCAGCTCCCTGGTCATCGGCGACACCGACACCTACGACTGCGTTGTCTCCGGCCCCGGAGGCGTTCTTGTCGGCGGCCAGAGGACTCTGACCGTGCTGCTGCCCCCCGTGATCAGTCCGGTGCCGCCCCCACCCACGATGGTCGGCAGCGACTACAGTCACACGCTCAGCGCCAGCAACATGCCAGTGAAGTTCACCGTCGTCGGCCTGCCCAAAGGTTTGTCATTGAACAGCTCCACCGGACTGATCAGCGGGCGCCCGCAGGTGTCGGGCACCTTCAATCTTCAGGTCACCGCCTCCAACGCCGCCGGCACCAGCCTTGTCTGGGTCGGCTCGCTCGTGGTGCAGGCCATTCCCACGGGCGTGGTCGGCTCCTTCCAGGCGACGGTGGGTCGTGACGCAGCCGTCAACGAAAGCCTGGGGGGACGACTCGACTTCACCACCTCCTCCACAGGTGCCTGCTCGGGCAGGCTGACCCTCGGCAAGAACTCCTACAGCTTCAGCTCCAGGCTCGACACCGCCTACAACGCCAGCCCGCAGTTTTCCCTGAGCATCCCAAGGCCGGCGCTGCCGGATGTCGAGATCGACTTCATCATGAATGCCAGCCTGCAAACCCTCGCAGGAACCGTCGGCACCGGCGGTCCGGCGGCGGCATTGAGCGGCTGGCGTCAGGTCTGGAACACCGGCACCCAGCCCGCCAGCGACCTCGTGGGCTACTACAGCATCGGGCTGGACGTTCAGGGCGGTGACATCGGCAATCCCGACATCCCCCAGGGCACCGGGTTCCTCACCTGCAGCGTCGCCATCGACGGCAGGCTCACCTTCACCGGCAAGACCGCCGACGGCACCAGCGTGACCTCATCGACCTTTCTCGGTCCCAACGGAGAATCCCTGCTCTATCAGACGCTCTATTCCAACACCGGCTCCGTGCTTGGCACGCTGCTGCTGACGCCAGATCCGCTCGCCGCCTTCAACGACAACACCTTCTCCGGCACCGTCAGCTGGCTGCGCAAGCCCCAGCCTGTCACCACGCGCAGCTATCAGGCAGGCTTTGGGCCGGTCAACCTGGCCGCCTATGGCAAATACCTCGCGCCGGACTCCAAAGGCGTCATCCTCGGGCTGCCTGCCAGCACCAGCACGGCGCAGCTTCTCTTCGCCAGCGGCGGCGTCGAGGCTTCCGCCATCAACCCGGATGTCGGCGCCTTCAGTTACACCGACACCTTCAACGTCATCCTGCCGTCACCCGGCAGCCCGCAGAACCCAGGCAAGGCCACCCTGACCATTGAAAAATCCACCGGTCTGATCGGTGGCAGGTTCGTGCTCGTTGACCTCGCCGGCACCGTGGTGCGCAACGTGCGCTTCGAGGGCATGATCATCCGGCCCGCCTCCGGCACGAAAAAGGCTTTCGGCTTCTTCAACCTGCCGCAGCTTCCCAACCCGAACACCTCCGCCATCCTCAGCGGCCAGGTGGTCATCGACCAGCCCTGAAGCGTTTCGCGGTTCATTGCCCGGAAACATCCGCGCCTGCCGCGCTGTATCCTGCGGATGCCCGAACCGCTCACCCGCCGTCAGATTCTCCGCAAGGCCCCGCTCGCCGCGCTTGCAGGCAGTTTTCAAATCCTCGCCCGCGCCCAGGAGCCTAACCAGCTTTGGCGCACCGGCAATCCCGCCATCGACAGGCCGCGTGAAGTCGCGATCAGCCTGCTGAAGCCAACCCAGGCCCAGCTCGATCACGCCTGGGAGCTGCACTTCGGCTCCGTTGTCTTCGAAAGCTACGGCTTCGCCCCGCGCTGCGCCGTCGATGCCGAGGCCCTCAACGCCGCCATCCAGTCAGGCGCCTCCGCAGGCGAGATCAGCGATCTGCGCGAGTCCATGGCGATGAACCGCAACGCCACCAGCGAGCGCGAGCGCAAGGAGTTCCTCGACGCCTTCAAGGCCGCCGGCGTCACCTGCATCTTCCAGAACACCGGCGAGGAGGGCAGCGACCCCATGCGCCTCATCAAGCGCCTCGCCCATTTCACCCGCGCCACCGACCTGATGGAGCCCGCCCTTTCCAAGGTGGTCACCGCCGACGAGATCGAGGCGCTGAAGAAGGCGGGCCATGTCGGCCTCTGCTTCACCACCAACGGCGTGCCGCTCATGCAGGACTGGGAGAGCGTGCGCGACGAGCTGCGCTTCATCCGCATCTTCCACGAGCTCGGCACGCGCATGATGCACGTCACCTACAACCGCCGCAATCCGCTGGGCGACGGCGCGGGCGAACCTCATGACGGCGGCCTCAGCGACTTCGGCCATGCCGCCGTCGCCGAGATGAACAAGGTCGGCGTGATCGTCGATGTCGCACACAGCGGCTGGAAGACCGCGTTTGACGCAGCCCGGGCCAGCAGCAGGCCGATGGTGGCCAGCCACACCACCTGCGCCTCGCTTTACAAGCATTTCCGCGGCAAGCCGGACGACACCATCAAGGCCATCTGCGACACCGACGGGCTCGTGGGCATCTGCTGCATCCCGCGCTTCCTCGGGGGCAAGGGCGACATCACCGCGCTGCTCGACCATCTGGACCATCTGATCGGCAAGTTCGGCGCAAGGCACGCCGCCATCGGCTGTGACGTGTCCTACACCTCGCGCTTCGACAAGGAGGAGCGGGCGAAGCTGGTGAAGGCCCCGGCAGGACCGGCGGATCGCTGGGAGCACCTGTGGCCGAAGGACGACTACCAGACCACGATCGAGGCCGAGCAGAGCGTCGCCTGGTCGAACTGGCCGCTCTTCACCCTGGGCCTGATCCAGCGGGGCCACAGCGATGAAACCATCCGCCAGGTCCTCGGTGGCAACATGCTGCGCGTGCTGCGGGCCAACACGATCTGAAAAGCGGACGGGAGCGCACTTCGCGACGACAGAAGGATGGACGTCGTCCCGGCGGCGGTGGTAACTTCCTGACATCCTTTTTGTTCATCTCATCCCGAACCTGCCCATGCATCCGCTTCGTGTTCTCGCCCTTGCCAGCCTGCTTGCCTCCGGCCTCGCCGCGCGCGACAAAACCCTCGACATCTACTGGATCGACTCTGAAGGCGGCGGCTCGACGCTGATCGTGACCCCGGAGGGTGAATCCGTGCTGGTGGACACCGGCAACCCCGGAGGAAGGGACCCGCAGAGGATCCGGAAGGTGGCCGCCGAGGTCGCCGGCCTGAGCCGGATTGATCATGTCGTCATCACCCACTTTCATGCCGACCACTTCGGCGGGCTGGCCGAACTGGCCGCACTGATGCCGGTGGGCGCCCTTTATGACAAGGGTGTTCCAGAAGGCAGCCCCGACGGCAGGCCGCAGGACATGCGCTGGACCCTCATGAGCCGGCCTTACAAGGACGCCAGGGTGGAAAAACGGGTGACCCTGGCGGCGGGCGACACCGTGCCGCTGAAGCAGTCCGGGGGCGGTCCGAGGCTCACGCTCACCTGCCTCGGCGCCAACCAAAAGTTCATCAACGCCCCGGCGGGCGCCACGCCCAACCCTCTCAACGGCAGCGTGCCGCCCAAGGCGCCGGACAGCACCGACAACGCCAACAGCGTCGTGCTGCTGCTGGAGTTCGGCGGCTTCCGCTTCTTTGATGGCGGCGACCTGAGCTGGAACGTGGAGGAGAAGCTGGTGTCTCCCGTCAACCTGGCCGGCACGGTGGACCTTTATCAGGTGAACCATCACGGTCTCGATGTCAGCAACAACCCCGTGCTGATCCGCAGCCTGCAGCCGACGGTTTCCGTGATGAACAACGGCCCGCGCAAGGGCACCAGCAAATCGGCCATGGACGCCCTGCGTTCCACGCCGTCGGTCGAGGCCATTTACCAGGTTCATGAAAACGTCCGGGAGGACCGGGAGAACACGGCGGACAGGTCGATGATCGCGAATCACGGCGATCCGGCGGTCGACGCCATCAAGGGCGGGGAGCACGGTGATCCGGCCGCGGGCTGCAAGGCGCATCACATCCAATGCAGCGTTGCCGCGGACGCCCTTCATTACACCGTGCAGGTGCCGTCCACCGGGCATTCAAGAACCTTCAAGACGCGGACGAGGAACTGAGCGCCGGGGCGCGGATTTCCAAATCCGCAGCAAGTGAGTTCACTTCTGCATTTCGAAACCTCCCTGCCACCTGCCTCAACCCGATGAAGGGACTCACCCGAAGATTCGAACAAAGCTAAAGACTGCTCCACCTTTCCCCCGCGTTCGCGATGCTGCGGAATCGGAGTTCCGCGCTCCGTTGCGAACAGGCTCAGTAACCTTCGGTCGCCTCACTGAAAGCCCAGGGAGCCTGGTAGGCTCCGGTGCGTTCCTTCTCTAGCTGGCGCACCAGGTCGTTGAGCAGGGCCGAGGCGCCAAAGCGGTAGCGTCGATTGTTCAGCCATTCATCCCCCAGCGTCTCCTTGACCGCGATCAGGAACTGCAGCGCCTGCTTCGCCGTGCGAATGCCGCCCGCAGGCTTCATCGACACCGCCACGCCCGTGGCGAGGTAATGGTCACGGATCGCCTCGATCATGACCTGGTTGTTGCCCAGAGTCGCATTGGACGAAGTCTTGCCCGTGCTCGTCTTGATGAAGTCGCCGGGCCGGATCACCCGCATGGCGAGGAAGCTGGCGGCGCGGATGTTGTCGTAGGTTTCGAGCTCGCTGACCTCGAGGATGACCTTCAGGACGCATGGTCCGCAGGACTCGACCACGGCGCTGATCTCGTCCTGGACGCGGGCAAGCTCACCCGCCAGAAAGGCGCCGCGGTTGATCACCATGTCGATCTCATCGGCACCTTCCGCCACCGCCGCCCGGACTTCCGCCAGACGGACCTTCAGCGGCGACTGGCCCGAAGGGAAGGCCGTGGCCACGGAGGCCACCTTCACACCGGAGCCGGCCAGATGCCTGCGGGCATGCCTAACCATGGATGGATAAACGCAGACCGCCGCCACCGCGGGCACGCCGGCCTCATCATGAGGATGCAGGGCCTTCTGGCAGAGGGAGGCCACCCTGCCAGGCGTGTCCTTTCCCTCCAGGGTGGTCAGGTCCACCATGGAGGCGGCCAGTTTCAGGCCAAAGAGCTTGGCGTTTTTCTTGAGGCTGCGCGTGGTGTATTGGGCCACGCGTTCCTCGACACCGGTCGGATCGACGGTGCCGACCTCATCAAGCAGCCTGCGCAGGCCGCCCGGTTTTCCTGGCAGGACGGACATTGGAGCATCAAACACCCTGGGCGAATCCCGAGTCAAGGGCGGGAAACAAGAACCCCCGGCGGCCGTGAGGCGAACCGGGGGTCAATGCGTCAAGGTCGCGAGTCAAGGCGTGCCGAGCGTCACGCGTCCCGCCTCAGGCCGGATGTCGTTCGTGCGGTTGCTGATGAAGTAGCCGTAACCACCTTTGCTCATCCCCTTCTGGAGGATGACGCCCTTGTAGGAGGGCTTCGTCGCGGCAGGATTGGTCCAGTTCGGGGTGAAGGTTCCGGAGAACGAGGCCGAGGAGGCCGCCACTGAGAGGGTGTAGGCGGCGAACGTGGCCGGGATCTTGGTCACCGTGCTGCCAACGATGTTGAAGTTGGTGTGCCGGATGCTGGAAAGAAGTTTTCCATCCGAAAAGAAAAGCTCTCCGTTGCCTTGGGTGGCGCTCGCCGCACCAAGCCCCAGCGACGACTGCACTGCGATGGCCTTGTCATAGAGGGCGCCGACCGCATCCAGACGGATGCCGCCAGGCCAGCCCTGGGAGTACAGCTGGGTTCCCAGTGCCATGGGTGTCGTTCCCGTCTGAGGGGACACCACCGGACGGGTCCAGACCATATCGGCCGCCGTGATGTCGCTGTCGGCCAGCGTGTTGTTGACGACCAGCTGGCCCGCCAGCATGGGCAGGTTGCTGTTCTGGAAGACCAGCCCGTTCACCGGATTGGCGAAGAACGGCACCACGTCACCGGGCAGCACCGCACCGCTGAAGGTAAAAGAGCTTCCATCGGCAAGCAGGCCGCTCACCGTGACCTTGCCGGCTGCCGTGACGACGATCGTGCCGAAGCCGTCCCCCTGGGGATAGGTGGCGACCGCCCGTCCGTTTGTCTGCGCCTTCGCAGGAAGGGCGAAGGAGAAGAAGGCCTGGTCATTGTCGATGGACGTCAGGGCGGCTTTGGAATTCAGGAGTTCTGCAGCGATGCCGTTGGTCTTGGTGTAGGGGCTGCGCCGGGCGATGCCCTGGCTCTGGACGATGGAGCCGGCCTTCAAGGCGGCCTGGATGTCGCCGTTGGAGAAGGACAAGGACAAGTCGGGCCCGCTGGGAATCCGGTAGGTCTTGGTCTGGGTGGTGGTGCCGAAGACGGAGCTTCCATCGCCGTAGAAGCTGGCGACCAGGGGGTAGATTTTGCTGTCGTAGGTGAGCTTGCCGGAGAAGGCCCCCGTTGGCAGCAGGGTACCGGTGATGAAGGCCGTGTTGGCGGCCGTCTCAGGGTAGACGCCAATGGCCTGGATAAGGCCGTAGTAGGTGTTGTCCAGACCGCCAGTGGCGAAAGGGCTGTTCACAAAGACAGCCTGGATGTCCGGCAGATCTTCGTCGGGCATGTTGAAGGAGGCCGTCATGCCGAGGGTGGTGCTTCCGACGGGCAGCCCGCTCCAGTGACTGAACACCTGAGCGGAAGTCTTGCCGAATACCGCCTTAAGCTCCACCTTCGCCCCAGGAACGACACCTCTGCCGACGCCGTTGGAGATCAGCTCCTTGACACCGCTGGTGATCGTCGATCCAGTGACCAGGCCGTTGCCTGCGCCGCGCGCGGTGAGCAGACGGCTGGCCGTGAAGGAGAAGTTCGCCACCGTCGGAAGGCTGGGAATGCCTCGCCCGTCGACACCGGTGACCGTGAGCACGTTCGCGCCATTCACAGGCGAGATCGGCGCGCTCCAGGAGACTGCGGCGGTCTTGGGATTGGTGGACAGCGTGGCCAGGACCGGGGCGTTGTTGTTCAGCTTCACCTCCACACGGTCGAAGCTGCTCTTGCCAGGATTGGTCACCGTGCCTGAAACCACATAAGGCAGCATAGAGACAACATTCCCGTCCGCCTTCGGGTTGACCATCGTGACAACAGGCCTTGAGAAGGCCACGATGCTCACGACGGCTGTGGAAGGAGTCGCCAGGATGGTCCTCGGCCCGGGGCTGCTGAGGGTGATGTTAAACCGCAGGTTAGGCCGGATTCCAGACTTGGGCGTGATCGGGATCGTCACATCCCGGAACATCACGCCCAGAGGGAAGTTCACCAGGGTGTTCACGGCCGTGTAATCCTCGCCTGCGACGGCCGCCGAGAAGGTGGCGTCCGCCGTTCCGTCGGTGGTGGTCAGCCGGATGCTGGTCTCGGCCTTGCCGTCGGCACGGCTGATCCTGACCACCACCTGGGAGGCGCCCTGGTCGACGCTGTAGGCGGTGGAGGCCAGGAAGACGCGGCCCGCGTTGTTCGAGGTGCCCGTGCCCTGAATGGCAAAGGTGTACACTCCTTCGCTGACGTCGTTGCTCCGGACGGTGACCAGGGCCGTGCGCAGGCCGGAGCCGCTCGGGCTGAACCGGATCTTGAAACTCGTCTGACCCGTCTTCGGCGCAATCAGGGCCGAGGGCTGAACGGTGACCAGGAAGTTGCCGACGTTCTCACCGCTCACAGCGACCAGCGGCAGCCCGGTCAGCCTGAGCGGAGCATAATCCGTGTTGCTGATGACAAAGGTGCGAGTGAGGCTTTCGCCCATCGCCACATTGCCAAAATCCGTGGAGTCTAGCGGGGTCGGCTCGCTGTCACCGCTGACAATCTCGCTGCCGGCGCCGAGCACGGCGATCTCGGGGTATTCGGTGACATCCTTCACCGTGATGCTCAGCACCTGGCTGGAAGAAGCGGCGGGGCTGCCGCTGTCTCTCGCCACGACGGTGACCTGATAGACGTTGTCGGCATCCAGGTCGCCAGGCGTCTCGAAGTCAGGCTCGGCATTGAAGCTCAGAACTCCAGTTTCGTTGTTGATGGAGAAGAGCCCCGAGTCCAGCCCGATGAGGCTGTAGCTTACAGTCTGCTCCGGCAGGTCTTCATCCGTGGTGACAACCGTCGTCACAAGGGTCTTGTTTTCGAGTGTGTCCAGGCGGGCCGTCGCCAGGCCGCCGTTATTGGTGAAGACCGGCGCGTCATTGCTGTCGGTGACTGCAATCGTGAAGGCCTTCTCAAAGACGCCGCCCCTGCCATCGTTCGACTTCACCCGCACCTTGTAGCTGCTCCTGGTCTCGAAGTTGGCCTTGACCCCCAGCAGCAGGCTGCTGCCGCTGATGGAAAAGCTGGCGTTGTCGTCGGCATCCTGGCCGGCGACCAGCGTGTATGAATAGGACACGCCGACATCCGGATCCACAGCGGCCAGCACGCCGACCTCGACGCCCGCCGCGTTGTTTTCGGCAAGCACGGCCTTGCTCAGCTGGATGTCCGTGGTGGCCTCCTGCTCGTCGGTGATGGTGACCACAAGGGCCTTCTCAAAGCTCAGGCCGCCCTCGTCCGTGACACGCAGACGCAGGTTGTAGGTGCTCTTGGCCTCGTAATTCGCCGATGCAACCAGGAGCAGGTTGAAGCCGCTGACGCTGAAACTGGCGTTGTCCGCGCCACCGACGCCCGACGCCAGGCTGAAGGTGAGGCTTGAGCCGGCATCGGGGTCCACGGCCGTGATCTTGCTGACCACGGCGCCGGCGGCGCTGTTTTCGGGCAGGCTTGGGAAGGGAAGCGCGATGTCCGTCGGCGCCTCGTTGACGTTGGTCACCGAGAGGACAAACGCCGTCTCCAACGTCTGGCCCCCGGAATCCGTGACACGCACCCTGACCAGCCGGGTTGACTTGGTTTCATAATCCAGCACAGCCGCGGTCTTCAGGGTCGATCCGCTGATGGTGAAGGAGCTGTTGTCGTCTCCGCCGACACCACTGGCCAGCGTGTAGGTGAAGGAGTCCCCGGCATCCGCATCCGTCGCCGCAAGGCTTCCGATGACGGTGCCTGCCACGCTGTTTTCAGCGATGCTGGCGGCGGAGAGCTTCAGGCTCGTCGGAGCCTCGTTGACGTCCTTCACCGAGATCGTGAAGTTTTTCTCCACGTAAAGTCCGCCGGCGTCGGTCGCCCTCACACGGATGCTGAACGCGGGCTTGGTCTCAAAGTCGGCGGTTCCGACCATTTTCAGCACGCCGCCAACGATTGAAAAAGCGGCGTTGCCTGTGTCCCCCGCTCCGGCCACCAGGCTGAACGTGTGGATCGAAGCCGCGTCGGGATCCGTCGCAGAGAAGGATCCCACGGTCGCGCCGACGGCGTTGTTTTCCACGATGACGCTGGAGGAGAGCCCAATGTCCGCAGGCACCTCGTTGACGTTGAGCACCGTAACCGTCAGCGCCCTGGCAAAAACACCCCCCTGACCGTCGTCGGCCTGTACCCTGAGGCTGTAGCTGCTCCGGGTCTCATAGTCGGCGCTCAGCTTCAGCGAAAGCACGTCGCCGTTGATGCCAAACGAGGCGTTGTCAGTGTCACCGGCACCGGCGACCAGGCTGAAGACATGCGTCTGCCCGACGTCCGGGTCCTTGGCGCTGAGGATGCCCACGACCGCATTGACCGCGTTGTTCTCCTGGATGCTGCTGCTGCTCAGCACGATGTCCGTCGCCGCCCCGTTGATCATCGAGCCCTGGATGGCGAAGGAGTAGGAGGGGATGGCGGGGTCGTTGCCGGGGATGCTGACCGTGGCGGAATGCGAACCCGAAACCTTCGGTTGATAGGTCACCGTGAACTGCGTGCGCATGCGCCGGACTTTCACGTCATCAATGAAGGAGGTCCGGTCCAAGGTGGTGATCTTGCCCTTGAAACTCAGCGTATGGGCGCCTGCCGCGGTGCAGTCATAAAGAACGGTGAAGGACCTCCACTCCGCCTGGCTCTGCTGGGCGGCGGTCACGGTGCCAAGCACGGTTCCGTCGACGTCGATGTCGACGTCATTGGGCCCGAGGCTCGGGCGTCCGAGGATGGAGAAGGTGATTTCATAGACGGCGGGAGCCGGGAAGCTCAGCGACTGGTTGAGCTGACCTCCGGACTGGACGATGCCGCCCTGGGAACCTTCCGGGCAGGAGAAGATGCCAAAGGCGGAGCCATTGCGCGCCACACCGGTGCTGGCACCGAACACCCAGCCGCTTGAAGCGGGAGTGTAGATGAACCCCGAGGTGACCGGGGATTCAAACCCGGCGTTGGCAACGGTCACAAAATCCCCCAGCGTGGTGGAGCCAGGCTGCTTGCTGACAGTGAACTGGGACGCGTCCGCGCCGCCCAGCTTGACAAAGTCAGGCGAAGGGCCGGACAGGTCGAGCACGCCCGAGTTGAGCTTCTTGATGACAAAGGACTTGGAGACGCTGCCAGAGCCGATGTTGCCAAACTGGGTGTTGTCCGTGGTCGAGGGGGTGGTGTCCTCGTTCACGATGTCCACGGCGTTGCCGGTTACCACGTGGCCGGCGGCCTCCGCGACATCCGTGATGCTGACGGTCAGCGCCTTTTCAAAGGTGCCTCCATTGCCGTCATCCGCCTTTACCCGGACGCTGTAGCTGTTCTTCACCTCGTAGTTGGCGGCCGGGGTCAGCTTCAATGAGGTGCCTGAAATGGTGAAGCTCGCATTGTCCGTGCTGCCCGTGCCGCTCACCAGACTGAAGGTGTGAGTCTGGCTGGTGTCGGAATCCGTGGCCGCCAGGGTGCCGACCGTGGCGTTGGCGGTGTTGTTTTCAGCGATGCTGGAAGGCGTGAGCGTGATGTCGGTCGGACTTGCATTGGCGGGGGCGTTCTCGATTTCAGCGACCTGAACGGTGCTGCCACCTGCGGACTGGTTGTGGACACCGACCCTGAAGGTGCTGCTGGTGGAGCCGATGCCGGTCAGGGTGCCTGAGGCGGCCCCAAACGTGTAGGTGGGCGTGGCCGTGGCTCCCGAGAAGCTGAGGCTGTATGTCGTGGACGTGGTGGTCAGTGAAACCACCAGGTTGGAAAGCTGGTTCAGATTGCTCCAGTCCCAGGAGGCAAGGATGGTCCTCGAAGTGCCGTTGTGGGCCACCAGGTTGCCCTTGTAGGTGTAGTTGTTTTCAGCCCCCGTGTTGGAGATGATGGAGATGTAAAGCCCCTGCAGGTTCGGGTTGTCGGGATAAAAGTGGTCGTTGTTCGAGCTGGCGATGCGATAACCGACCCAGAAACGCTGCCACGAGGGCTCATAGGTGATGGTGCCAAACCGCCAGGTCGTGGTGGTGGCGGAGGTCTGGTAGGGATTCACCGTGTCGTTGGAGCGAATGACCATGGTTGCGTAGCCGCTCCCACTCATGGTCACCGCGCCGCCCGCCTCGCTGACCCCCATCTGACCGTTGCTCGTGAAGCCGGTTCCCGTACCCGCAGAATTCCCACCCAGCAGCCCATCGGCAAAAGTGTCCTTGAACTGGGCAAGACAGCCGCCCGCCGCCAGAAGACAGGCCAGGAAGAGGTTGACCGAAAAGAGACGATGCTTGGAGGCTTGATGCAGTTTCATAGGCGGGAGATGGACATGAAAGTTGTTCATCACGTGACGGTCAGGCTCTTCGGCGTTCGCGAAGGGCTGGCCCCTGTTTCCGCCAAAGAGTCATGCTCAGGATCTCATGGGTGAGATGCCTGAAACCTCCGGCCTGATTCCGGCCGACAGTGCCGGCAGGAACAGAGTGGAGGCATGCCTTTCACGTGACAGGCATGCAAAAATCAGATTCTAGATCAAACCCATCGACTTACGCATTTTCCAGTCCAAACCTCTAAAAACACGTCAAAAATCCAAGGCCTCCCCTCTCATTTTTGAAAACTTTTGATTAACCCAAGGGCATCTTAAAAGCCTGAAACTGACGCCCTTCCGCCTCACCTTTTTTGACTTGAGGGACAGGAAACAAGAACCCCCGGCGGCCGTGAGGCGAGCCGGGGGCTTGTTCATTCAAGGGACGGCATCAGGGCAGGCCAAGCGTCACACGACCGGACTCGGGATCAGGGTCGTTCAGGCGGTTGCTGATGAAGAAGCCGTAACCGCCCTTGCTGGCGCCCTTCTGGAGCAGGATCCCCTTGAAGGTGGGCTTGGCAAACTTGGAAGAAGTTCCTCCCGACCAGTTCGGCGTGAAGGTTCCGCTGAAAGCCGCCAGATCTGGCGTCAGAACCAGGGAAAAGGAAGAGTTGTACGAGGGCACCTTCCTGACCTCGTTCAGGGAATTGATGGAGAAACTGGTGACTGAAATGTCGGGGCTGAGCTTTCCAGATGAGAAGTAAAGCTCGCAGACGCCGCCGTTGGCGGAGCCTGGGCCCGACGAAAGAGTGGCATAAACGCCCCGGGTTTTCTGGTACAGGGAGCCGATGGCATCCAGATAAATGCCTCCGGGCCATCCTGGTGTGTAAAGGCTGACCAGGGGTGCCGCAGATCTGATCCAAATCAGGTTTGTGGCGGTGACATCGCTGTTGGAGGGAGCCGTGTTAAAGGCCAGGGTTCCTGCCAGGCAGTCCCCTTTTGTCGTGGTTTTTCCGGGGGAGTTTATCTGTGCCAGGAAGGGGGCATTATTTGCCGCCACCAGGCCGGTGCTGGCCGTGAACTTGCTGTCGTCCGCCAGGGTGCCGGCATAAGTGACGAGGCCATCCTTGCTCATCAGGATGGTTCCAATCCCGTCACCCTGGGGATAAGTTCTGAGGTCCCTTGCCGGGCTCTGCACCTTGGCTGGCATGGCGATGCTGAAGTAGCCTGAGTCAGGAACTCCCAGCGAGGAGACCGAATTGGCATTTCGGAAGTTTGACGGTATCTGTTTGCTCAGCGTGTAAATGATGCGCCGGGCGGTGCCGCTGGCGACCACCGTCGAACCAACCAGAGTGGAGATGGTTGCCTCCACATTCCCGTTGACATAACGCAGGGACATCTTGCGGTCGGAAGCGATCGCCAGCGTCGGAGTCTTGGTCAGGCCAAACGTCGAGCTACCATCGCCAAAAAACTGGGCGGCAAACGTTTTGGCCAGCCCTCCGATAAGGACCTTGCCAGAAAAGGCGCCCGTATCGGTCATGGTTCCCGTCAAGAAAACCAGGCTGTTGATGCTGTTCTGGCTGGAGGAGGCCGGCTGAAGGAGGCCGTAGAAGGATTTCCCCTCGCCAACGGGGGCCTTGAATGTATTCGGATTAAAGACCGCCACGATTCCCAGCACGTCCTGTGCAGGCATGGAGAAAGTCATCACATTGCCATTCACGACCGCACCCGCAGGCAATCCAGTCCAGTGACTGAACACGGTGTTGGTTTCTTTGGCAGCGGCGGTCATCTTCACCACGGTGCCCGGCAGGACGGTCTTGTAGGACATTCTGGGAACCGCCAGCATGGACGAAGCCGGGAGGGCCACTACAGTGACGTTCCCGAGACTTGAGACGGGCGGCTCCAATTTATAGTGCCTTGTAAAGGTGAAGGTCACGCTGACGGGCAGGCTTGAGACACCGCGGTTGTCAAAAGCCGTCACCTCCAGGGTGTTCAAGCCATTCACCGGGAGGACGTCACCCAGGTAGCTCCCCGTGGGCGACAGCGTCGCATTCGCCGGAGCACCGCCGTTCAGCTTCACTTCAACCCGGTTGATGCCTGACTTGCCTCCATCCGTGCAGGTGCCGGTGACATTGAAAGGCGCCAGGCCGCTGACCACGGAAGACTGTCTCGGGGTCGACACCGTGACAACCGGCCTGACATGGGCCTTGATGGAGATCGTCGCCTGGGACGGAGTGCCTAGGGTCGTCCTGTCAGCAGGGTTGCTGAGCAAAGCACTGAACTGGTAGTTTGGCTGCACCCCCGAACGAGGAATGAGCGGGATGACCACCTGCCGGCTGGTGATGTTCTCGGGGAAGCTGACGATCACATCCTGGTGCACATAGTCCTGGCCGGGCGTTGCGGCGGTGTAGCCCGCCGCAGGGGTGCCAGGAGCGGTGGTCAGCCTGACACTGGTGGCGGCCTTGCCATCCACGCGGCTGATGTTGAGCACCACCTGGGAGGCCCCCTGGCTCATCAAATAGCCAGAAGGAGCGAAGAAAAGACGACCGGCGTTGTTGGAGTAGCCGGTGCCCTGGATGGCAAAGGTGTAGGAGCCTTCATCCGGGTCATTGCTCCGAAGAGTGACCTGGGCCGTGCGCAGACCGGAACCACTCGGGATAAACCGAAGGGTGAAGCTCGTTTGTCCTGTCATCGGCGCCACAACGGCCGAAGGCATGGCGGTGACGGCGAAGTTGCCCGCATGCACGCCGGAGATCTCCACCAGCGGCGCTCCCGTGAAATTCAGCGGGGCGACATCCGTGTTGGAAATCGTGAAGCTGCGGCTGAGCGCCGAGCCCAGAAGCACGTTGCCAAAATCCGTGCCATTCAGCAGTGACGGCGCGCTGGCTCCGCTGACGATCTCACTGCCGCTGCCAAGCACCGTGATTTCAGGAAACTCGGGCACATCGGTCACCGTGACGGCGATCTGCTGACTGGCCGAGGCCGCCGGACTGCCGTTGTCAGTGGCGATGACGGTGACCTGATAAACGTTGTCAGCGTTTTGATCGAGCGGGGCTTCATAGTCAGGCGCGGCGGTGAAGGCCAGGGCTCCCGTGCCGGCATTGACGCTGAAAAGCGCGGCGTCCGCACCGCCAAGACTGTAGCTGATCGACTGCGCGGGCAGATCTGCATCCACAGCGCTGACCTGCGTCACCGCCGTCGTGTTTTCCGCGACGCTGACGGCCGCCGTCGCAAGACCGCCGTTGCTGGTGATGACCGGCGACTCATTCACATCGGTCACCGTGACGGTGAAGTTCCTGGCAAAGATGCCGCCCGCACCATCATCCGCCTGCACGCGGACGCTGTAGCTGTTCTTCACCTCATGATTCGCCACGACGCCGAGCCTCAGGCTCGTGCCACTGATGCTGAAGCTGCCGTTGTCCGTGTCACCGCTTCCTGCGATCAGGCTGAAGCTGTGCGTCTGGCCTGCATCCACATCCGCGGCGGACAGGCTGCCCACCGTGGCTCCTGCGGCGTTGTTTTCAGCCAGGCTGGAAGGCGTCAGCGTGATGTCGGTCGGCACGTCGTTCACCGGCGTGACGGTGATGGTGAAGGTCTTCGCCGCACTGGTGTCGACACCGCCGTTGGCCGTGCCGCCGTCATCCTTGAGCGTGACGGTCACGAGGGCCGCGCCGCTGGCGTTGGCCGCCGGAGTGAAGGTCAGCGCACCGGTCGCCGAAATCGCAGGCTGCACGCTGAACAGCGCGTTGTTGTCATTCGAAACCAGGAAGGTCAGCACCTGGGAAGACTCGCTCGGCGGGCCGGCGGAGATGCTGGAGGCTGCGTTGTTCAGCACATAGGCGGCGCTGTCCTCGGCCACCTTGACCGGACCAAAGCCCGCAGGATAGGCCTCGCTCATCACCAGGTTATGACCGATGCCGGCCTCGATCCGGCTCACGAGGCCGAGGTCGGCGGGAATGTTCAGCTGACCCGCCCAGTTTGCGCCCCAGGCCTGCACCGTGCCGTTGCTTTTCAGCACGAGGCAATGGTAGCCTCCGGCGGCGATGCCCACCACTCCCGTCAGCCCGGCGGGCACATTGCGCTCGCCAAAATTGTTGCTGCCCCAGACCACGACGGTGCCATCGTTTTTGAGGGCCATGTTGTGGTAGGTGTTGGTGGAAATCGCGGTGACGTTGGCCAGGCCCGCAGGAATGTTCAGCTGGCCTTCGGCATTGTCGCCCCAGGCCACCACGGTGCCGTCGCTCTTCAGGGCGATGCTGTGGTTGCGGGCGGCGCCGATGGCGATGACGCCCGAGAGTCCGGCAGGAACGCTGGACTGCCCCCACTGATTGCCTCCCCAGGCCACCACGGTGCCGTCAGACTTCAGAGCCAGGCTGTGGAAGCCGCCCCCGGAGATGGCTGTCACGCCAGTCAGGCCGGCGGGCACATTGCACTGGCCACCACCGTTGCTGCCCCAGGCCACCACGGTTCCATCGCTCTTCAGCGCCAAGCTGTGATCATAGCCTGCCGCCACGTCAATCACGTTGCTCAGGCCGGCCGGCACATTGGTCTGGCCGCTGCCGTTGTTGCCCCAGGCCACCACGGTTCCATTGCTCTTCAGCGCCAGATTGTGCACGCCGTTGGCGGAGAAGTCCACGGGCGTGCCCAGGCCGGCAGGCAGCGTGCCGACTCCCTGGTCATTGGAACTCCAGGAGCGCAGGGCCGCCGGCGGCGCGCTCACGTTCAAGGTGAAGCTTGGCGCCTGGTTGGCAGGCAGGATCGTCACCGTCAGCACCTTGGCAAAAACTCCGCCGGCTCCGTCATCCGCCTGCACGCGGACGCTGTAACTGCTCTTGGTCGCATAACTCGCCACCACGCCGATTTTCAGACTGGAGCCGCTGATGCTGAAACTGCCGTTGTCCGTGTCACCCGTGCCGGCGACCAGGCTGAAGCTGTGCGTCTGGCCTGCATCCCCATCGGTGGCGGACAGGCTGCCCACCGTGGCTCCTGCGGTGTTGTTTTCGAGAATGCTGGAGGATGAAAGCGTGATGTTTGTCGGGGCGTCGTTGGCATTCGTGACCGAGACCGCCAGCGCCTTCTGAACCAGGCCACCGTTGCCATCATCCGCCTGCACCCGGATGCTGTAGCTGCTCTTGGACTCATAGTCCGCCACCACGCCGATCTTCAGGCTGGAACCCGTGATGCTGAAGCTGCCATTGTCCGTGTCACCCGTTCCGGAGACCAGGCTGAACGTGTGCGTCTGGCCCGCATCCGAATCCACGGCGGCCAGCGTGCCGACGGTGGCTCCGGCGGCGTTGTTTTCGGCAAGGCTCGAAGGTGTGAGCGTGATGTCGGTCGGATCGACGTTTCCAGACGAGCCTGTGCCCGTGAGGGTGATGTCCGTGGTGCCCTGGCTGGCATCATTGCTGAGGATGCGCAGCGTGGTCTGGCGCGCCCCGGCGGCGCTGGGCTGGAAGGTCACACTGAAGGTCGTGCTGCTGTTCTGTGCAATGCTGGTGGACATGCCGGCCGTGTTGACGAGGAAATCCCCGGTGTTGCCGCCCGTGACGCTGACACCCGTCAGCTTCAAGAAGCCGTCACCCGTGTTGCGCACTGTGAACGTCTTGGTCTGGCTGGTGCCTGCTCCAGCACCGGAAACCATGCCCGTCACCCAGTTGGAGGACGCACCGCTCAGTTCAGAATTGACAAGGCTGCCGCTGGAACCCGTGGTGGCCGCCACGGTCGTGAGTCCGGTGTTATCGCCTTCAGCGGCCCCCTGGTTCATGCGCCAGTAGCCCACCAGACCGGCTTCGGAGCCGCTCAACTCGGCATTGTAAGCCGCCTGAATCTCCGCCTGGGTGCGTGCGCTGTTCCACAAACGCACCTCATCCATCGCACCATTCAGGAAGCGGTCGTTTGCACCCGCGTTCAAGCCATTGCCCCAGCCGTCATACCCGCCCATGTAGAGATTGGCGTTGTTCGGCACGAGCGTGCTGAACCAGCTGGTCTGTGCCTGGAGACTGCCGTTGACGTACAGCTTGATCTGATTCGAGGACAGCGTGGCATCAAAGACCACGGCGATGTGATACCAGGTGTTCAAATCCGGGGTCCAGCCCGAGTCCCACTGAATCGGATTGGTCCAGGTGCCCGCCGCAGATTGCACCACGCACAGCTTCGTGGGATCCCCCGTTTCACCCATGTTCACCATCCAGCCGCGGTTGTCATCGTCATCCTCAAACTTGGAGATGAAGGTTCCATACTGATAGTCGGCAATTTTGATCCAGGATTCAAAGGTGTATTTGTTGGTGAAGTCCAGCGCGCCGTAGCGGGTGACCGACACCGAGTCATCCATGCCGTCAAACTTGAGCGCATTGCCAGCCCCAGTGCCGGGCGTCTGAGGATCAAAGCCGACGCTGGCGCCATGGGCGATGTTCGTTCCCGCCGGCTGTTCCACGGTGATCTTCGGATAAGTGGGCACCGGCGCGGCGAGCAGCACGTTGGCGCCAAACATGGAGGGACCGGAAGTGTAGTTGATGGTCGGGAAAGCAAGCGCCGACCCGCCGTTTCCATACCAGGCACCTCCAAAGGTGACCCTGGAATCCGTGGTAAAATTGGGACCGTCCCAGGTGGTGGCATCCACTCCGTTGGTCAGCACGCCGATGTAGTAAAAACTTCCTGGCGTCAGAGTCACAGGTGTGATCGGGCTGTAGCGGAAAGCGCCGATCAGTGGACTGGCATTGTTGACCGTGGCCTGGCCCAGCAAAGTTCCGCTCTGATTCCACAGACCGACCTGATAGGCGGCCCCGAGGCCGTCCTGATTGTGATCATAGGCTCCCAGCTGCTCCACGTTGCAGTCTTCGGAGACGCTGAACCTGGAACCAAACGTGTATCCGCTGTAGACGCTGAAACTGTTGCTGTTGGTGATCGTGTAGGCTGGCTGCGGCAGCGAGGCGACTCCGGTGCCGCTCAGGCTGATGTCGAAGGGATTCTCATCGGCGTCGTCACTGGCGATGTGGATGGCCGCCGTGCGGGCCCCAAGCGCCGCCGCCGTCAGGGTCACGGTGAATGTGGTGCTTGAGCCGGGGGCCACGCTTGTGCTGCCGAGGGCGGACACGGTGAAGTCGGAGGCATGTGTGCCGTCCTTCGTGATGGACAGGCCGGTCAAGGCCACTCCACCCGTGTTCTTGATGGTGAAGGTTTTGGCGGTCGTCGGCGACGAGAGCAAGGCGCTGCCGAACGAGATCGAATCGGATCCATCTGTCAGGTTGGTCCCCACCGGCTGTTCCACAACGATCTCCGAGCCGGTGAAGAAGGAAAGGATGGTACCCTGCCGGGTGCCGCTGCTGCTGTTTTCCACGGCACGGAAATAGTAGGTGGTGTTGGCCTGCAGTCCGGAAATGGACTGGCTGTAGTCCACACCGCTGGAACCGCTGCCCATGGACTGGGCGGTGGTGCTCGTCGCCCCGGAGAGAGTGGGTGAGGTGCCGTACTCGAACCAGGCCGTCGTGGACAGGCCAGCGGGGAAGGAGGTCCCGTTGAGGGTCGCCCCGGATGAGGAAATCGATGTCGCCGCGTTGGTGGTGATGCCCGTGGAGACCTCGATTTCATCCACCTGCACCGTGCTGCTGGTTGCCGCCTGGTTGTGAACACCGACGTTGTAAGTGTTGCCCAGGTTGCCAATGCCGGTCAGGGTGCCGGAAGCCGAACCAAAAGTGTAGGTGGGCGTGGCGGCGGCGCCGGAAAAGGCAAGGTTGTAACTCGTGGAGGTGGTGGTGAGGGTGACCACCAGGTTGGAAAGCTGATTCAGATTGCTCCAATCCCAGGAGGCCAGAATGGTTCGGCTGGTGCCGTTATGGGCCACCAGATTGCCCTTGTAGGTGTAATTGTTCTCCGTGCCGGTGTTGGAGATGATCGAAATGTACAGGCCCTGAAGGTTGGGGTTGTCTGGGTAAAAATGATTGTTGTTGGAACCATTAAGGCGATAGCCCACCCAGAACCGCTGCCAGGAGGCGTCATAGCCAATGCTGCCGAACTTCCAGGTCGCCGTGGTGGCGGCTGCCTGATAGGGATTGATGGCTTCGTTGGAACGAATCACCATGGTTGAATAGCCCGAGCCGGACAGGGTCACATAGCCACCGGATTCATAGACGCTCCCGCCCTGGCCATTGCTGACGAAGCCATTGCCGGTGCCGCCTGAATTGCTGCCCAGGCTGCCGTCTGAGAAGGTGTCTTTCAACTGGGCCATGGCCGATCCGGCGGCCAGGAGGCAGCCCAGGAGCAGAGTCATAACAGGCATCCGATGCCGGAAGAAATGATGCATATTCATGGATGAGTGCGGTTTTGCTAGGATTGGGGATGGGGCCTGTCTTCGGTTCGGGAATCGCTGTGATGCCAGGCGCTACACGATTCTGAAAATGCTGGTGATTTGCTTTCAATCGAAGCCAAGGCGGCCCTCAGATGCAGCCGTTTACCACGCCGCCTTATCCATGAGGACATGCTCATGAAGAAATGGAGGCGGGCATGCAAGGACCACAAAATGAGATGATTAAATGCCATTCTCAGACAAGGGTTAACCCTACCTTCTCTCCAGGTATTGTAGCCAACTCTTTTTTCTCGATTTGAAATTAATTATCTCATTTACGAGAATCATTTGCTTTTCACTCACCCCCTAATGACCCCATAGAAAAGCCAGAGGGTGGCACAGAAGGCCTAGGTTCAACCGACTCGCCGCCCAATCCCAGCCCAAAGCCCTCTCCCAGAGGTCGATTTGACCCCGACCCCGCAAAGGCCTGAGAAAAACTAGTTGCCCGTGCTCCGCCAAGGAGTATGGAACCCTCCCCAAAACGCAGCGCGCGGTTAGCTCAGTGGTAGAGCATCACCTTGACATGGTGGGGGTCACAGGTTCGAACCCTGTACCGCGCACCATTTTTCCAGCATTGGACGGCAGCAGCTATTCATGATTCAAAGCGCTCCTCTGTTCCTGGCGTTGAGATACCTGAGACCCCGGCGTTCTTTCGTCTCCGTCATCACCCTCGTCTCCCTGCTCGGCGTCGCCATGGGCGTCATGATGATGATCGTCGTCCGGGCCGTCATGGTGGGCTTTGAAGAGGACTTCCGAGACACTCTGATGGGCACCAAGCCCCACCTGATGATCCATGCGGCCTCACCCTCCACGAACTGGCCGCCCGTGCTGGACCAGATCAAGACCCTCCCTGGCGTTGTCTCCGCCGTGCCCTGCGTCACGGGATCCAACTTATACCTGGCCAACGGCGACGCCCAGGCAGTCGCCCAGCTTTTCGCCATCCCGGCGCAGGACGCCTCCCGGCACCTGGGCAAAATCCGCCCCCACCTCCTGGCAGGCAGCCTGGACCTACCTGAGGGCTCCCTGATCCTCACCGACCAGCAGCTCCAGCTTCTGGGCCTGCACATCGGCGACGAAGTCAGCGTCTATGCCGAAACCAACGTCAACGAGGCCGTGCGGCAGTACAGCGATGCGAATGAGCAGGACGACGAACAGAAGCGTCAGGCCATTCTGGACAAGGTCAGCCTGCATCCGCAAAAACTGCGAATCAGCGGCGCTCTCAGATCTGAAGCTGTCGGCCTGCTGGCCTGCGCCTCCCTGACCACCGGCCAGGCGATTTTCCAACTCGGCAGCGGCATCAGCGGCATCGCCGTCGAGCTTGATCATGCCGAGCAAGCCCAGGATCGCGTAGGTGACATGGCCCGTGCCGCCCCCGGCTGGCGCGTGGAAACCTGGGCCGATGAGGAAAAAGCCCGGCTGGCCGCCATGAAGAACGAACAGACCATGATGCAGTTTGTGCTGTCGATCATCGCCCTGGTCGCCGCCTTTTCCGTGATGAACACCACCATCACCGTCACCACCCAGAAACGACGCGAGATCGGCATGCTCGCGGCCATCGGTGGCAGCGGTCGCCAGATCATCAACGTCTTCCTCCTGCAGGCCGCCATCGTCGGCGTGGCCGGCACCGGGCTCGGCCTGGGAGGAGGCCTGCTCGTCCTCTGGCTGCGCAATGACCTGCGTGAATGGCTCGCCCTCGCCACGGGCGGACAGGTTCACGCCGTCGAAGGTGTGTTCCTCTCCACCATCCCGGCGCGTGTCGATCCGGAACACCTGCTGATCACCTGCGCTTTCTCCATCACGCTCTGCCTCGTCGCCGGCTTCCTGCCGGCCTGGGTCGCCGCCCGCATGGAGCCCGCCCAGGCCCTGCGGGATTGAAAAAAGAAGGCGGTCATTTCGCCTTCGCGGTGGTCTTGGGCCGGGTCGGCGGAAGCACCTTCACGCCTGCGGCCTCCATCACCAGCTTCTGGAAGGCGTCCTTGGGCTTGCCGCTGTCGGGCACCAGGACGTTCTGCACCATGAAAACCGTCACCAAACCACGCTCCGGATCGATCCAGCCGTTGGTGGCGAAAGCCCCGCCGTGGCCAAAGCTGCCAACCGGCATGGCCGCGCAGGGACGCTGGGTTTCAGCGTTGAACTGCCAGCCCACAGCGTAGGCCTGAGGCTTGCCACCGGCCTGGACGGGCGTCGTCATGTCCTTCACCGCCTTTGCGGTAAGGATCCGCACGCCCTCCAGTTCGCCACCGCCGGCCACCATGGCATAAAACCTTCCCATGTCCGCCGCCGTGGAAAACAGCCCGCCAGACGGCTCCACCATGTGCGTCACGCTGGCATCGCTGGTGACAAACGGATTGTAGCCTGGAACCAGCTCACGGGTCGCCTCATCCATCTTGTAGGTCCGGGCGATCCTGGCGCGGTGTGCGTCATCGGGATTGAACATCGTGTCCTTCATGCCCAGGGGCTGGAGGATCTTTTCACGCAGAAAGTCCTCATATTTCATGCCGGAGACGATCTCCAAAATGCGCCCGGCCACGGTGGGACCGAAGCCATACTCGTAGCTGCTGCCCGGCTGAAAGGCCAGCGGCGCACGCACCAGCGTGTCCACATAGGATTTCAGCGAAATGGCCCCGTCCGTCGGCTTGCGCGGCGGGAAGGCAATGCCCGCCGTGTGACTCAGCAGCATGCGCAGGGTCACCGGCTTCTCCGGTGCGGAACCGTCCGCCAGCTTCATTTTGCCCAGTTCAGGCAGCCACTTCGACGCCGGTTCATCGAGCGACAGCCTGCCGTCATCCACCAGCGTCATCACCGCCGCGGCATTCACCGATTTCGTCATCGAGGCGATCCAGAACAGCGCGTCCTTCTCCATCTTCCGCCCCGTTCCGATGTCCGCAATGCCGACAGCCTCGTGGTGCACCACCCGGCCCTTTTCCATGACCAGCGTCACGATGCCCGCCGCCTGTTTCGCCGCCACCGCAGCCTCCATCGCCGGGCGCACTGCCTCCAGGCTGGAGGGTTCAAGCGCATAACCAGAAACAGCACAAAGGATGGAACCCAGGAAAAGACGTCGGATCATCCCATGGAAACGCATCCGCCGGCCCTGCTGTTGCAGCCTTGCGGCCTTCCCGGGGCGGGGCACCCATCAGGGCAGGCATTCAGGGTTCTTCCTGGAAGTCGGATCCCGTTCACGATACATCCCTGCAAAGAGCCATGAATCCTGCATCCATCCTTGCGTGCCTCGCCCTGTCAGCCGTTTCAGCAGCAGCCGTCAGGGAGCTGGAAGTCATCTTTCCCTACGAGATCGGCTCCGATCTCGCCAGCATCAGCGTATTGGATCGCAAGGATGGCGCGATCTACAGGCACTTCTCAAAGTCTTCAGGCCGGGGGAAGACACATTCCTTTGTGCTCACGGAACGCTGCTCGGACAACGTCGTGCTTTTCCTTGACGATCAGACATCTGCCTGGAGCTCGGTTCAGGTCCTCAGGACCGCAATCACCCGGGTGTTGATTCCAGACCGTTTTCATCCACTTCAGCTGAGGCTGGAAGACGCCTGCCTAGAGCGGCTTGCTCATTTAAAAAAGGAACCCTTTTGGGAGATCTATGATCTCTCTGCAGGCGGCTTAAACCCTTATTGTCGGCTCACGGCCCCGGCCGATGCCAGGCCGGCGGGTCGTGAAATCATCGCCCACGGGCTGAACGCGGGGAGGCATGTTCTCATCCTGCGCGACGAATTCAACGGCACCGCCCTTTTCACCCTGGAATTCCTGGTGCCTGATTCAGGCTGCACATTTGAGGAACTGAAGGCATTGGGCAAAGCCAGGTCCGACGCGCTGCTGAACCTGAAAATCCAGATCCATGACGAATCGTCAGGCCTCGTCAGCTTCATGTCGTGCATGGGTGAGCGCAGACCCAATCAATGGACCGTTCTTCAGGATGGGCGCGTCGTTCCGACCTACTGACGACAAGCTCTTTGCATCGCTTCCGAGGATCGTCCCAAGAGGCCGTGCACCTGGCGGTTTTTTTCGGTAAGCATGGCAATCAAGAGGCAGGCCCGTTGCCTCCAACCAACCCTTCCATCATGCGCATGCCTCCCAGCCTGCTCGCCCTGACGGAACTCCGTTGGGCCTGAATGCGTGCAGAGGGAACGAACTCATAGGTTCGTCTGCGTCGATTTAGCGAAGCAAAGTAGCCCTCTCGCTCCGCAAGATGAGCGGGC
>CAZXPU010000018.1:50728-52670 GCA_964642905.1 uncultured Prosthecobacter sp.
TCTGCGTCGATTTAGCGAAGCAAAGTAGCCCTCTCGCTCCGCAAGATGAGCGGGCGATCCGGATGCTGAGCCGTCCACGAATTCCGAAAACCCATCCTGCCAGCGCAAGCCTCTCGCTCATCTCGACGGAGCGAGATGGCCACTCTGCTGACGCGCCCTCGCCGCCTCCAGATGATTCGTTGCTCCCTGGTCGTGCTGATCAATGGACAAACCCTTCATGCTTTTCATTAGGCTTGAACGTCCGCAAAGAAACCCGCCCATGAGTTCATCAACGCCGAGCAAGCGAAGCAAAGTAGCCCTCTCGCTCCGCAAGATGAGCGGGCAACCGGCATGCTGAGCCGTCCACGAATTCCGAAAACCCATCCTGTCAGCGCAAGCCTCTCGCTCATCTCGGCGGAGCGAGATGACGCTGTTCTGTGGCGGGAACGCCCCAGCCAAGCTCGCGCTCAAGCCAGTTCATGGCCTCACCCAAGGTCTGCATGACCTGAACTTGGGTGAGCGCCATGGCCGGAGAACTTCACTCACACGTGAATCGGATGCCCCTTGGCCACTTCGGTGGCCTCCTTGACCATCTCGGACAGGGTCGGATGGGCGTGGATGGTGGCTTCGATCTCGTCCCAGGTGGCTTCCAGGTTCATGGCGAGGCCGATCTCGGCGACCAGCTCGGTGCATTCGCTGCCGACCATGTGGGCGCCGATGATCTCGCCGTGAGGTTCGCCGTAGAGGATCTTCACGAAGCCTTCCGGCTCGCCGGCCGCCAGGGCCTTGCCGCTGGCCTGGTAGGGGAACTTGCCGACCTTGAACTTCAGGCCCTTTTCCTTCGCCGCACGCTCGGTCAGGCCGATGCTGGCGACCTGCGGGTGGCAGTAGGTGCAGCCCGGGAAGGTGCCGACCTTCTTCGGCGTGTGCTTGGTGAACATGCCCTCGACGGCCTGCACGGCCTCGTAGCTGGCCACGTGGGCGAGCCAGGGCGGCCCGATGATGTCGCCGGCGCCGTAGATGCCCTTGACGGAGGTCTGATAGCGGGCGTCGGTCTCCAGCCAGCCGCGGTCGCTGAGCTTCAGCTCGATGCCGCCGGGCAGCACGGGGGAGACGCCGATGGCGACCAGCGCCACCTCTGCCTCAAGGGTTTCATTGGCGGCGCCTTCGACGCTGATCTTCACGCCCTTGCCGTCTTCGGAGGTGCCGGTGATCTTGGTGTTGGTGAGGATGCGGATGCCGGCCTTGGACAGGCTCTTTTCCACCAACTGGCTGACCTCGGTGTCCTCCACGGGAAGGATGTTCGGCTGCATTTCAACCACGGTCACCTTGGTGCCGTAGGCGTTGAAGAAGTAGGCGAATTCAATGCCGATGGCGCCGGCGCCGATGATGATCACGCTCTTCGGCTGCTTGGCCAGGGTGAGCGCCTCCTTGCTGCCGATCACGGTGGTGCCATTGAAGGGGAAGCCGGGCATCGGGCGGCTCTTCGCGCCGGTGGCGATGAGGATGTTGGCGGCCTCATGGGTCTCCTTCTTGCCGTCGGCGGCGGTCACCTCGACCTTGCCCGCGGCAGGGATGGCGGCGGTGCCGCGCAGGTAGTCGATCTTGTTCTTCTTGAACAGGAACTCGATGCCCTTGTTGAGCTTGTCGGAAACGCCGCGGCTGCGGCCGATGACCTTGGCCCAGTCATATTCCAGACCGCTGATCTTCAGGCCGAACTCCTCGGCGCGATGGGAGAGCGTGTGGTAAAGCTCGGCGTTTTTCAGCAGGGCCTTGGTGGGAATGCAGCCCCAGTTCAGGCAGGTGCCCCCGGCACGGTCGTTTTCGACGCAGGCCACTTTTTTGCCAAGTTGAGCTGCGCGGATGGCTCCGACGTAGCCCGCAGGCCCGCCGCCGATGACGATGAGGTCGTAGTTCATGTGTTTTTGGGGGAAAGGAAGCCGGAGAAAAGCGCAGGGGGGTG
>CAZXPU010000018.1:52680-54925 GCA_964642905.1 uncultured Prosthecobacter sp.
CCCCGACCCGGCCGCAGCTCCTGTCTCCTCGCCCCAACCCCCCCCGCACAAACGCCCCCGGGGGTGGCCAGTTCAACCGGGGATTGGCGCTCAGTCCCGGGATTGCAGCCCCCGAAACTTGCCCGGGGACATGCCGGTATAACGACTGAAATGCCGGGTGAAGGCGCTTTGATCACACCAGCCGGTCTGCAGGGCGATCTCCCCCAGGGCCAGGTCCGTTTCACGCAGAAGACGCGTGGCCTCGTCCAGCCGCAGCTTGTGCAGGAGCTGCAGGGGGCTCATCTGAAACAGCCTCTTCACCCGCTGCTCAAACTGATGCACGCTCAGCCCGGCCCGGGTGGCGATGTCCTCGATCCTCAGCCCCTCGGCAAACCGAGCCTGCATGAAGCGCAGCGCGGCCGCCAGCTCGGCAAAGCCCGTCGCCTTGTCCCCCGGGGCATTGAGGTCCCGGGAAACGCCCGTCACGCCCAGGATCCGGCCCTGGCGGTCGCGCAGCGGGTGCTTGGTCGTCAGGCACCAGCCGGCCTTGCCACCGGGGTAGATGTGCAGCTCAAGCTGATGCTCCACCGGCTTGCCGGTCTTCAGGACGGCTTCATCCTGCCGGGCATAGCTGGTCGCCAGGACCGCCGGAAACACCTCCGACGGGCGCCTGCCGAGAAGCCGGGCCTTGTCCCCGCCGGCGCAGCGCTCGGCCAGGGTCTGGTTCACCTTCACATAGCGGCCATGATGGTCCTTGATGAAAAAAACCACGTCCGGCAGCGCGTCAAAGAGCGCCTCCATCGGGGCGAGCGCAGCAAAGGGATCGTCGTGGGCCGGCATTTTGGCTGAATTGGCAGACCCGGGGAGAAAAAGCAATCAAGACCCTGCCATCCCCGAACCTACTTTGCATCCATGGCCTCTTCCCCGCCCCGTTGGTCCGGCGTCTTCCCCGCCGTCGTCACCCAGATGCACCCCGATCAGTCGCTCGACCTCGACGGCTCCGCCCGGCACTTTGAGGCCCTGATCGACTCCGGGGTCGCCGGGCTCATCGTCTGCGGTTCGCTGGGGGAGAACCAGTGCCTTCAGCCGGAGGAAAAACGCGCCGTGCTGAAGTGCGCCGTCGAAACCGCCGCCGGCCGCGTGCCCGTGCTGAGCGGCATCGCGGAAATGAGCACCCGCGCCGCCATCGACTACCTGCACGACGGCGAAAAGCTGGGCGCCGCCGGTTTCATGATCATGCCGCCCATGGTCTACAAGTCCGACGCCCGCGAAACCGAGCACTGGTTTCGCACCCTGGCCGCCGCGACGCCTCTTCCCTGGATGCTTTACAACAACCCTGTCGGCTACCACACCGACGTCACCCCGGAGATGTTCGCCCGGCTGGCGGACATAGAAAACCTGACCTCCATCAAGGAAAGCAGCGCCAACCCGCGCCGCATCACCGAGCTGCGCAACCTGGTCGGCGACCGCTACCAGCTCTTCACTGGCGTGGACGACCTCATCCTCGAATGCAGCATCCTGGGCATTGATGGCTGGGTGGCGGGCAGCGGCATCGCCTTCCCGAAGGAAAACCAGCGCCTCTGGGAGCTGACCCGCCAGGGCCGCTGGGACGAGGCGCGCACGCTTTACCGCTGGGCGCAGCCCCTGATGAAGCTCGACACCCACCTGCATTTTGTCCAATACATCAAGCTGCTCTGCCAGGAGACCGGCCTGGGCCGCGAATGGGTGCGCGAACCGCGCCTGCCACTGGCGGGCGAGGAGCGGGAGCTGGTCCTGAAGATCATCCGCGAAGCCCTGGCCGCACGTCCTGGTTAGGCCGGAGGGGAGGCTGAAAACCCTGCGGCAAGGCGACACGACCCGTGTTTGCGTTTGTCCCCACCCCGTGACATTCTGCGGGCCTCCCTTTCCATGATCGAGTTCGATTTCATCATCGTCGGCAGCGGTGCCGCCGGCCTCAGCGCCGCCCTGCATGCCAGCGACCACGGCCGAGTGGCCATCGTCACCAAGCGCGGCGCACTCGACTCCAACTCCAACTGGGCCCAGGGCGGCATCGCCTGCGTCACCAGCGAGCAGGACAGCGTGGAGCAGCATGTCAGCGACACCCTCATCGCCGGGGCCGGGCTCTGCCGGGAGGATGCCGTCCGCACCATCGTCACCGAAGGCCCCGCACGGATCGCCGAACTGGTGAAATGGGGCGTCAGCTTTGACCAGCGCGAGGCCGCAGACGGCCACCTGGAGTTCGACCTGACCAAGGAGGGCGGCCATT
>CAZXPU010000019.1:0-52358 GCA_964642905.1 uncultured Prosthecobacter sp.
CCCCCGGCAGGATCTGCGACACCTTCGGGTTGGCCGTCGCAATCACAGGCAGCAGGCTCGTGGCCGCCGTCCGAGGTGTGGCCACCACCGACAAGGCACCAGCCTGTGACACGAGCACCGGTGCCGTGCGCGTCACCGTCAGCTTGTAGCGCCGGGTGAAGGTGAAGGTTCTCGTGACCGTCAGGGAGACATTGCCCTTGAGGTCATAGGCGATCACCGAAAGCGTGTTGCTGATTCCCTCGACCGGGGCGATCTCCAGGCTCCAGGGGATGCTGGTGTTCTTCGTGCTGGAACCCAGGGTGGCGGTCACGGGAGCCGCGCCGTTGAACACCACCTCGACGCGGTCGATGCCGTTGGCGTCACCCGCGGTTCCCGTCACCAGGTAGGGGCTGGCGACGCTCAGGGCCGTCATGCTCGCCTTCGGCGTGAGCACCGTCAGCACGGGTTTGACCGCGTCATTGGAGAGGATGCGCACCGTGGCGCTGGTCAAGACACCGAGCTCAGACCCGGGCCCCGGGTTGCTGAGGCTGACCGTGAAGCGCTTGTTGGGCTGCCCGCCAGTTTTCGGGGACAGGGCGAGAGTGAAGGTTTTACTGATTTCACCAGCATCAAAGCTGACCACCGTGTCCACGGCCGTGTAATCCGTGCCGGCGACGGCGGACGAGTAAGGCGGCACCGTGCTGGAGGAGCCATCAGCGGTCTTGAGAGTCACGCTGGCGGCTTCCAGGTGGCCTGTCCTGGTGAGGGTGACGACGGCGCTGGAGGCACCCTGGTCCACGGTGTAGACAGCCGATGCCAGGGAGACGGTGGCTGGCGTGGTGACCACATGGACATTCAAGGTCAGGCTGCCGACATTGCCAGGGGTGTCTGTGGCGCTGAGAGTGATGACATGGGAGCCGACGCCGAGCAGGGTGCCCGCCACCGGGGACTGGGAGGAACTGGCGACACCGTGAGGATCACTGATGAGCGCCTGGAGCAGGAAGTTGGGCAGAGCTGCGGTGCCGCCAGGAGCGACGACGAAGACCAGAGGTGTGAAGCCACCCACCGGAGCCGCGATGGCCGGAGCCACGTCGTCGGCCAGAGGATCGCCATTCAGGAGGTACTCGTCAAAATTGCTACGGCCATCACCGTCCGTGTCGGCATCAAAGTCCAGCGTGTTACCGCTGAGCGAAATGCCCAAGTTAAGCGCCCAATCTGCAAAGTTCGCATAAACATCACTGACGAGGGCAATTTTGTTGCCCAAGTAGCCGCCATGAATCAACCGGTAACCGGCTGGCAGGTTTTCGACGGTGACGAAGGTGCCGTTCAGCGTGGTGTAGGTCGCGATGACGTGGATCAAGGATTCCGGATCCAGGGCCTGGATGACCAGCTTGGAAGTCCCGCCCAGGGTCAGCGTGCCAGTGTTCACCACATCGTTCGTCGAACCTGAAACATCACAGGCATACACACCCCCTGCAGCCAGACTGACGCTGCCGGCACCGAGGCTAACGGTCGCAGCGGCACCAGGTGAAAGCAGGCCCCCATTGCTGAATGTCAGGGCCATCGGGAAAATTCCGACCGATTCACCCACCAGGCTGCTTCCAGCGGTGAAGGTTGCACTTTCAAAGCCGCGCAGCTTGCCTGTAGCATTGTCAAAATTCGCCAGGGTCACTCCTGTGACGTTTCCGAGAGTCACGTTGTTGGCGCTGCTGCTGCCAGCTGAAACCCGGGCACCGCCGATCAAAGAAGCCGTCAGAGCAGCCGGTGTGGCGCGGATCAGGCTGAATCCCGCGTCACCTGTCTCGGCCAGGGTCTGGATGGCGGTGATTCTCACGTCACCAGCGACGGTCAGTCCGTCAAAGCCACGGTATCGTCCCGACAGTTTACCCACATCCTGAGAAAGCGTCGGCACCCGGCTGTACTCCACATCCAGGATCGCGTCAGCAGAACCGAAGCACTGAATCGCCGCAGGGTCGAAGCTGGAATGAGCCCTGTAAGTCAGCGGGCTGGTGCCGTTGTTAATGCGCAGGACTTCAAAGTTTCGGTAGGTGCTGGACGGGCCGATCAGACCCGAGGCCTGATAGATGCCACCACCGACAAGCTCAAGAATGTCCGAACCGGTGCCCGCATCAATGTAGCCGGGTTCCACCGAGGTGGTTTGGTTGACGACGCCGCTGGTTGCACCCACCTGCCAGGTGTCATGACCACCGCCAAGTAGAACACGCTCGAAATTGCGATACTTGCCGGTGCTGCCCACGATGGCATTGGTGGTGTTATCCCGAACCGTTCCCGTTGCATAGCTCAAGTCGAGCAGATCCAGGTCGGCACCGTTTGTCGCCGTGCCGGCGTCGATGAAGGTGACCGAGGCATCCGAAGTGCCTGCCTGCCAGCTGTCAGTGACAGCTGCATCAAGAACAAAGCTTTCGACATTTGCAAAGTGAGCGCTGTTCCAGGCACCGCCACCCCTGCACTGCGCCACGTCCACACCACCGCCTGCATCGATCAATCCACCCCCTGCAAAGGAAGCTCCTGCATTCATCAATATCTGGTTGATGGCGGAATCCAGCGTCACCGTCCCCGTGACGCCGCCCGAGATGGTCAGGGATTCAAATCCGCGATAACGTCCGGCGGCACCAAAGTCAGCTCCATTGAGAACCTGACCTGATGGGACATTCAGGACGTCACCAGATTGGGTGGCGCTTGCCGAAGGGTTGCCACTGGCATCTATGCTGACCAAGGTCGAATCACTGGCATTGAGCACCCAGGTGTCGGCACCGTCGCCTGAGTTGCGCGAGTCACCGGGCGTGGAGAGCAGGACCTGCTCGGCCCCCACGATGGAAGCCAAATCGACAGCCAAGGAATGCAAGCCACTGGATCCAAGCAACACCGTGTCCACTCCAGTGGAAAGATCCACCGGACCATGAACCGCAGAACCATATTTGCCAAAGAGGTTGTTCGCCACCCCGGCAGCATAAGCCCCCGACAGGGTGGCTCCATCCTCGAGGATGAGATGGGTGAAATTGAGGAACTCGGCCTGGGCAGGCAGGCTGGCTACGCCTGATTTGACATTGGCCGCGGGCACGGCGGTGGAGGGGCCCACGACCAACGTGTCAACTCCGCCATTACCTTCCACATCGGTGTTTGAGGTTCCCACATAAGTGAAAAAGTCATCCCCTGAAGTCAGAGTCAGAGTGCCGACGATCTGACCACCCACAAGATTGACTGCAGCGATCCCAACGGAGCCAACATTCAAATTGCCATTCCAAACGGCTCCGGCCCCAAGGTTCAGCACTTCAAAATTTCGAAAACGGGCAGAAGAGCCAAACATGGAGGCATTGATGTCGTTGATATTGCTGACATTCAGCGTGTCACTGCCGCCACCGGCATCAATGAACTGGGCCCCACCTCCTATCAGAACACCGGCCAAGCCGCCGACCGTGGTTCTTTCAAGCACAACACTGTTATCAGCATTGAGCCCAAGACCTCCCTCCGCTTCGAGAAGCTGGTTGACGGACATGGTAGCGCCTCTCGCCAGCTCCAGGTTATTGAAGGAACGGTACATGCCCGTGTTATCCGTGATGCTTTCAGCAAGCGCGATCGAGCCTTGAAGCCTCAGCGTGTCCACTCCAGATGCTGCTGCCGTCCCCGTATTGGTAAACGCCCCGCCTTCAAGATAGGCAAAGTTGCCAGAGACGGACAAGAAGGCCGAATCAAGCACAAGCCTGTCATTGCCGGAACCCAGTGTCACAAAACTCAGGTTCGTCGACCGCACACGCAGCAGGTTGACCACATCATCACCGCCACCGGTCTGAATGGACCTTGAGGCACCTGTTCCCGTCGAGGTCAGGGTTCCTCCAATGATGTTGATGGAATCGCTCGAAGGCTGGTTGGCCTGACCAAAAATGAGAGTCTGGGCGCTCACCGTGGCACCGTCTTGCAGAAGAATGGAGGAGGACCCCGTCGTGGTGTTAGCCAGGCTGACCCCGTAGCGGGTGGCCAAAACTCGCATCCGGGTGTCAGGATCCGCCGCGTTGCCGGTCCCAAGAATGATCTGCGTGCCATTACCGGCGACGAGGCCATCGGCGGCAAAGCCATTCGTTCCCGCCGAGATCTGCCCCCCATAAAGCTGCAATACGGCAGACGTATTGGAGGCATCCACCTCAATGCCAGAAGTCACGTAGGGTGAAAAGGGCGCCTTGACCGGCGTATGCTCCGTTTGAATGAGCCCCCCCTGCATGATCAGATTGACCGGCCCTGTGTTACTTTGCAGGAAGATGCCATACCTGCGACCTGAAATGGTGGGTCCACCCTGGGTTCCGGCATCGCCAATCAGCATGTTAGTTGGCGATTGATTGGCGCGAACGCGCAAGGCGGAGTCCCCTGCAGACCAGGGTGCGCCGGGAACCGCGGGATCATCCCAGTTGGCCGTAATGCTTCCACCAAGAAGGTTGAGCGCGAGCGATCCATCCGGATCATTGCTTCCCCCAATTCGTATAACATCCCTACTGCCCTGCGTATAAGCCGTCTTGATTTCACCACCAGTCATGGTGAAGCTAACATGATTGACACAGTCTGCAAAAGCCAAGGCGTAAGCGCCATTGTTGGTTTCTGCCAGAGGAGAGAGGCCGTTGCTGATTTCACCGCCGCTCATGAGAAAGGAAAGTGCCGAACCTGCCTCCCCTCTCCTGCCGATTCGACCAAACTTGAGGGTGGCGTCTCCCAGATAATTTCGAATCTGAGCTCCAGTCACTGCAAAGTCGACTTTACGTTGGTCCCGCACTTCCACCGCAGCATCCCCATCGGTTCGGTCCAAAGTTCCGCGCGTGATGGATCCTGACATCAAATTGATTTCAGAATGACAGGTGCGGCTCCCCTCAGAAACGGAATTGTTCGTCTGGAGGGTAAGCACCTGATGATGGTCGGCCTGAAGTGACGCTCCTTCATTCAAGGTGAAGGTGTTATGAAGAATCCCGTCAAACATCTGAATTAGGTTTTGCTTGTACGGGGTTGTCTCATCCGACTCGCCTGTCTGCCTGACCAAAACGCCACCCTTGAAGGATACCACGTTGGACTGGCTGCCAAGCAGCTGCGCCATCGTTCCAACATCGTACTGCCCACCATCAACGTTCAGTTGGACGGCCATACTTGAGGCATGAGTGCCAACGCTCGGGCTCCAGACCTCTGGGTCATCAGGATAGCTTCGGCAGCGCAAAAACGAAGATGAACCTGGCCTCAGTGGAGCTGGGTAAGCTTGGAAATGGACGTCTTTAAGGTCAATGCTATACTCTGCGACATCCGCCCCAAAGTGTCCAAAGTTCAAGACGCTGGCATCGTAGCCGTAATTAAAGGCCTCGACCCCACCTGAAAGCTCTTTCGAAAAACCAACCTGCTGACCATAGAAGGCCGTACTGGATGGAGTGACCGAAGGGCTGGCAAATTGGTTGATTTGAATGTTTTGCAGATTCAGCGCCGCCTTTGAATTATAGATGGACAGCAGCGAAGTGTTCGGGCTGTAGTTCCAGTTCAGGCCCAGATAGTAAGGGTTCGCCGCAAAGTTGATGACACTGGGAGCTCCGCCTGACTGACCAAGATTCAGCGTCGTCGGCGTGTTCAAGCCAGAAAGACTTTTGACCAGGTAGCCTTCCTCGAAAGTCTGATTCCCGGCGACTGCGGGATTGGAATCATACCCTTTGTTGAGATCGGTAAAGGAGGCCGATCCTGAAAAGTGAAAGGTGCCTCCCGCTGAAATGACCGTGGAAGGCAGATCCTGCAGCGGTGTCTGTGCGGCAACCGATCCCATCAACACGCAGAACCATGCGAAAACTGCCCCAAACTGGGAGCCGAATAACCTAAAAGACCAGTTCAGGCTTCTGGGTGGCAACCTTCGGTGTGAGGCATCTCCAGGTTGCATCATGGTATCTTGAGGTGGCGTGGGTGCTTTCATGTGGTTAAGAGGTTGTTGATGGGAAAATATGCGGGCCTTGTTTCCGTAGGCTCTAGGCGGCGTGGTGATGGTTCTTCGCGTCTGGCTCAGGATGCGCGGACACGCCGTAGAGCCAGCCTGCGCAGGAGGGGCAGATCGTGTGTGTCAGCGGCAGTCCATGGTCCAGGTGCAGCCACTGGCTCCAATGTGTCCAGTGTTCGACGCCCCGGTTCATCAGCCTGACCTGATCACAGACCGAGCAGCAGACAGGAAGCCGCATCTGAAGCGGGCCGCCCTCCGCTGACCAGCCAGGGAGACGACGCACAGTGCACTCCTCAGCCCGCTCCAGCATCTCACGGATGCATTCCGCCGAGCGATGCACCACAGGAGCGATGGAGCCGTGGCATTGCTGAGAAGCTTCTTCAAACAAGGCCACCAGGGCATATGCCTGTCCGCTTAGCATGGACAGGGGGGTGCAAAAAGCCATCACGGCAGCATCCAGAACTTCGATGACACAGGCTGTCTGGCCGCCCCTTGGGACACGTTGATGAAAGGCATGGGCAACGGCCCTGCCCAGCCCCGGCGAAGCTTGATATCCGGCCTTGAAGTGCCAGCCCACCGCCTGGGATTCCAGCAAGATGACGGAACGCGCCTGCACCGCATCGGCAAGCTGCTTCATGACGCCAATGACAGGGCCTAAATGAGTCGCGCCGCCTGAATAAAACCAGAACCCCTCCTCTGAAGAACCCGCAGACCGATGAGAAGGCCGCCCAATCACCCATAGCCAGTGAATCAGAATCCCCCAGAAAAGCAGACCCACAGCAACCGAGGCCAGGCTTATGCCACGGATCAGCCACTGCCCTTCGGAGTCCATCTTCCATAAGAGACTGCCTGTCCCGATGCCAAGAACTCCCAGCAGCCAGAGGGCCACCTGGTCACGAATGCGGACGGCCTGACTCACGCAGCTTTCAGCCTGATGCACTTTCGTCGAATTCGTTTGCGGAATCTCTCTGGATTGAAGGCAGCATGAACCCAGGCTTGAATGGATGAATGGGCTTGTGTTCATGACAGGCTTGGAAGTTCACCCACTTCAAAAACCTGTCATGTCGTCATGACTACCGAGAGCTGTCGGAAATTATACCGACACCCTGAATGACCTTAAATTGACAAAAATCACCGCATCACCGTGGTAAGCGTAAGTGACTGAACTCCTGTATCACGCGCGAGTGATAACGCCTATTCATCGACGTGCTTTGGACCTGCATGATGCGCATCAAACTTGCACTCATGTGAGATCATCAGCCGCAATCGCATCGCTTGCCTTACAGGTGTTCCCAGCTTCGTCTGGACTCTTCAAGGAGTCGCGTCGGCAGACTGCCCCTAAATGACTGCACCCAGTTTATCCCGTCCACCGTTGCTCCAACCAGTCTGCTATTTGTTTCGCTTTCAATTATTCCACCTGGATCGGGGAAGCCGCGAGGTGATTCGGCAATCCTGCATTTTTATTTGATTGTATACGACAAGACCTGTTCCGCCTTTCCAGGGTTCTTTGTCAAATGACTGGGAGAGGCCACGGCTTTAAGGCCGATCGTCCGATACGCGCAACTGTGTCTGAAGCGCTCGTGATTTTTAGCGTATGCGAAATTCGACAGTCACTTCATGCCTGATAAAGCATTAGACCTACAGGTAGCGGCTATTCGTTGTAATGATGTTCGCGAGGTTTTAGCCTTGTATAATCACAAGCCTGCGGGACACGCTTCTCACCTTGGCCCACAAGGTTCAGCAACAGTTTGTGTTTATGAGTGACCCTCATAAACAGCGTCAACCAGGGCTTCAATAGGCATGCTGCTGTTAACATAACCCTAACGATCCACAATCACGGCATTGCAACACTGTCGTGAAATACTGACCTTCACCCAGCGAACAAGCCTATAACGAGCTTATCAAAGCTCCCCTTGAAGGCTCAGGCTAACCGCGGCCATTCAGGTCAATAATTGGCAACTATTCAATTTCGTGGCTAACCATCACTGATTGGCCTGGCTTGGCTAAGCCATAATATGCCCAATCCCACCGCCCAAACACTTGAACCCAAAGACATTGTCCATTGCTTTTATGTGTCTAAAAAAATACTTTTTTGTGTCTAGAACAAAGTGCGCGCCTGGGGTTATCGTCTGATTAACTTGGCTTATGCCGCTTAGCAGGTCAAAGATCGTCAACCTACCGCCAAAATTCGAGCGGGTGTTTTTGTGTTCGGTTTTAAACCATCGTGCAGAATGGCATGTAAGCTTATGCGCCAATCACGGCTCATTCCATCTGTCCTTTGCAAGTTCATCCACAGACACGCCTCTGATGATGGATTTTCGACATCACAAGCAGGCTGCGCCTGCTGTCATGAAAGTGGCATGCTCAATGTCGGACAGCACCGGCCGCCCAGGATCATCCAGGGAGTGAATGGCTTCCTCCGTCGGCACCTGAGCTTCACGACCCTGGCCTTCGATCATGGAGCCTTCGCCAGGCACTGCATTGATTCCAATGGACTTCGCCTGCCGCTGAATCACCCACATCCTGCCGAAAAAAGAACCTGGAGGCCGCTTCGGGGAAGACGTCTTTCATCTCGGATCAACGGGCTCAAGGCACGCGTTTCAACTGCCCATGTCCTACCTTTATCGGAGGCCTAACATCATGCCAACCACCCCTTTCCAAGACGCAAGACTCGTTGCTGCGATCACTTTGGTTGGCTTGATCAACGTGGCGTTCATGTGGCGTGTCATGAGACCCCGCTTAAACTCCATGCAAACGCTGAATGCAGTGCGTGAGGAGCGTTTGAGAATTGCGCGCGAGCTTCATGACAGTCTGAAAGCCGATCTGAGCCAGATGGCCATGCTTTGTGATCTGGCTTTCTCAAGCCTGGATGACACCCCGCAGGCCAGGAGGCGGCTGAATCAGATTTATGAACTGGCCCAGATGCTGTCTCGCCAGGTGCACGACATCGTGGCGGAACTTGCGCAGGAGCAGGATGCGCTGCCTCAGGTCTTGCTCCGGATTGAAAATTATGCGCTCAACTATCTGGCGGTCGCCCAGATCGACTGTCAAATGCAGAACCTGAGATCCATTCCGGATCTGAAGCTTCCCGCCAAGACGGGCAAGCACCTTCTGCTGGTCATCAAGGAGCTGTTGCACAACATCATCAAACATGCCGGGGCCACCAAGGTGCAGTTTTGCGTCAGCATGGTCGATGATGTCCTCCAGATCTTCATCGAGGACAACGGCTGCGGCCTTCCTGGCCAGCTTCATGTGGGTGATGGAACCTGCAACATGCATGAACGCATGGCCATGATTCGGGGCACCCTGCAGCAGACAAGCCGTCCAGGGCACGGCACCGTTTCCCACCTTCAACTGCATCTGAAACCCTTGACGCCCATTTGATCGACCCATGAAAACCAAAGTTGCCATCGTTGACGACAATCCCCGTGTCCGCACCAGCCTCCGTGACATGCTGCTCATGATGGAGGGTATTGACTGCCTGATGGACTGCCCCGGTCCTGAGGAGGCTCTTGAGAAGCTGCCGAACAGCGGTGTGCACGTCGTCTTGATGGACATCCAGATGCCCGGCATGGACGGAGTCGCCTGCACGCGGAGGCTGCTCCAGGCCGACTCCAGCCCCAAGGTGATGATGCTGACCCATCATCACGATCATGACGCCATCCTTTCCAGCTTCAAGGCGGGCGCCAGAGGCTACCTGCTGAAGCCCATTAGGGGGACCCAGCTCATGGCGGCGATTGACGATGTCATGAGCGGCGGAAGCCCGATCGCAAGTCATGCGGCAAACCATCTGGTGGATCTTGTCGGCCATTCGGAGATGGAGCCCGAAACGCCGCCCCCCACTCTGCGCGTGCTTTCACGCCGCGAGCGCGAAATACTGAGCTGCCTGAACCAGGGATGGCAGTACAAGGAGATCGCCGGCAAGCTGGCCATCAGCTACTCGACAGTTCGCACGCATGTCGAACGCTTGTACAAAAAGCTGTGTGTTCAGAGCCGTGCCCAGGCCCTTGCAAAGGCAGGTTACAGCACGCGTTACACTGCCTGAGCGCCTGCCACGCCGGCCCTCTGTCGGCTGCTAAATTCACCTGGTTCATGGCGACAGACCATGGGCTGGCCATGCCTCGCCAGGTCAGGCATCTGCGGATGCGAACCCACCCATCTCAAGGTTGGTTAGCAGGCTTTGTCCGGCCAATTCAGGCGCTTCTGCATCCTTGTCGGTATTTCTTCCGACATGCGCCATAACAACATTTCATTTAAAGATTGAACTGCCAGGTGGCGTGCGGGCTAGACAGAAGAGGCATCATCACGGGATCAACTTCTGCTAATACACGCCGCCACCTGGCTTCCTGATTCAATCCTTTCAGGAGAGGCGTGGCACGGAATGCGTCATGAACACGCGAGAAGCCGACGTTTTGCGCCGGGTGGCCCGACGCCTTCACAACTCCAGTCTGCCGGCAGTTTGCCACGGGCAAAAGGGCCGGTTCATCATGCTGTTCCGCTCTCCCAAAATCAGCAGGCTGCGTTTCATCCTCAATCCGCGGCAGGCTCCGCATTGCCGACCGCTCCTCGCCTGAAAGCTTCAACGACGCCCCTGCGTCACTCCCGACCGGCCGCTTTCGGAAAGTTCCCGGTAGATGTCGCAAAGTTCCTTCCAGGGTTTGCCGTAAAAACCTTGATAGCGGCGCCCTTGCCTGAGCTGCCGGTAAAAGGAGTCAACCCCGTCATGCGGCGGAGTTTCGGAATTCAGCTCGATGATGAGCAGGTCGGCGCTGAAACCCGCCAGCGTCTCCGGCTTGGCCCGCTCGAGCACCTCCGTCACCGCCAGGCGGTTGCGACCCTCGGGCAGCGGCAGGTTTTTATGGGCGTCGTCATAGCCGGGGTATGCGCCTCGCTTCGTCACCGAGTAGTCCCAGGCGACGACAATCAGGTCGTAGGCGATTCGGCTGGATTGTTGGTTACGCAGTTCCAGCCAGCGGCGCAGGGTGTCGCGACCGAAGCCGGGCGACTGCCAGTCCTCGTTCGTCAAGCCGTGGCAGAAGCCGCTCCAGGTGTCCTCCACGGCTCCGACATAAGGAGTGTCGAGGGCTTCATCCGGCTGCAGGCCAACCCGCAGAAGCCCCTGTGGAAACGCCTTTGCCATCAAGGCCAGGCCTTCCCCCTGATCGCGACGCGGCAGCACGTCATAGACGGCGATGTGGCGTGGATTGACCTCCGCCTTGAAGAAGGCCAGCAGGGCCTCAAGCTCGCTGCTGGCAAAAACCGGCGCAGCCTCCTTGTCATACCTGCGCAGCACCAGGGCGGGCACGATTTCCACCGAAGCCGGGCAGGCCAGACGCCAGTCACGAAACACCCGTGTGATCTCGTCAAACGGCAGCTCGCGATGGTGGATGAGGTAAAGGCGGTTCGGCCTCGCCTGTTCAAGAAGCACCCTTGCAGCCGCGCCAATCTCCTCCGTGGACGGCGCCTGAGGTGGCGCGAAGCCCGGCCCCCAGTAGCCGAGCCTCGGCACGGCCAGAGAGGCATTGAGCCAGAAAGACCGCTCCATGTCCCCGGCGATGGCGGCGGTCGTGAAAAGCAGCGCCAGCAGCAGCCGGTGAGCCTTGCCTAACCCGATGTGCGTCAAAAATGTCATGTGTGTGCCGGCGGAAACCAACGCCGCCACCTTCCCGAAACCATCATGCATCACCCCGGGCCGGGGCGTGGAAGCCGCCATCAGCGTCCGGATGCCTCATGAAGCCGCTCCGCCTCCGGCAGCCGGATGGCGAGGAATTCCAGCCGCCGGGCGCCTCCCGGATGAGAGGACAGAAAGCTGGCCACGCCTTTTCCATGCCTGCACTCCAGATCGCTCATCACCGCCCAGAGGCCGACATCGGCCTTCGGGTCGCAGTCGGCACGGGCCATCAGGCGCGTGCCTTCGGCATCCGCCTCCAGTTCACTCCTCTGGTTGACGGGACGGTCAAGAAAGTCGGTGATTGAAAGCGTGCACAAGGCGTGCGCCACCTCATGGCCCAGCGCTGCCGCCAGCAGATCATCCCCCTGCAAGGCGTCCAGCAGCCCTGTGAAAACACCAATCGCCCCCCTGGCAGCGTGAAGGCGTTGAAATCCTTGCCTTCTACCACCAGGAACCTCGACTCCGCATGTGGGGCCGCCGGCGCCTGGGTCAGGCGTTTCCCCACCCTTTGCACCCGCCCGACATGCCGGGGATTCTCGCTGACCTTCATCTGGGCCGTGACCATCGTGTGAAGAAACCGGCCCAGTTCCCGTTCCTCGGCCGCCGGCATCGCATGGAAGGATGTCAGGATTTGTCCTGCAGGCCACCACACCATCATGACCAGGGCGATCATAGGGGCGGAAAGGGCGATTTCACGGGAGCAGATCATCGCCGGGCATGCCGCCAAACCTGGGACAACGCCTCTAATTCTTTCCTTCCTGGATCGTTTCTGATAAAGCACCGTGAACGCATGCCGCAAACCCAGTCCCAGCCCGAAGAAGCCACCCTGCTCGTCAGGCGGGCGCTGGACCAGCATGAGAGCAACCTCATCGCCTACACCGCAGGCATCCTCAATGGCGACGTCGAGCGTGCCCGTGAGGTCGTCCAGGACGCCCTGCTCAAGCTTTACCTCACCGACCCTCAGAAAGTCCGGGACAGCCTCAAGGCCTGGCTTTTCACCGTCTGCCGCAACCGCGCCCTCGATGTCCTGCGCAAGGAGCAGCGCCTGGATGTCGGCAATGAGGACGCCCTGGGAAACGCCGTCAGCTTTGACCCCGACCCCAGCGAAAACGCCGTCTCGCATGAACTTTACGAACGCATCTGGGACCTGGTGGAAAAGCTCCGCCCGAACCAAAAGGAGGTCATCCGCCTCAAGTTCATGCATGACTGCTCCTATCAGCAGATCGCCGACATCACCGGCCTCAGCGTGGGCAATGTCGGCTTCATCATGCACATGGCCATCAAAAAGCTGCGTGAACACCTGAACCGCGAGCTGGCCTCACGCCCCCACTGACTTCCCCCCCCTTTCAACATGACCAGTCCTGCCAACGACACCTCTGAACTCACCGCCTACTCCCTGGGCGAGCTGCAGGCCCATCAGGCTGCGGACATCCACCGTCTGCTGAGCAGCTGCCCCGCCGCCCTCTCCGAACTGGAGCAGATCGAGGCCGTGACGGACGCCCTGCGCCAGCATGCGGCCATTCCCCTCGATCGCCTGAACCCCGATCAGCGCCACGCCGTGCTGCGCCCGGTGCAGATGCCCCGACGCATCTCCCCCATGCAGCCACGCCCGGTCATGCGCAGGCCCTCAGCCTTCTGGCCCGTGATGCAAGGAATCTTGAAAACGGCCGCCGTGGTCACCGTCGCAGGACTTGCCTACTGGCTCGGCCGCCACACCGATCAGACGCCAGGCGGCACAGTCCCCGCAGTCGCCGGGACCCAAAAACCTGTCGAGGTTCCGACGGCCCCCCTGATGCCGCCCCCGGCGGAGATCCTGACCGTGACGTCCGCGGTTCAAGCCCCTGAACTGGCCGCTTCATCGCCGCCTGAAAAGCGGATGGCCAACACTTCCGAACCTGGTGCCATTGAAACATCGATGACTCCGAAGACACCTCTTGGGGTGCTCCCGGAGCCTCTTCCGCCTCAAAAGGTCGTCTTGACCGCAGCTCCGTCCCCCTCCGAAACCGTTGCACGCAGGCAAAAACCAAAGGCAGCCGCCACCGTGGTCGTCTCGCCGCCCACAAGCAAGGCGGCTTCTTCCGTGCATGCCGTCACGCGCCCCAATCCCGAACTCGCCTTTGTCACCACCCTCAAGCGGGACATGGACCAGCTCCCCGTCCACCCGGCGGACATTCGTCCAGCCCTGACAAGCTCGGGCAAAAAGGAACTGATGGCCTCACCTGCACCTGTCGGTTCATCGAAAGCCACCGCTGAAGCCAAGCCACGCCCCGCCTCGGAGATTTACATCCACGCGTGGCAGGCCGAGGTGGCTTCCTGCCCCTGGAATCCCGCCACGCGCCTGCTGCGTGTGACCCTGCAACTGCCGCCCAACCAGGCAGCCGCCGCAGATTCCGCGAACGCCTTCCCGCTCCGCGTCGCCTTTGATCGTCGCCATGTGCGCGAATTTCGCCGCCTGTGTGAACGCCACACCCCTGCCACCAGCATGGACACTTCCGGCACCCAGACCGTCTGGTATGAATTCCAGCCCGCCAGCGACGAGGCCATCCGCAGCGGCCGGCCCATCGCCACCATCACCTTGGAAAAAGGCAGGTTCACCCTGCCCAGCGACGGGCCCTTTGATGGGTCCAAGCTCTCCGTCCTGGATCGCGGAATCACCTGGGCCACCGCACGGGAGGATTTCCTGTTCGAGTCCGCCGTCGTCGGCTTCAGCATGCTGCTTAGGGGAGACCACAGCAGTCCGGCGCTCAACCACCAGGTCATTCTCGGTTTGGCTGAAAAAGGCCGTGGTTCGGACAGCAGCGGTGAACGCTCCCGCTTCATCAAACAGGTCGTCGATGCACGCCGGGCCGCCGGGCTCTGAGAAAATGCGCGTTTGACAGCACCCTCCTGGCGCGCTAAACACTCCGCCCCTTCCGCAGACCCCTATGGCCAATATCCGCTCCTCCGAAAAAGACATCCGTCGCACGCAGGCCCGTACCGCCCGCAACCAGACTGTCAAAAGCCGCATCCGCACGCTGCGCAAGAAGGTCCTCGCCGCTGTTGAGTCCGGTGATGCCGCCGCCGCTTCCGCCAGCCTGAATGAGTTCGCCTCCGCTGCGGACAAGGCTGCCAAGACCAAGGTTCTGCACAAGAACACCTCCAGCCGCCTCAAAGGTCGCCTCGCCCTCAAGGTTGGCGCCCTCACCAAGAAGGCCTGATTCAAGCCAGCCGGACTGGACTGCACATTTCAAAAACCCGCCGAGCCTGCGCCGGCGGGTTTTTTGCTGCCAAAATCAGGCCGTTACCGCAGTTTTTGTTTCCTCGAAAACTCCCGCCCGGGTAAAAAACTCGTCCACCCATGATTCAGCGCGTTCCCATCGCCCCCAACGGCCCCACTTTCTCCAAGCTCATCTATGGCACCTGGCGCATCCTGGATGATGCCGCCACGGCCAACGCGGGCGACCTCCTGCGCCGGTTCCACCAGTGCCTTGACCTCGGCATCACCACCCTCGACACCGCCGAGATCTACGGCCTCTACAAGGTCGAGGAGTTCATTGGCGAAACCCTCAAGAAGGAACCGGGCCTGCGCGACAAGCTCGAGATCGTCACCAAATGCGGCATCTACGTCCCCTGTGAGTTTCATCCGGAACGCAAGACCGCCTTTTACAACGCCGAGGCCTCGCGCCTCGTGAAGAGCACGGAAAAAAGCCTGCGCCTGATGGGCATCGACCACATCGACCTTCTGCTCGTGCACCGGCCCGACTGGCTGACCAGCGCCGATGAAACCGCCGCCGGGCTCAACCAGCTGCTCAAGCAGGGCAAGATCCGCGCCGCCGGTGTCTCCAACTACAACGTGCACCAGTTCGAGCTGCTGAACTCCCGCATGGACCAGCCCCTGGTGACCAACCAGATCGAGTTCAGCCTGCTTCACATGGACCCCATCGACGACGGCACCGGCGACCAGTGCCAGCGCCTGGGCATCAAGCCCATGGCCTGGTCTCCCCTCGGCAAAGGCGCGCTGATGGACACCACCCAGCCCGCCTCCGCCCGCATTCATGCCAGGTGCGCCGAACTGGGTCCCAAGTATGGAGGCGCCACGGTCGACCAGCTGGCCTATGCCTGGATCATGGCCCATCCCAGCCAGCCGCTGCCCATCATTGGCACCAACAAGCTCGACCGCCTCATCGCCACGGCCAGGTCCGCCGACATCCGTCTCGAACGCGAGGACTGGTACGCCCTCTGGACGGCGGCCAAAGGGCATGGCATCCCCTGAGAGGTCCGGGCCGGGCTGCGCCGGCCGCCCATCGGGTCACCGAACCAAAACCGTGGCAAGGCCGAGGAAGACGCCCATGCTCACGACATCGGTGGCCGTGGTGAGAAAGATGCTGGAGGCTGTCGCCGGATCCGCTCCGCACTTCCTGAGAATCAGGGGGATGAGCGCGCCGCAGAGGCCGCTGGTGACGCAGCTGGCCACCATGGAAAGCCAGACCACGCCCGAAAGCACGAGCGCGTTTGGATTGTCCTCCATGCGTGCGTAGACAAACATGCCGAGGGCGGCGCTGACGCCGACCAGCATGCCGTTGAAGAGCCCGAGCACGCCCTCCTTCATCACCAGCCGTTTCTCATCGCCTTCGCCGAGGTCGCCCATGGTCATGCCACGCAGCGTGACGGCCAGGGCCTGGCAGCCTGTGTTGCCGGACTGGCCGGCCAGAACCGGCAGGAAGGCCGCGAGGATGACAAGGCGGTCCAGCGTGTGCTCAAACAGGCCCACCACGGCGGCGGCCACAAAGGCCGTCAGCAGGTTGATCTGCAGCCAGGGATGACGGAACTTCAGGCTGCGGATGACCGGGGTGCTCAGGCGCTCCTCCTTTTCCACACCCACCATGCTTCCCGCCTGGGCGCTGATCTCGATGGCACGCGCCTCGAAAAGGTTCTGCCCGCGCACCAGGCCGAGCAGACGCCCCTCGGCGTCACAGACCGGATACACCGGGATGTGGCGGTTCACCGCCGCCTTCATCGCGTCCGTCAGCGCCATCTCGGGCTGCAGGGCGAAGATGCTTTTGTACATCACCTCGGACAGCGGCGCCTCGGGGCTGCCCAGCATCAGGTCGCGGAAGACCAGCACGCCCAGAAGCCGGTTCTGCTCGTCCGTGACATAACCATAAGTGATGAAGGCACGCTTGGTCAGCTTCCTCAGCGCCTCGATGGTGTCTCGGACGCTCATGGTGGGCCGGAACACGGCGACGGGCGGCTCCATCAGCCAGCCGACGCTGTCCTCGGGATACTGGCGGTTGTGCATCCACTGGCGCGCCTTCTCGATCGGCGCCGCGGCGATGATCTGGCAGCGGTGCTGCTCCTGCATCTCGTGCAGCACCTGCTGCGCCACCATCGGGTTGAGCGCCTCCAGGACCGTCACGCCCTCCGCAGGCGACCTGGTTTCCAGCAGGTCGGCCACGGAATGCGGGGCCAGGCTGTGAACTTCATTCAAAAGGGCGTCGGTGGCTTCGGCATTCATGGCGGCGGAAACGGGAGGGTGAACATTAAGACAGGCCGGGCTTCCTTGTCCAAGGCGTGATGATCATTCGCCATCATTTCCCGCCGGGCGCACCTCCGCGCCCTTCACAGCCCGAAGCGAGTCGCCCAGCTGCGAGCGAAAAGGTTCGGCCAGCTTCTTCAGCCGTTCCACCACCTCGGGATGCGCGGCCGCCACATCCCTCGACTCCCCGGGATCCGCCTTGAGGTCGTAGAGCGCCTCCGCCTGCTCCGCCACCTGATAGCCATGGCGCGTGGCGATGCCCGCGATGCCGCTCTGCGTGATCGCCGCCGGCTTCATGTTCTCCCAGTTGGAGGGCTTGCCGTCGCGCCCGGGCTCACCCGTGACGGTGATGTAAGGATGCGCAAAGTGCAGCTTCCAGGGGCCGCTGCGCACGGCCTGCAGCTCATTGCCTGCATAAAACACCAGGGCCTCATGCGGCGAGACCGCCCCCTCTTTGCCGAACCAAAGATCACTCACGTCCCGGCCGTCGGTCTTCTTCGCCGGTGCCGGGGCGCCCAGCCAGGCGGCCACGGTCGGCTTCAAATCCATCTCGGTCAGCGGCTCGTCGCACACACGTGCTGCCGGCACCCGGCCCGGCCAGCGGGCGATGAAGGGCACGCGCACGCCGCCCTCAAAGCTGGTCAGCTTGCCCTCCCGCAAAGGCGCGGCGCTGCCGGCGTGGTTGCCATAGCTGAGAAAGGGGCCGTTGTCGGAAAAGAACAGCACCAGCGTCCGGTCGTCGATGCCCGCCTGCCTCACCGCCGCCAGGATCATGCCGACACTCCAGTCCAGCTCCTCGACGACATCGGCGTATAAGCCGTGCGGTGAGCGGCCCTTGAATTTCTCCGAGGCAAAGATGGGCACGTGCGGCATCACATGCGGCACATACAGGAAGAACGGCTTCGCCTCATGACGGCGGATGAAGCTCACCGCCTTCTCCGTGATGCGCCGCGTGAACTGGCCCTGGTCCGGGTCCGTTTCGATCACCTTGGCATCCTCATAAAGCGGCAGCGGCGGCATCTCGGCCGCGAGACTAGGGTGATACTTGCTGTTGTCGTTGGAGTAGGGGATGCCCCAGAACTCGTCGAAGCCGTTCTTCAGCGGTGAAAACAGTGGCGTGGTGCCGAGGTGCCACTTGCCGAACGCCCCGCAGACATAGCCCTGCTCCTTCAGCATCTCCGGCAGCAGATGTTCGTCAGGATGGATGCCCTCCCGGCTGGTGTGATTCAGTGCGCCCTGCATGGAAACACGGTTCGGGTAGCAGCCGGTCATCAGGGCGGCGCGCGAGGCGCTGCAGACGGCCTGAGCGACGTAAAACGAGGTGAACCGCGTGCCCTGCGCCGCCATGGCGTCCAGGTTGGGCGTGCGGATCGTGCGGCTGCCCTGGCAGCCCAGGTCGCCATAGCCCAGGTCATCGGCCAGGATCAGGATGATGTTCGGCCGGTCCGCCGCAGGCAGCGCGGCGACAAACCAGAAGCATGTCAAAACAAGGAGTCGGCATCGGATCATGCCCTTGCATAACCGGATCGATCCGCCCTTGCCAAGGTGGAAATCAGGCCGGCCTTCTTACTCCTGGGGCACCGGGGCGCCGCGATAGACGCCGTCAAACCAGCCGCTGCCGGCGTAGGGCGCTGCGTCCTCCGTTTCAATGCGCAGGTAGCGGCCCAGCTTGGTGAGCTTGAACCTGGCGGGCTTGTTCTTCACCACCGCCTCCGCATCTTGAAAGGTGAACTCGGCCGTCATCATGCCGCCCTTGTCCGTCTTAACCTGTTCCGGTGGCACCGTGGCGTCGAGGGTCGAGGCCTCCTGCCCTTCCTGACGTCCGGACACCAGGCTGACACGCAGCTTGCCCTCCTTGCTGAGCCGCAGGCTGGCATGACCGCCGCCAAAGTCGTCATACTCACCATCCCAGCCGGCACCCGTCCGGGGATCCGGCATGACCTCGATGAACCCATATCCCCTTGCCGTGGCCTGCGCTGTCTTGAGCCATTGTTCGGCCGTCGGCTCGGCAGGCTTCGTCTGAGGCGCCCGCGGATCCGCCGGCCTGGCTGCAGCGGTCTTGAGGTTGGCATCCACCCAGCGCTGACGCATCACCGGCCACTGATCCTTCCACAGGCCCAGCGCCGCGCGATCGGACGACGCCCAGCTTTTGGAGGCGTTCTTCAAGGCCGCCATCAGCCGCTCATTCGCGGCCTGGAACTCCTTCTTCAGCAGCTGCAGCAAGCGGGTCTCGCTGGCACGCTTGTAGGTGCCGTTGATGCCGGCGTCCTGGGGCTCCTTCTGCCCCTCCTTGAAGCCGATCACCACCTTCGACTCGCTGATCTCCGCCACAAAATAAGTGCCCCGGTCCTCGCCTTCGTTCACGTTGCGGGCGAAGGTGAGCTCCTTGTCCTTGCGCATGCCGCCTCCCGTCCAGATTCCCGAAGAACCGGGATCCATGGCAAAGCGCACCGTCACCGTGGTGTTGCCAAAGCCCGCCTTTTCCAGGCTGAGGTGCCTTTGGGTCGTCTCATCGAAAAAGAACAGCCTGTCGGCAGCCGGTTCTGCGGCCGCCGCAAGGCGCAAGATCATGAGGCAGGCGGCCAGGGACGTTTGACGCAGGGTCATGCCGTCATGCTCGCATCAGCGACGGGGGGCTGACAAGCCGTGAAATGGCGCATTCCAGCCAGAGACGCATTCCGCGGCTTCCATGATTGCCACCCCGCGCTTTCTGCGTTGTTATGGCCTGATCAATGACCGTCCTCCGCCCAACCGCTCTCTGCCTGCTTCTCCTCAGCCTTTCATCCTGCGCCATGCGCACCATGAACGACCCGGATGAGTTCAGCATGTCCGCCGCACAGATCCGCCGCGTGTATCCCGCCTCACGCAGCCTGGGAACCGCAACCTTGCATGGCCGCACCATTCACAGCAGCCAGGACAAGAGAGGCCGCCCCTATCACCTCGCCGCCGGCGGGGCCCTGCTGGTGAAAAACAGCACGCCAAGAATCATCGCCAAGGCGCCCTCCATCCTCCTGACCGCAGATCACGCCCAGGTCCGCGGTCGCTCCGTGGTGAAAAAGCAGGACCGCTTCTACCTCGGTGACGCGGATCACAGCACCCTCGTCATCGACGGCGTGAACATCCGCACGGAAGGCCCCAGTTCCGAGCGTCTGGCCATCACCTCCCCCTCCGCCAAACCGCCGGCGCAAAAGCCAGCGCCTGCTCCCGTTGCCCGTGCCCAGGACAAGCCTGCGAAGCCCAAACCGGTCAAAACCGCACCCACTCCGGCTCCCAAGCCGCAGGCCGCCCCCCAGAAACAACCGACGCCGGCCGCCAAGCCCCAGGCAACGCCTCCAAGCCCCAAGCCTGCTCCGGCCAAGGTCAAACCTGCTCCGGCGACCACGCCCAAACCCCAGGCCACCTCGTCCAAGCCCGCTCCGGCCAAGGTCAAACCAGCTCCGGCGCCCGCACCCAAGCCCCAGTCCGTGCCGCCCAAGCCCAAGCCCGCCAGCAAACCCGCCCCCGCCCCGGTGGACCGCGCGAAGCTGCTGAAGATGATGCGTGAGCCTGGAGAAAACTAAGCCTGCCACGATGCCCCGCATCCTCGCCATCGACCACGGAACCGTTCGCATCGGGCTTGCCCTGAGCGACGAGATGGAGCTGGTGGCCAGCCCTCTGCAAACCCTCGACGCCCAGCAGGAACCGGCGCGTGAGATCGCCCGCATCATCCGACAGAAGCAGATTTCGAAGATCATCATCGGCATGCCTTTCCACATGAACGGACAGCGTGGCGAGGCGGCCGAGCGCGTGGACAAATTTGCCACCGAGCTCGGCAGGGAGCTTCAGCATTCCGTGCCCCTGGAGTTCGTCGATGAGCGGCTCTCCTCCGTCGAGGCCGAGGCAGCGCTCTCCCGTGCCGGAGTCACCGGCAAACGCGAGCGCAACCAGGTGGTGGACCAGCTCGCCGCCGTGGTCATCCTGCAAGATTACCTGAACAACCAGCGCGGCCCGGAAGGTTATCTGCTTCCCGACAGCGCCTATGACTTCGAATGGAGCCATGAGCCGAAACGACGTCGAAAGTAGGCTCGGGATGAACCGGGGAGCCGCGCCGGGTTTCAAACGCCTGCGACTGACCGTGGCCTACTGCGGCACCCCCTGGCGGGGCTGGCAGAGCCAGGGCGGCGGTGGCGGCATCCAGGATGAAATCAACGCCGCCATCCGCAAGGCCACGGACATCCGCACCTGCATCCAAGGCAGCGGCCGCACCGACGCAGGTGTGCATGCCTTCGGCCAGGTGGCCCATTGCGACGTGCCTGAAACCGTGCGCATGAGCGGCGAAGCCTGGCAGAACGCCCTCAACGCCTGCCTGCCGCTCACCATTCGCATCACCGACGTGCAGGAGGCAGACCCCGGCTTTCACTCCAGGTTCGACGCCACCGGCAAGGCCTACCTTTACCGCATCTGGCGTTCGCGGATGCTCTCGCCCTTTGAGGCCGACCGCGCCTGGCACATCCACGGCCCCCTGGATACGGAGATCCTCGAAGCCTGCACGCGCAGGCTCATCGGCACTCACAACTTCGTCCGTCTCTCGGCCAACCGTGGCGACATGCCGGAAACCCAGCGCCGGGCGACGCCTGAAAAAACCACCCGCACCATCCAGCGTGCGGAAGTCCGTGAAAAAGGCGAGGTGCTGGAGCTCGAATTCGAGGGCGACGGCTTCCTCTACAAGATGGTGCGCATGATCACCGGCACCCTGGTTCAAGTGGCGCGCGGCCGGGCCAGCCAGGCCTGGTTTGAAGATGTGCTCGACAACCCCGAAGGCCTGCAGAGCAACCAGACCGCACCCGCCTGCGGCCTTTACCTGATGCGGGTGAAGTATCCGGACACGTGACGAGCCACGTCCAACGGGTCAGCGTCCGGGCAGGCCCGGGATCTTCATCTCCTGATAACCGGCGGGCACGACAAAGGTGTCGTCGCTGACGGGTTCCTCCTTCGCCGAGACCAGTTCGCTCACCGTCTTCTTGCCCAGGACCTCCATCTCTGACTTCACCACCATGCCCGGGAAATCGGCCGCCAGAGGGGCCAGCGAGGAAGCCGGGCTGCCCATCGCCTTGTTCATCTTGTCCTGAATGGCGTTGAGCTCCTTGAAGTTCGGGAAATCCGCCGCCACCCAGAACTTCCCGGACCCCAGGGGCCCCTTCCACTCATAGATCTCAGCTTCAAACTCCCCGACCTTTTCCTTGATGCCCGTGGCTTTCGGCTTGGTCGCCTCGCCCTGCTTGCCCAGGAACTGCCCGGCAAGCGCCATGGCCGTCTTCAGGGTGTCGCCGTTCATGTTCATCATCATCTTCTGCTCGTGCATGAACATCTTCATCTCCCCGGTCGTGCCGTCATGCAGCAGGCTCATCTTCGAGCCCATGTCCAGGCGCGCCTTCTCACCCTTGACCTTGATGATGACCTCGTTCGGGGTCTTGTCCCCCTCCACGCTGGCCTTCTGAATGATGACCCAGTCGGCAAGCAGGGCCTGGGGGAGAATGGCGGCAAGCAGAAGCAGCTTTTTCATGAGGCCTCCAGCCTACCCGCTCAGCCTCGGCAGAGTCAAGCCGACAGCGGCGGTTTAAGGTTTCCAGACGGACTTGCGGTGCTCGTTCACCCCCTCCTGGAAAAGCTCGTCCTTCAATCGCGTACCCAGCCCGACGCCCTGGGGCAGGGCCGCACGGCCCTGCGAGATCACCGGCAGGGTGTCCACCAGCCTGTCGTAAAACGAGCGGATGTGGGCGCGCACGCTTTCCTGGAAGACCACGTTGGTGGAGGCGGCCGCCAGATGCAGGCCGCTGAACAGGGTCAACGGCCCGGTGCAGTCGTGAATGGTTGACGGCACGTTGAAGGACTGCGCCAGGTCGATCACACGTCGCGTCTCGCTGATGCCGCCGTTCCAGGTGGGATCGACCATGCAGTAGTCGCAGGCCTGGGCCTGCAGCGCGGCCAGGTACTCCTTGCGCCCCAGCAGCATCTCGCTGGCCGCAATCGGAAGCCCGGAGCGACGACGAAAATCCGCCAGGGTCCCGACATGATCCACGCGCAAAACATCCTCCAGCCAGAGCGGGCGGATCTCCCGCAGCGCCTCCGCGATCCTCAAGGCCGCGGGAAGCTGGAAGAAGGCATGCCCCTCAATGGCAATGTCCATCTTCATGCCCACGCGTTCACGGATCTCGCGCAACGGCCTCATCGCCTCCTCCACATCCGCCCAGGAGATGTGCAGGCCGCCGTTCCGGTGCGCCGCACGGTCAAAGGGCCAGAGCTTCATCGCCGTGATGCCCTCCGCCAGCAGTTCCTCCGCCAGATCGCCTGCCGCATAATGCGAGGCCCAGTTGTCCTGCAGCGGTCCTTGTTGACCGACATCCCCATAACCCGGCCAGCCAGGATGACGGGCCGCGGCCATCTCACCCACCCGGGCCCCATAGCTCGGCCCGCCGCTGGTGTTGTAAACCGGCACCGACTCACGCACCGGGCCGCCGAGCAGTCGGTAGACAGGCTGGTTGCAGGCCTGGCCCAGGATGTCCCAAAGCGCCAGGTCCAGGGCGGACAGGGCGCGCATTTCGGCCCCGGGATGCCCGAAGGGCGTGCAGCGCTCGTAGAGAAATCGCCAGTGCGATTCAATGGCCAGCGCATCCGCTCCGAGAAGCCGCTCCGCCATCCAGTCATGCACCAGCGCCGCAATCGCATGAGGCGTGTAGTAGGTCTCCCCGCAGCCGATGAAGCCGTCCTCCGTGTGAATGCGGACGAGCAGGAGGTTCGGCATGATGCCGGACGGAATGGCGGTCTCGATGGCAGTGATGCGTGACATGTCAGGAGATGTTGTACAAAGCCGCCCGCCCCCTTCACATTTCACACGATCTGCAGCGCCATTGGTAACCGCCAAGCATTGAGGCGGCTGCCTGCTTACTCAGCCACGCGGGGGCCTGCGGCAACGTACCGGGAGTTGGCGGCTAGTGCTGCGTTCCACGAAGTTTGATGGGTAAGGGGGCCATTCCTGGCCCCTTCTCCGGGGCAGGAATGCCCCGGTTACTTCTCGGCCCATCAAGCCGCTGACCACAGCACTCCTGAGGGATTGTATAGAGGCACCCTGAGACCTTCCGTTTCAGCGAGCTTCTTCTGGTTGGCATCGAAAGTGAGAATCTCCTTAGCGCCAAGATGGATCGCCATCGCGACGTGGAGGACATCAAAGCTGCGATGCCCTCGTTTTGCGGTGTGTTGAAAGGCCAGTCGTTCAGCCACCCGATGCACATCCGCCCAATCAACTTGAGGGGTGTGAAAAACTCCTGAAGCGATGTTCGCTTGCAGAGTCATGAGTGCAACTTGGGCGATTGCAGCAGAGTAGCCTTGGGTCTTGTCTTTGCTGTGACGAAAAACCTGAAATTGCACGGATCGGCGAAACTCATAAAAAAGCAGGGAGGTGCTTGCCAAAGCCGTGCGCTGTTGGCTCATGAATCGCAGTGCTCTGGCCGAGCTGCCTTGCGCCACATACAAACCGCAAAGAACGGAAGTGTCCGGGTAGGTCATCTTTGGCCTTCTTGCCCCTCCTGTTCTGCTTCCTTCATCTGCCGGATTTCCTCATCCGAGAAGACCCTGTCCCCCCAGATGCGTTTGAGCTGGCCCGCAAAATCGACCTTGGGCATAGGCGGGCCATCCTCCCCTCGAATGGGAGTGAGCAAGGCAAAGGATTTGCCGCGCATCTTGACAGTGACCGATTCACCGTCGGAAATCCACGCGGCTATCTTGCGGAAGTCATTTCTTAAGTCTGCTACATTCGCGATCTTCATGAGAGAGGGAAATACCACTTTCGAACGGATGTCCACTCTGATTTGGCCGACGACGCACACACCATGACGACCCCGTTTGTGCGCCCTTCGCCCCACGCCGGAGACAGCCCTGCGTGCCGACCCAACCCTGCAAAGCGACCTGCTCACCTCAGCCCTGACCTGCTGATCCGGGCATCATGAACACGGGGGATGCCCTTGCTACAAGCCCAAGCGCAAGGAAAACGAGGTTCCCACCGCACGAAGATAGCCACTGAAAACAAGGTACAATCTCTATCTCCTGACTTGTGGGTATGAGGCTCAGGAAAGCGGCAGCAGGCTGCCGCAGTCCATGTGGAGAAGCCTGCCACGCTGATGGCACACAGCCAATGGATGGGTTGGCGCATGGAGTTCATTTCAATTCTTTGATTGCTATCTCAGGCCAGTTGACCCCACCCCTGCGGCCTGGCCATGACACCTGCCAACGCATTCAAAGGGTGCTTGGCGTGACGCTTACAGCCGAGGAGCTCAACGACGAGGTGGGGTAGTGGGTTTCATGCAGGCACTTGATATTCACCAGCCTTCCCATTTTCGACCTTGTCAGCGGCTAGTCGCATCCATTCGTTGTGATATGACGGAAGCTCTACACCAACGGAACTTTCAGCTTGTCTCAGCAAGTCATTGAATGATTTGGCGATGAAATAGAGTTCATCATCAATGATGATATAGACAGCACCAGCGTCCTTCCCCTTGGTCGAAAGAATGATCTGCTGCCCACCTAAATCATCAGCTATTTGAATGTAACCATTTTTGAGGTTGTTCTTCCAATCAGGTTCAGAACAAGAACCATCGAGATCTCCCAAGACATGGTCGAACAAGCTGAAAATTCGGGAGATGACGACACCCACACCAGATGAAGCATCAAACGCATTGGGATATGGTGAACCGCCATTAAATTTTAAAAGAAAGGCACGGTGTTCATCTGGAAGTTTGACGTGATGAATCTTTTCAAACCTCGAGATGTCTAACTCTGTTATTGGCGAGCCAGGATCTTCAATGAACATATGAAATGAGGTTTGTGTTGAATGCTATTGCTAGTCGTCACTTGGGGAAACCGGGGGCCGTGTGCAACACGTTGACAAGTTCTTGCTATTCATGGGCTCACGACGTGCGTCTTCTTCAGAATGGTTTTCGGATCGAAAAGATCGTCCTTGTATCACAAGCCATGACCTGGCGGCAAGCCCCCGGCGAATGGAAGGCGGAGGCTACGAGCCAAGCGCCGGTTTTCATGGCAGCGACATCATCTGTCAATCCGTTGCACACCCCGGTTTCCCTCACAGACCCAGTCAGCAGCGGCGGCGACAGCCGCTTTGGACTGCGGCAGCCTGCTGCGGTGGCAGAAGACTCCGCTCCACCCTCAGCCTCCGAACCACCGGATCGCGGATCAGTCATGTCATCGAAACTCCAGGGTGATTCACGCCAGCAGGCTGGCTCAGCAAAGCGGCAGCAGGGCTGCCGCAGTCCATGTGGAGAAGCCTGCCACGCTGATGACACACAGCCAATGGATGGGTTGGCGCATGGAGTTCATTTCAATTCTTTGATTGCTATCTCAGGCCAGTTGACCCCACCCCTGCGATATGGCCATGACACCGGCCACCCCATTCAAAGGGTGCTTGGCGCGACGGTTACGGCTCATCTGCCTTGCCGAGGGATGGGTCGAAGCCGTCAGAAGATGGATAAAATCAGGGGTGATTTAAGAGGCGCTACTTTCTCATGTTTTTGCACTGAACCCGTTTTGCTGTTTCGCTCACAGACCCCGTTTCGCTCAGGCGGAGGTCTTCACACTGGGAGGCTGTTGTCTGGGCGGCGTGATAGAAGCTGCTGCGCGGCAGATCCAAAGCCAGGCAGATCTGGCGGATGCTGGCGCGTGTCTGGGTGCGTAGTTGCAGGATCATCGCACGGGTTTGCCCTGGGGTTGAGTGCCGAGGATGACAGCGGCTTTTTTTAAAATGTCATTCTCCAGAAGCAGCTGGGCGTTCTCCTTGCGCAGGCGACGCAATTCGGCGGCTTCGTCCAGCTCGCCTCCGGCTCGCTGAACTGCGCCACCGAATTGCGCGGGCGTGAGTGAGGGGGAGACTCCAGCGGACTGGCGCTGGGGCTGACTCCAGCGGTAGAGGACGCTGGTGCCGATGCCCAGTTCCTGGGCTACCTCGGGCACCGGTCTGCCAAGGCCGACCAGAGCCACGGCCTGCTCTCTAAAATCATTGCTGTAACGTTTTCGGTTCACGGTTCTCATGGTGCTTGTCCCTTATTCCCTGGTCCAGGATTTTAGCGCACCTCATTTGGAGGTAAATTAGGAGAAGATCGGCGCAAAATCGGACGATTCACTTCATCTATCGCGGCTTCGATCAATCGCCCCTTGGCATTCGGCTCACCACTCGGTTCCAGCCCTTCTTGAACCAAGGCAGTTCCGAGCATACTGCAAATCTGCTGCCTCTCCCTGTCACTGACGCTTCCCTCCTTCAACTTAGTCAATAAGGAGCGAACCGCCTCAGAGCTATCAAGGACGTCTTCGATCACTTGTAAAATGTGAGCTTTCATGGCGAAACGGCGGATCGAAGGCCTGCGGAACTTGTCCCCCATGTAGTGATGATTTGCCCCTGCGGATTAACCACAATGACAGGGGAAACCGGGGAAACCGGGGTCAGTGTGCAACACGTTGACAAATTCTTGCTATTCATGGGCTCACGACGTGCGTCTCCTTCAGAATGGGTTTCGGATCGAAAAGATCGTCCTTGTATCACAAGCCATGACTTGGCGGCAAGCCCCGGTGAATGGAAGGCGGAGGCTGCTCGCCATGCTCGGGTTTTCATGGCAGCGTAGCGCCATCCTCTACAGGCTCATTGAGGCGTGCCGGAGCATCGACCCGCAGAGCTACCTGAGGGACGTGCTGACGCGGCTGCCGACGCTGACCAACCGGCAGATCAAGGAGCTGACTGCGGAAGCCTGGGCAAAGGCCCGGGGCCAGAGCACCCGCCCATCACCACCACCGGGCAAACACCGCTCCGCAGGCCGTCAAGCAGCCGCATAAGGCGCTTGGCGTGACGCTTACCCTCAATGCTTCGGGCACACTTTCTCCCTCGCCACCTGACGCATTGAGGGGCTCGGGTTCGTCTCGATCAGCCAAACTGGCGCCAGAACATGACGGCGGAGATCAGCAGGCCGGTGCAGGTGATCAGATGCCGCACGCGCCGGGGCTCGATGCGCTGGGAATAATGGGCGCCCAGGAAATAACCGACGAGGGCGCCGGTCATCAGGATCATGGCCTGCGTCCAGTCCACCAGACCGGCGGCAATGAACCAGACGGCCGCAACAACATTGATCAGGGATCCCAGCAGGTTTTTCAGGGCGTTCATCTCATGGATGTGGGTCATGCCCATGAACCCGAAGGAGGCCAGCATCAGGATGCCGATGCCGGCGCCGAAGAAGGCGCCATACACCGCCACGGGCAGCTGCAGCAGCAGCGGAAACCAGACGGAGCCCGGCTTCTGACCGGAACGCCTCATGAATCCCTGGGCGAAGAACAGCAGCGTGGCGAACAGCACCAGGAAAGGCACCAGGTTCGAGAACTGATCGTCATCCGTCTTCGTCAGAAACCAGCTCCCCAGCGCGGCACCCGCCAGGCAGACCGGCACAAACCTCCAGACCTGGCTTTGCACCGCCTTCAGATGCCTGCGAAAGCTGACGATGCTGCCGGCCGTGCCCACCACCAGGCCCACCGTGCTGGTCGCATTCGCCATCACCGGCGGCGTGCCCAGCATCAGCAGCACCGGAAAGGTCAGCAGCGTGCCGCCCCCGGCGATGGCATTGACGACCCCGGCCGCACAACCGGCGCCGCCCAGGGTCAGGATCTCCAGCCAGGTCATGATCGAATCAGATCAAATCAGCCGCCGGGCATTGCGAAGACCATCGGCGGTCACGACCGCCTGATTGCGCACGGCGACCAGGAAGTCCACATGGTTCTGCCACTGCATCGGCCGCAGCGGCGCCATGCCCAGCTTGCGCATCCGGTAGCCGCCGTCGGCGATCTCCCAGCCGAACTCGCTGTGCCGGTTGCGGTATTCCTGGCGATGCAGCCAGGCGCCGAACTCGTCCTTGCGCCAGACCGCCGGATCGTTTCCGGGCACGGACTGCGCAAGCTGCCACACCTGCTCCACCACCTCGCGAGGGTAGGCGCCGATGTCTGCTTCGCACTCTGGAACAGGCTCCTCCATTTCAAGGCCGTTCAAGATTCCAGCACCCAGGCCGACACACAGCCGTCATGCGCCTGGCGCGCCGTGGCTGCAAAATCCGCCAGATAACCCCGCTGATACGAAGGCTTCGGCCATTCCACCTGACGTGCCTCGAGGTCCGCATGCACGTGGATGGTTCCAGCCGACAGGTCGAACTCGATCTCGTCACCATCCTGCACGGCGGCGATCGGTCCGCCCACCGCGGCCTCGGGGGAGGCATGGATGCCCATGACGCCATGCGAGACGCCGGACACGCGCCCGTCGGACAGGAACGCCACCTTGCCATCGAGCTCCGGCACTGCCAGGGCCGCGCTGGCCACCAGCAGCTCCGGCATGCCTGCGGCCACCGGGCCCACCCCGCGCAGCACCACCACATGACCGGGCTGGATGCGGCCTTCGGCGGCCGCGTCGGACACGGCCTTGACGCTGGTGAAGCAAAGAGCGCGCCCCTTGAACTTCGGATCCGCCCGTGAAGACACTTTGAACACCATGCCGTGCGGGGCCAGGTTGCCGAAGCAGATCTGCAAATCGGCGTAGGCTTTGAAGGGCTGCCCCAGCGGCGCCACGAGATCCTGGTCCAGGGGAACCTCCGGGCAGTGCGCCACGTTTTCCGCCAGCGTCTGTCCGGTGACCGTCATGCAGGAGCCGTCCAGCACTCCCGCCTGGAGCAGGTGCTTCAGCAGCATCGCCGTGCCGCCCAGACGATGCAGATCCGCCATGGTTCCCTTACCGCGGGGCGCGAAGTTGCAGTAAACCGGCGTGCTCCGGCAGATCGCCTGCACCTCCTTGAGCGAGAACTCCACCCCGGCCTCGTGGGCGAGCGCGAGAATGTGCAGCACGCCGTTGGTGGAGCCGCCGATGGCCGCGATGGCCGCCATGGCGTTTGTCAGCGCCTTCCGGGTCAGGATGTCGCGCGGCCTGAGGTTCAGCTCCAGCAGCCGCCGCATCGCCGTCCCGACGCGCTGGCAGTCGGTCAGTTTGCCCGCGTCCACCGCCGGAATGCTGGAGGTGTCGGGCAGGCTCAGGCCCATGGCTTCCAAGGCGACCCCCCAGGTGTTGAAGGAGGCCGCGATGCCACAACCGCCGGCTCCCGGGCAGGCGTGGCGGATGACCGTCTCGGACTCCTCCACCGTGATCTTGCCGCTGTTGGCCTGGGCCTGTGAATCGTAGGCGTCCAGGATGGTCAGGGACCTGCCCTGATGGCAGCCCGGCAGGATGCTGCCGCCATTGACGATCAAGCCCGGGCAGTTCATGCGCGCCAGGGCCATGGCAAACGCGGGACCGTTCTTGTCGCAATGATGCAGGCCGATCATGCCGTCATAACGATGGGCGCTGCAGACCATCTCGGCGCCATTGGCCATGAGGTTGCGGGAGACCAGGGAGGAGGCGCCGCCCTCATGGCCCTGCGTGATGTTGTCGCTCACCGGGCTGACACCGAACGGGAAGGCGATCAGGCCGGATTCGGCGCAGCTTTTCTCAAGCGCCTTGGCCAGCTCATGCGCGCGCAGGTTGCAGAGGTTGCCATCCAGCAGCGGCGTGGCGATGCCGATCTGGGGCTTGTCAAAATCCGCCTCCGTAAAACCGAGCCCCCAGTAGAAAGCCTTGACGCCACGCTGCCAGCCGTGGGTGAGGGACGAGGAATTCCAGTTGAGAGGCTGCGACATGGGGGAGGATGAATCGTGAAGGAAGCTAAAACGATAGAAGCCAGGAACCGTTAAGCGAGAAAATAAAAAGCTCCCGACCGGGGTTGCCGATCGGGAGCTGAAGAAGGGATCTATAAGTGATCCCGACGAATTAGAAGGTCACGCCCAGCTTCACGCCACCGAAGATCTCGCTGTCCTGCGTGTTGTTCGCATGACGGGTGGTGAGCGAGACGTTGTAGGCGATGTAGGGAGTCAGGGTGGCCGTCTTCGTCAGCTTGATCGGGGCGGAGATCGAAGGAATGACGTGGGTCAGGCCGCTCTGGCTGGTGCCAGGGATGGTGTAGTAGTTGGAGAAGCCGTAGCCCAGCTTGACAGCGGGAACGATGCTCATCCAGGAGGTGACTTCGATCGGCAGGTCAGCGCCGACTTCAGCATAGGAAGCACCGATGGTGAAGTCGTAGTAGAAGCCGCCGTAGAAGTTCACAGGACCCGCGGAGGCAGCCACGGTCATGCCCACTTCGTTGACTCCTTTGACGCCAAGCTCACCGCCGCTGAGGGGCACGCCGTTGACGGAACCGGAGAAGGTGTCGAAGAAGAAGTAGTGGGTGTAAACGAGACCGAACTTGGCGAAGCCAGCGTCATAGGTGAGCGAGCTGCTAAGGTCGAGTTCCGAGTAGTCGAAGGAACCGCCGCCGGTGACAGGGGTGTCAACGGTCGAGGTGTAGAGGGCGCCAAAACCCAGGGAGAGCTGCTCGGTGAGAGGAACGCTCAGGTTCAGGCCGGCCCAGGTGATGTTGTCAGCGAACCAGAGACCACGGAAGTAGTATCGGGTGTCGTAACCCACTTCGAGAGTGGCACCGAGGGTGTCGAAGAGAGCGCCAGACTCAGGTTCCGGGGCGGGAGCCGGAGCCTTGCCGCTCGTGGTGCCGGCGAACGCGTTCATGCTGGCGCAAGCCGCAAGAACGAGAGCCGACTTCGTGATGACGGAGGTCATGCTTTTCATGTGTATTGTTGGTCGATTTAGTTTGTTGTTTTCTATTCGGCGTCACGTCCTGTCCGGGAGAAGGTCGTGCCGCTGCCCACATGAGAAGCAGGGGGTATGCCAACTTTGTCTGCTAAAAATTCCAGAGAAGCTAGAGATAGGAAGGTGAGGATCCGGCCAGCGTTGATGAGGAGGCTCTCAAAAAAGCCGGCGGACCCGGGGCCGTTCCGACGCGTACTTGCATCGGCGCCCCTTGTTCCCGCCATCACCGCCAGATGAGGCAGGCACTTCGAAACGGGCTGTGAACCCGGCATTTTCCGGGACGCCCCTCGGGCTGAGTGAATCCAAGCGGCGACGTCGGCCTGTTCAACGCAGGCCGGAAACCGCCTGGTGGAGATGAAAAAATCTTGGCACGTGATCTGCTTTTTCAGGGTCGCGACTTTAAACATGAACCTGCGCCTGCTGACCACCCTGACCTTGATTACGGCACTTGATGCCGGGATCCTGATTGGGGAAGCCAGGGCGGCGATTCAGTCCGCAAACCCTTCAGAAAAACAAAGCACCCGGCCAGGAAACCCGGCCAGGTGCAGAGGTCAAAGCAACTTTAACAGTTGCCGTGGATTAGAAGCTGACGCTGAGCTTCACACCACCGAAGATTTCGTTGTCCTGGGAATTGGCATTCACAGGAACAGCGCTGTTGGCGGTGCCGTAGGAGTTGTGACGGCTGTCCAGCGACATGTTGTAGGCGATGTAGGGCGTCAGGGTCGCGGTCTTCGTCAGCTTGATCGGAGCGGAGATCGTGGGGATGACGTGGGTCAGACCACCGGAACGAGCACCAATCTGAGGAGCGGTGAAGTAATCGAAACCGTAGCCAAGCTGCACCGCAGGAACGATGCTGAGCCAGGAGGTGATTTCGATGGGGAGTTCAGCGCCGACCTGGGCATAGGAACCACCGATGGTGGTGTTATACCAGTAGCCAGCGGTGAAGTTCACCGGACCGACGGAAGTGGCAAGGGTCAGACCAACTTCGTTGGCGCTGGTGATGCCGGCTTCGGTACCGTCCATGAGGCCAGCGCCGTTGCTGACGCCAGAGAAGGTGTCGAAGTACATGTAGTGGTTGTAAACCAGGCCGAGCTTGGCGAAGCCAGCGTCGTAGGTCAGACCGGTGCTCAGGTCGAGCTCGGAATAATCGAAGCTCTGGGAGCCGATCTGGCTGCCTTCAACGGAGGTGGTGTAAACGGAGCCAAAGCCAAGGGAGAGCTGCTCAGTAAGAGGGATGCTCAGGCTCAGGCCGGTCCACACGGTGTTGTCGGCACGATACAGACCACGCCAGTAATAGCGGGTGTCATAGCCCACTTCGAGAGTGGCGCCGAGGGTGTCGAAGAGAGCGCCAGACTCAGGTTCCGGGGCGGGAGCCGGAGCCTTGCCGCTCGAGGTGCCGGCGAAAGCGTTCATGCTGGCGCAAGCAGCAAGGACGAGAGCCGACTTCGTGATGACGGAGGTCATACTTTTCATGGTTGGTAGGTTGGTCGATTTAGTTTGTTGATGTGGATGGAGGTTGGTCCGGGAGACCTTCCACCGTATCCGTAAAATAAAGCATCAGATGGGTCAATGCCAAGCTTCTTTTCTGAAAATTATTGAGTTGTTCACAATTCATCTTGCCAAAATGGCGCCCTTTCCTTCCTGCAGACCCGCGATTCTGATCCGCAAACTGACTGTTTTTCGACGCGTTTGAGCTGCCTGCCGATGTCGTCCGGCATGCCTGACATACGGGCCCAGGTGAGGCCCATGTAAATACGCCGCAGGGCGATGAACCCGGATCGATATGGCCCAGGAGGGCGGACTCCGAGACTCCTCTTCAAACGGCAACAGGCACGACGGCGGCAGTCTATCAGATGACGACCATGTCCTTCACCATCTGAAACCACAGGTAAAAACAACCCCGCCAGGAATAGCGGAACTGTCCATCATCCACCAGCTCGATGACACCCACCGTGATGTTGTGGTCGATCTGCGCTGACATGTCGCGTTCGATGTAACCAGGCAGCTGCTCGGTGTCGACGATGGCAAAATCTTCATCGGAAAGCCCCTGACTGGCGAGAAACTGCCCGTGGGAGACGAGCAGGTCCTCCATGGAAACCGCATGAACAAAGCGGTTCAGCCTCTGCCGAGGTGGAGGCTTCATGGTGGGCGGAAAGGGATAATTGGTCGTCGTGAAGGCCAGGCCGCTCTTGGTCCGTGAGGTCACGCTGACATACGAAAAGGAGTAACCGTCCTGCTGGGCGAGTCCGATCATCGCCTGGGCATGGCGTTTCGGGTGATAGAAAAGCCGCATGAAATGGTCGGTGTCGCTCCACTTCCAGCCCGTGTCCTCCACCCGCTCGAAACCATGCGCCTCAACCTCCTGGGTGAGATCATCCAGCTCTGGAAAAAGATCCGCCGAAGGGGGGAATCGGCCCTTCACCTCACTTTTCAAAGGGAAGCGCAGATGACGCACGTGGCCCACGATCTCCACCCAGGGCAGCATGAACCAGAGGGCGATGCCGCAGGCTCCGGCGGCATGACTGTCGGTGAGGAAAAACCCCAGCATGTAGGAGGCGGCGAGCAATGCCAGCCAGCCCAGCTTCCTCAGATAACGATTGGTGAAGGTCCGGCAGGCGAACGCAAAGACCACCGTGGCGGCTAGGTAGAGAAACTGCTGGAGATCCATCGTGGGGGGGCGGGACCTGGAATCATACGAACACCAGGCCTGCAAGTCCACGAAAGCTTTGCAGCCAAACCTTCATTCACGCCTTTTTCCACCCAGCCGCCAGAGCGTGCCGCAGTACATGCAGCGAAACATGCCGCGGGACAGCACGCCCAGCACGGCAGACGCCCGGTAGGACAAAGGCCAGAGGCGGGAAGCGTCGTCGTGCTTGCGGCAGCGCCTCTCTTTCATGACGGTGCCATGACAGAGCGGGCAGGTCAGCGCATCGGCCAGCACAAAGACCAAGGCCCGCGCCAGGGCAAACCCTCCCAGGCAGCCCAGGGCAGGCCATCCCCAGGCGCGATCCTGGGTCACACCCAGCATCACCACGCCTGCGACAAAACCTGCAAATCCGACAAAGGCCGCAAATAGCAGCACCGCGACCAGGAGCAGCCGCCCTGAACGGGGAAAATGGCGTGCCCGACGCTCCCGAGGGGCTTCCCTCGGCCTGGGATCTGCGGGCTGAAAGCCGGGGTCCTTCATTCCGGCGAGCTTAAGAAGCAGTTTCCAGCGTCGTCAACTGTCCTTCTCCACAGCCCGATGCGTTCAATTTCACGCCCTCCAGACTTTGCCATTGTCAGGAAGCCCAGGGCAGACGCAAGTAGGGGCCGCCATGACCACGGCCCTCCGTCCCCTCACCGACTTTCCCGACCGGCTGTCGCCCATGGTTGTGAAGGAACTGCGCCAGGGGCTGCGAACCCGGGCCTTCTCCAGCATCCTGCTGCTGCTGCATGCCCTGCTCATCCTGGTCACGCTCATGACGGCGGTGGCCGACAGTTCGGCGGACGACACCCGCTGGCTGTATGACGGCATTGCCACGCTTGTCCTGTGCCTCGTGCTGCCTTTCCGCGTGTCGAACGCGCTCGCCGAGGAGATCAAGCACGGCACCCTGGACATGCTGATGCTCACCCGCATCTCCCCCGGACGCATCGTCCTGGGCAAGTGGGCCAGCGTGGTGCTGCAGTCGTTGCTCATCACCCTCAGCCTCGCGCCTTACATCGTCGCCCGTTATGTTTTCGGCGGCCTCGAGCTCGCGCCTGAACTCCTCTTGCTCGGCGCGAAGTGGCTGGTCGGCAGCGTCATCACCGCCGCCATCCTGTGCCTTTCCACGCTGCGCCAGGCCTGGCTGCGCATGGTCATCCTGTTTGTTCCTCTGTTCTTTGGCAGCTTTGGCCTGCTGTCCTATTTCATCATGACGACCACCGGCAGAAGCGGCACGATGTTTTCAGCCTCAAGCGCGCCGGGTGTCATCGCCCTGATCATCCTGGGTGTGGTCAGCCTGGCAGCCTGGTCCATCTTTGCCTTCCTGAGCCTTGCCGCCTCACGCATCTCGCCGCCGGGCAAGCCCCTGGCCTGGCTGAAACGCACCGTCCATGGGCTGGCCCTGCTGGTCATGGGCCTGCTTTATCTGGCAACGTCCAACCCCCTGTTTTTCACCGCCGCCACCAGCGTGCTCGCCTTCATGACCCTGGATGGCCTCACGGAGTCAACAAACACCGTGCCTGCCGCCTACGCACCCTTTTACAAACGCGGTGCGGCGGGCCGTGTCCTCGTCGGCCTTCTGTCCCCGGGCTGGGCGTCCGGATTCTGGCTTGCCTGTCTCTGCAGCCTCTTTCTGAGCACGGCCCTTGCCCTGGACATCGGCACCGAAAGCTTGCCGTACTTTTTCCTCGGGGTCAGCACGGTCTGCATGGTCAGCTTCCTCATCCAGGTGCTGCCCACCCGTCATTCACCCGACCTGCTGCCCGTTTTCCTGGGGGCTCTGGCCCTGCTCTACCTTTTCGCCGGCGTCTTTTCCGGACTCGGCATCATGCTCGCCAAGACCTCGGGCGGCCCCGCCTGGTATCTGGCGGTGTTTCCCCCAGCGGCCACGGTCATCGCCCCCAGCCTGCCCGCGGCCAGTCGTGCACCCTTCCTCATGAACGCGATGCTTTTCGCCCTGCCCTGGCCCGTCCTTCATGCTTTCCTGTGCCTGCGGATGTGGCAAAAACTCCGCCCGGTCCGGGAAAAAGCGCGCCAACTCGCTCTTCACGCCTCCTGATCCGCCAAGAACAATTTCCGCACACCCGAGCGCAATCCTTGCAAGACCAGGCTCCACTGCCACGGTTACACCCCCGGCGTTCCCCCCGTACCCGCCCCTCCCATCCCCTGGTCACTGACCTCCTTTCCCGACATCCCCTCCCCCCATGTCCACGGTTGCCGTCCGTTCCGCCTCCCTGCCTCCGGTCATCCCCGGCCTGACCCGCCGTGTCCGTCCGCCGAAAAAAAACATCCCGCAGACCAAGCAGGATCGTGATCATGTGCTGAAGTCCGTGCGCGAGTATCAGGAGCAAAACCGCCTCGTGCCGCCCGTGCCCATGGATGAACTCCAGGTTCACACGGACAAAATCATGGCCCTGTTTGGCATCGAACCGGCCTATCGCGACTACACCGGGGTCCTGCTCGCGAACGAAACCTGGCGTGAATCCCTCGCCACCGTGCCCTTCGAAAAACGCCTGCTGCTGATGCCCAAATGCCTGCGCGTCGAAAGCAAGTGCCCCGCCCCCTTTGATGAATTCGGCCTGCTCTGCAAACAGTGCGGCCTCTGCTCCATCCAAGACTTCCAGAACGAGGCCGAAAAGCTCGGCTATGCCGTGCTCGTCGCCGAGGGCAGCGCCATCGTCATGTCCCTCATCCAGACGGGCAAGATCGAGGCCATCGTCGGCATCTCCTGCCTCTCCGTCCTTGAGCGCACCTTCCCCTATGTGGAAGCGGCCGCCATCCCAGCCGTCGCCGTCCCCCTGCTTCAGGATGACTGCATCGACACCACCGTCGATGTCGACTGGGTCTGGGATTACATCCACCTCACCAGCGACGACAAGACCCGCCGCCTGAACCTCAACGCGCTTCATGACGAGGTGAAGACCTGGTTCACGCCCGAAGCCCTCGACGCCCTGCTTGGCAAACCCACCTGCAAGACTGAGGAAATCGCCCGCGAATGGCTGGCCCGCGCCGGCAAACGCTGGCGCCCCTTCCTCACCATTGCCGCCTATCAGGCCCTTCGCGAAGACCCCGAAGCCCCGATTTCCGACGACCTCAAGCTCGCCGCCATCTCCGTCGAGGCCTTCCACAAGGCCTCCCTCATCCACGACGACATCGAGGACAACGACGCCGAACGCTACGGTGAACCCACCCTGCATTCCGAGCACGGAGTCGGAGTCGCCCTCAATGTCGGTGACCTGCTCATCGGTGAAGGTTACCGCCTGCTGGCCGAGATGCAGTGCGCCAGCCATCTGCGCAGCGCCTGCCTGAAGGTGGCCGCCGAAGGCCAGCGCGAGCTCTGCCGCGGCCAGGGAGCCGAACTGCTCTGGAACAACAACCCCGTCGCCCTCAACGGCACCCAGGTGCTCGAAATTTTCCGCAGCAAGACCGCCCCGGCCTTTGAAGTCGCCCTCAAGATCGGCGCCGCCCTCGCCGGTCAGCTCGACGATACCGCCGACGTGCTGCACACCTACTCCGAGAATCTCGGCATCGCCTACCAGATCCGCGACGACCTGGATGATCTGGGTGACGACTCCGCCGCTGACAACCAGGTCAGCATCCGCCCCAGCATCATCCTCGCCCTCCTGCGTGAACGTGGGAAAGATGAGGTCAAGGAGATCATGGAGGCCCTCTGGAACGGCCAGCCCGTCGCCAGCCTGCCCGACAAGCCCACCATCCGCGGCTGGGCGGAGCAGACCGGCGCCTATGAAAAGGCCAACGTCCTGCTCGAAAGCTACAAGGAGGCTGCCATCCGCTCACTGGCGGACATCGAGCTTCCCAGCCTCAAGGGCCTGCTGCGCCGCGTGATCGGCAAGATCTTCAACGAGCTTGAGATCAAGGGCTGGTGCCGCGAGATCGAGCAGGAAAACGCCGCCGCCACCCAGGCCCGCCGCCTGGAGGCCGCCAAGGAGGCCGAGCACCTCGTGCCGCAGCCCAAGGCACCCTGAAGCAGCCGCCAGCTCTCCGCCCCACAGGATCCGCCTTCATAAAAAGCTGGTTCACGGCCGCACCTTGTCAGAGCATGCGGTTTCCCATGAACCGTCGCTCCTCCCTCAAGACCATCCTCGCCACGGGCGTCGCGCCTCTGTTTGTCCCGGCCCGGCTGCTGCGCAGCCAGACCGCCCCCTCCAACAAAATCACCCTCGGTGTCATCGGCGTCGGCGCCCAGGGCACCCATGACATGCGCGCCTTTCTCAGTCATGACGACGTGCGCGTGACCGCCCTCTGCGACGTCAACCAGCAGCGCCTGCAAAACGCCCAAGGCCTTCTCAAGGACGCCTACGGCAGCGCCGACGCACGCATCTACCGCGACTTCCGCGAGCTGAACCGCGACGCCAGCATCGACGCCGTGCTCATGGCCCTGCCCGTGCACTGGCACAGCATCCCCGCCGCCGACGCCGTCCTCAACGGCAGGCACCTCTATCATGAGAAGCCCATGGGCATGTCCCTGGAGGAATCCAAGCTCGTGCGTGCCGCCGTGCGCAAAAAGAACGTCGTCTTTCAGTTCGGCACCCAGCAGCGCTCCGACATGAAGTTCCGCTGGGCGGCCGAGCTCGCTCTTAATGGGCGGCTTGGCAAGCTCCGCGAAATCCAGGTCGGCGTGCCCGGCGGCAAAACCATGCCCGCCTGGCCCGAGCAGCCCGTCCCCTCCGATGTCGACTGGGAGCGCTGGGTCGGGCCGGCGCCCATGACCCCGTTTCATGCCGACAAGCTCAAGCGCGACAATCACGAGAACATCACCCTCTTCTCCCTCGGCATGATCTCCTGCTGGGGCATTCATCACCTCGACATCGCCCAGTGGGGCAACGGCACCGACGCCACCGGACCCGTCAGTGTCGAAGGCGCCGGCACCTATCCCTCCGAAGGCGGCTGCGACGCCGTCCTGAACTGGAAAATGCGCTTTGAATACGCCAGCGCCGCCCCCGTCGTCTTCGCCAGCCAGGGCGAGGAAATCGGCCACGGCGCGCGCTTCATCGGCGAGTCCGGCTGGGTTCATGTCATCCGCGGCAAGATCTCCGCCAGTGACGACGCCATCCTGCGTGACCCGCAGAACAAGGCTGGCACCATGCCGGTCAAGCTACCCGAAAGCCTCGAGCACACCCGCAACTTCCTGGATGCCATCCGCGGCAAGGCCAAGACCGTGTGCGACATCGAAACCGCCGTCCGCAGCGACACCCTCTGCCAGCTCGCCTCCATCGCGCTGAAAAGCCGTCGCAAGCTCACCTGGGATCCGGCGGCGGAAAACTTCGGCAGCGATCAGGCCGCCAATGATCTCATGCGCCATCGCCCCATGCGTGGCGAATGGAAACTCCCCGAAGTCTGACTTCGCCCCCTCCTCCTCCTGGCGCGAGGGTTGCGGTGGCCCCATCGAGAGGCATAATGCCCGTGCATGCCTGAATCCTCCGCCCCCAATCTTTCCCTGCTTGGCCGCTCCGAGCACCGCCTGCCCGCCTCCCCCGATGAAGCTGCGCTGGAGACCTTTCCCAATCGCACGCCGGGCCGGAACTACACGATTCATCTCAGCCAGCCCGACTTCTCCTCCCTCTGCCCCGTCACCGGCCAGCCCGATGCCGCCCACATCGAGATCTATTACATCCCCGACCAGCTCTGCGTCGAAACCAAGTCGCTCAAGTTCTATCTCGCCAGCTACCGCAACCACGCCTCCTTCAACGAGGTCATCGTCAACCGCATCCTGGACGACCTGGTGAAGGCCTGCGCGCCCAGGCAGGCCGTCGTGCGCGGCAGGTTCGCCCCACGCGGCGGCATCCAGCTCACCTGCGAGGCACGCTTTCCAGACTTCGACGGACGGCTCGAACTTCCCGAGCTGCCCCGGCCCTGAACTCCTGACGACGCATGAAAACCCTGGTTCTCCTCAGCGGCGGCATGGACTCCACCACCGCCCTTTACCGGGCCATGCGCGAACATGAGGTCGTCGGCGCCGTCAGCTTCGACTACGGCTCCAAGCACAACGCCCGCGAGCTGGAGCAGGCGGCCTGGCATTGCCAGAAGCTCGGACTGCGTCACGACATCGTGGCCCTGCCCTTCGTCAACGAACTGTTCGCCTCCGACCTCCTGCAAAGCGGCGGCGCGGTGCCAGACGGCCATTATGCCGACGAAAACATGAAGCGCACCGTCGTCCCCTTCCGGAACGGCATCATGCTCGCCATCGCCTGCGGCATCGCCGAATCGCGCGAGGCCCAGGGACTCGTCATTGCGGCCCACGCCGGTGATCATGCCATCTACCCCGACTGCCGGGAACCCTTCATGAAGGCCATGGCGGAAGCCATGCAGGCAGGCACCTATGCCGCCATCGAGCTGCTTCGCCCCTTCATCGCCATCGACAAAACCGGCATCGCCCGCCTGGGTCACGAACTTGGAGTCGACTTCTCCCACACCTGGAGCTGCTACAAGGGCGGGCATGTCCATTGCGGCACTTGCGGCACCTGCGTCGAACGGAGGGAGGCCTTTGCCAATGCCGGCCTGACGGACCCGACCCCCTACCTCTTCAGCTCAGGAATCAAGGCAGGCTGACAGCGCCGCAAGTGACGATTTCGAGCCTTTTTTCCAACATCAGATCTGGCCGAAAAGCAGCTCTGAAACCTTCATCCATCGGATTCGGGCTTAATTCCGATCAAAGCAAAAAAACCCAGAGCGACGTTGACACTCAAGTTCGAGTCCCCGTATAATACTGCCTCATGCTCAGGCAAATCATCGGACAACCCAACGAAGGGTCGAAAGACAACCGCCCCGAGGCCCCAGCCCCGGCGCCTGTTGAACGCGCCCCCATCCTCTCCTCCTCGGCCCAGGCCGTCCAACCCCAACGCGCACCCTCCAGTTCATTCTCTTCTATGTCTTCCAGCAAAAACGTCCTTGCCAACGATGTCGAAATCAAAGGTTCGATCAAATTTTCCCACGACCTGATCGTCGACGGCAAAATCGAAGGCGAAGTGCATTCCGACGGCGCCCTGACCGTGGGTGAAAACGCCCTCATCAAGGGTGAGATCAAAACCCGTTCCGTGGTCATCTTCGGCAAGGTCGAAGGCAACATCACCGTCGTGGAGCGCTGCGAACTCAAGAGCAACGCCATCCTGATCGGCGACATCGCCGCCGGCACCCTTTCCATCGAAGAAGGCGCCACCTTCATGGGTCAGTCCTCCGTCGGCAAGAAGGCTCCTGCTCCCGAGGCCCACAAGCCCGCAGCGCCGATCGCCCGCCCTCAACCCAACAACTAACGCCCAATCACCTTCGTGCTCCGGGGACTTTTCGGCAAGAAAAGTGATCGCCCCTCGCCCCCCAAAGGCCAGATCGAGGTGATATGTCCTGCATGTGGCGCGGCTCAATACGAGTCGCGCCTCGTTGTTTCCACCTTTTGTAAAAAGTGTGGCGTTCATCTGTCTGTGAACCGGGGCAAGGTCACGGCCTCCACCTCCACCCGATCCGGGGGATTGAGGGACGACAGTCTGTGGGATAACAGCCCTGCCCCATCGGCCCCCAAGGCGGCAGCCGTGCCAACGGCGGCAACGGTCAACGGATCCGCGGCCAAACAGACATCCTCGCCGTCTTCACTTTCTCCCATCCAGGTCCCGGCGCCCGCCGGCCCCGTTGAGGAAGACATCACCAAACCTGCCACGGCGGAGGAAGTGGAGGAAGGTGGCTTTGGCGTCTTCCTCAAGCAGCAGGTGGCGCCCACCACCGCGCCCCTCGAAAAAACTCCGGACGCAGACGCAGACGCAGACGCAGACGCGGAAGAGGAGGTGGCAGCTGAAGCGCCAGCCGAGCAGCCGGAGGAGCCCGCCCCGCCAGAGCCTGAAACAGAAGCCACCCCGCAGGAACCCTCCATCCCGCCACGGCGCTTCCAGCAGGCCACACGCCGGCCGCAGTCCAATTCACCGCCGCCCACTCCGTCTCCCGAACCCATGTCGGCGAGCACACTTCAGAAAATGAAGGAGCAGGGCATCTACCGAAACGCTTACTTCAAAGACGCGGACTGTTTCGAATGCCGGCACAAGTTCAAGGTCAGCCGTTCTTCACGCTCCGCCAACTGCCCCCAGTGCGGCACCCTCATTTCTCTTGAGGACGTGGAGATCAACATGAACTCCACCCAGCCCATCAAGACCCGCGGTGATGTGCTCATCCGCAAGCGCGGTCATCTCTCCACCGACGTCATCCAATGCCGTGACCTGCGCTGCCAGGGCCTCTTTGAAGCCAATGTTCACGCCAGCGGCGACGCCATCTTCCGCGCCACCGGCACCATCATCGGCGAGATCCACTGCCGCAGGTTCATCATCGAGAAAGGCGCCGACGTGAGCTTCATGAACGTGGTCCGCGCCGAGGAGGTGGAGATCCAGGCTCGTGTCACCGGCACCATCATCAGCAGCGGACCGCTGCTCATCGGATCTGGCGGATCCGTGAACGGTGATGTCACCGCGCGTTCTGTTTCCATCGAGCCCGGCGGCGAGCTGAACGGCGGCATGAACATCGTCCGCACCGCCGTTGCGCCCAAGCCTGCTCCGCCTGCATCGGCCGAATGATCCGTCGTCACTCGGCGTCCTTGCCCTTGATGCGCAGGCTTCAGGCCTTCACCCGCCCCGGGTGGCAGTACACGTTCATCGTGCCGCCGCGCAGGAAGCCCACCAGCGTCTGGCCTCCGCCTTCGGCAAACTCCACCGCCAGGCTGGTCGGCGCGGAAATGGCGGCCACCACCGGCACCCCGGCGGCCAGCGCCTTCTGCATCATCTCAAACGACACCCTTCCGCTCAGCAGAAGCACATGCCGGTCAAACGGCAGCAGCCCATGTTGCAGCGCCCAGCCAAGCACCTTGTCGAGCGCGTTGTGCCTGCCCACGTCCTCACGCAACACCACCATGGCACCGTGCTCGTCAAAGATCGCACAGGCATGCAGGCCTCCCGTCCGGGCAAAGGCCGCCTGCTCCTCGCGCAACCGCGCCGGAAGACCCGCCAGAAGCTCCGCTGTCACCTGAAAACCGTTGTCCACCACAGGCTCGAAACGCTGAAACACGCTCTCGATGCTCGTCTTGCCGCACAGGCCGCAGCTTGAGGCGCTGAAGACATGGCGCGTGAGGCTGTCCCAGTTCACCACGGCGCTGCCCGCCAGCAGCACGTCCACGATGTTGCCATGCGTGTTGCCCGTGCTCGGACACTGGCTGAGCTCCAGGATGTCACGCGCGCCCTTCACCACGCCCTCGCTCACCAGGAAGCCCGCCGCCAGCTCCTCGTCGTGACCGGGCGTGCGCATCACCACCGCCACGCTGCGCCCCTCGACACGGATCTCCAGCGGTTCCTCGCGCGCCACGGCGTCCGCCGCCTCCGCCACGTCACCGGGCAGCGTCACCCGCCGCACCTGCACCGGGGATGTCATCTCGCTGCTCATGATCGCCGGATTCAGTTTCAGGCACGCCTGGCGCGCGGCGCCAGCAGCCCAACCAAAAGTCGTTCCATGACCACCTTGTCGTCCAGCTGCGTCGTCACCAGCTTCAGGTTCGCGTCCAGGCAGGCCGCCAGGCCCTCATGCAGCTCCTCCAGGCTGAACTTCCGCGCCTCCGGCACGGCAAGGAACAGCGGGTAGGCGTTGAAGCCCGTGCCGTCCTTCTTGCGCGGCAGGTGCGCCGTCGCGCTCGGCGGCAGGCCGTCCAGGCTGGAGTTGAAGCTGTTGTAGCTCATCGTGTTCACCTTGTTCCTCGACGTCAGCTCCTTGATCACCAGCAGGTTCCTCACCTTCGGCACGATCGCCCCGAGCAGGATGCCGATCGCATTCTGCCCCTGGTACATCAGCACGCCCAGCAGCTCCAGCGCCCGCCTCAGGTCGCGCGCGCCGATCGCATTGCCGATCTCCCAGATCACGCCCGCACGGCTCAGCGAAACCATGCCGCGCACCGTGTTCAATCCGCAGCGGCGCCTTTCACCCAGGTACAGGTCGATCTTCTCCATCTCGTTCTCCAGCTGCCTGGTGTCGTCCCCGGCCATCTGCACGAGAAGCTCCAGCGCGCCGCTTTCAAACGCCAGCCCCATCTCACGCGCCTTTGCCGAGGCCTGGGCGATCACCGCCTCCTCCCAGCCCGCACGGCTCGTGTCCGGCTTGTCATAAACATCGATCGCCGCCAGTTTCGACAGGCGCTTGAAGGAGGTCCTCCGCTTGTCGAGGCTGCTCGCGCTCAGCACAAACTTGATGTCCGGCGGCAGGCCGGACTCCAGCACGTCGAGGATGTTTTCAAAGCCTTCCACCGAGGCCTGCGCGCGGCCGGTCACGCTGTCACCGAGAAAGCTCGCCCCCTTCAGCCAGACCACCTTGCCACCGCCAAAAAAGGGCAGCGTCTGCAGCGCCATCACCGTGTCCGCACAGATCCGGCCCGCGTGCTCCGCATTGTCCGCCTGGCCTTCGATGATCTCATTGCCGAAGTCACCCGAGCCCTCCGGTGTCAGGCGCTGCACGATCTTCAACGCCACCTCCTTCACCCGCGCCTCGTCCGTGCCGACGATGACATGGAACTGGCTGCTGCTGGCGGCGGTTTTCTTGGGTGGAGGCATGACGGGCGGAAGTTTCATGTGTGAACCAGAACCCGGCCGCTGGCAAGGGGGCGGGTGCCTTCATCCCACCCCTATTTTCCAAACCGGACCAAGCACCCGCCAAGGTTCGTCTTGCATCGCATGGCGCGCTTCGTTTTGACTCGTGCCATGCATTCCGACGCCTCTGACCTGCCCGATCTCATCAGCCTCACACAGCTCCGGCAGATCGCCGGCCAGATGCCCCAGCCCTACCGCATTCATGTCCAGGTCGACGCACGCACGGAAAAGACCACCGCCTCAGGCAGCCCCTTTTATGAAGTGAAGCTCGTCGACGGTGGCGACTCGCTTCTGTGGCGACTGTTTGACAGCAACCAGCTCTTCCAGGAAGCCGGGTCGCTCAAACCGGGGAGCTTCATTGAAATCAACGCCCAGTGGGTGGACACCGGCAAGTACGGCATCGAACCGCGCCAGCCGCACATGCGGCCCCTTGCCGACGAGGAAAAGGCCGCGCTTCTCAGCGGCGACCCCGAGCTGCAGGCCCGTCAGCGCGCCGATTACGCGGACATCGAGACCTTTGTCGCAGCCATGCAGGACCCTCGTTTGCGCGGCGTCTGCAGCCTTTTTCTCGAACGCCACGGCGACCGCTTCAGGCGCACCGCCGCCGCCCGCGAAAACCACCACGCACGCCGGGGCGGCCTGGTCGAGCATGTGGCCCAGATGATGCGCAGCGCGCTCGCCCTCGCCGGAGCCTATCCGCAGCTCAATCGCGACCTGCTCATCGCCGGTGTCCTCTTTCACGACTGCGGCAAGCTCTGGGAGAACTCGTACCCCGAGCAGGGCTTCGCCATGCCCTTCCATCTTCATGGCGAGATGCTCGGTCACATCACGCTCGGCCTTGAGCTCGTGAACAAGCTCTGGCGGGAGCTTCTGGAACGCCCCGAGGCCTCCCGGTGGGCCACCCTGGAACCCTCCAATGACCAGGCACGCCTGCACCTGCTGCACCTCATCGCCTCGCATCACGGCGAATATCAGTTCGGTTCACCCGTGCTGCCCAAAACGCCCGAGGCCCTGGTCCTGCATCACGTCGACAATATCGACGCGAAGCTGGAGATGTTCCGCCGCGGCTATCAAAGCTCCCGCGAACTCGGCCCCGGCATCTTCGAGCGCTTCCGCCCCTGGCCCGTGAACATCGTCGCCCCCCTGCCGTCCCTCACGACAGGTCAGCACCCGTTGTGACCCCAGGACTTTGAGGCTCCGTTTTGTCACGCTTTCGTCACATGACGGACCGCGACCTCAGTCCACGAACACGAACTCGTTCGAGTTCATCAGCGCCAGGCAGTAGTCGGCGAGTGCCGCGTTGAAGCCTCCGGCCCGCGCGTTCTGCAGTTCCAGGAAGCTGGCTCCAGACGCAAGCTCCTGCTCCGAAGGCGGGCGGGCCAGGCAGCGCCGGGTGGCGGCGGTGATGAGCGCGCGCGTCTCCGAGCCATGCTCCATGAGACTCGTCGCCAGGCTCCTGGCGCAGTCCTGGGCAAAGCCGGAGTTGATCAGCATGAGCGCCTGCGGCGCCGTGGTGGACTCGTTCCGCCGCGCGCAGGCGGACTGGGCGTCCGGCCTGTCAAAAAGCTCGAACATCGGCAGCCGAAGATTCCTGCGGGCAAAGACATAGATGCTGCGGCGGCCGTGCTCGGCGGGGTCAGGATGGGCATCCCCCTGCTTCTTGATGAGCGTGTCGCTCACCTCCGCCGGCAGCGGCAGGCGCACGCCGGGGCCTCCCGCCTTCGGATTCAGCCGCCCGGACACGGACAGCATCGCATCCCGCAGCATCTCGCCGGTCAGCCGTCGCGGAGCCTGCTCGGTCTGCCGATAAAACTTCGACATGACAATGACCTTGTGCAGACGCTTCAGGCTCCAGCCCTGCCTTGGCAGTTCGGCGGCGAGCCAGTCGAGCAGCGCGGGGTTTTCCGGCGGCCTGCCCTGCACGCCCAGATCGCCAGGAACCTCGGACAAGGGCCTGCCGAAATGCTGCTGCCAGAGACGGTTGGCGGTCGCGCGCAGGAACATCACGTTGCCTTCATCCGTCAGCCAGCGTGCCAGGGCCGCACGATCCGCCCCCTGCGGCGTCGTCCCCAGAAAACGCGGATAGGCCGGTGGCACCGCAGGTCCCGGACGTCGGAAATCGCCGCGGATGAAGACCCTGCTGGCAGGCACGCCCGCCGTGAACACCCGGGCCTCAGGCCCGATCTGCTTGCGCTCCTTCGGCAGGATGAGGTTGTCGAAAAAGGCCCGCAGCCGGTAGAAGTCGGCCTGGCTGACCGGATCATACGGATGATCATGGCACTGGGCGCAGCCGAGGGTCATGCCGAGGCCCATCGTGCCCACGGTGCCGGTGATGTCGTTGAGCAGCACATGGCGGCGCTCGTCCTGGTTGTTCAAATCAGGCATGTCCGGCGCGGCCATGAGGAAGCCGGTGGCCACCGGTTCGCCGCCTGGCAGCAGATCGCCCGCAATCTGCTGGCGCACGAACTCATCCCACGGCAGGTCGCGGTTGAGCGCGGCGACCACCCAGTCGCGATACTGCCAGGCCCGCGCACGATCGGCGTCATATTCAAAGCCGTCCGTCTCGGCAAAGCGTGCCAGGTCGAGCCATGCTTGCGCCCAGTGCTCGCCGTAGGCAGGCGAGGCCAGGAGCGCGTCCACCAGAGTTTCATAATCCTTGGCCAGATCGGCGTCCCGTGGCGGCAGGCCGGTCAGGTCAAAGCAGACGCGGCGGATCAGCACGGCCTTCTCCGCCTGCTTCATCGCCGGTCCGGCCAGTGAGTCCAGCGTGGCGCCCTTCCGGATTTGCAAAGGCTGCCAGGCCCAATGGCGACGATCCTCGTCCGTCACCGGCCGTTCGTCACGCACCGGATCGTCCGTGGCGCGGATGGCGGCGGCATGAAGCGGGAGATGCCAGGCAAAACCCGCCCACAGCAAGGCACGTGCAATCACGCCCCTCATGACAAAACTCCTTTCACGACATGCCCTTCCACGCCTGTGAGGCGCTGGTCCAAACCGTTGTGACGGTAAGTGAGCCGCTCATGGTCAAAGCCGAGCAGGTGCAGCAGCGTGGCGTGCAGATCATGGACATGTACCTTGTCCTGCTCGGCACGCAGGCCGAACTCATCCGTGGCCCCATGCACATGGCCGTGTTTCACGCCGGCCCCGAAAAGCACCGTGGTGTAGCCCCAGGGATTGTGGTCGCGCCCGACGCCTTTTTCACTCATCGGCATCCGGCCAAACTCGCCGCCCCAGATCACCAGGGTGTCCTCCAGCAGGCCTCGCTGACGCAAGTCGCGCAGCAGGCCGGCGACCGGCCCGTCGGTGCGGGCGCAGAGCTCGCCGTGGTTCTTCATCACGTCCTCATGCGCATCCCAGCCATTGGTGTCGCCCGAATAAACCTGCACAAATCGCACGCCGCGCTCGATCATCCGGCGGGCCAGCAGGCAGCGTGTGCCAAACTCACGCGTCGTCGCGTGATCAAGGCCGTAGAGCCTCCGTGTCGCCTCGGTTTCCCGTGAGATGTCCACCGCCTCGGGGGCGGCCGACTGCATCCGGAAGGCCAGTTCATAGGAGCGGATGCGGGCATCGAGCACGCTCCGTGTTTCATCCTCCTCATGACGCGCCAGATGCGCGGCGTTCATCTGCTGCACCAGGTCCAGCGTGGCCCGCTGCCTCGCGGTTCCCTGGGGGCTTTCGAGATGCAGGATGGGAGACGCGCCCGGGCGCAGGGTCGTGCCCTGGTAGGCGGCGGGCAGGAAGCCGCTGCCCCACGCAGGAGGCCCTCCCTTCAGGCCTCCGCCGGGATCAGGCAGAACGACGAAGGTGGGCATGTCCGCATTCTCCGTGCCCAGGCCGTAGGCCACCCAGCTGCCAAAGCTCGGGCGGCCCATCAGGATCGAGCCCGTGTTCATCTGATACACCGACTGCGGATGGTTCACGCTGTCGCCATGACAGCTCCGGATGACGCACATCTCATCCGCCAGCGCCGCCATGTTCGGCAGGAAGCCGCTCACCTCGACACCGCTCTGACCATGCTTTTGGTAAGGCATCACCGGCGCAAGCAGCGGGTTGCGCGCGACCTTGCGCCGGGTCTCGACCCTGCCGAAGCTCTCCGGCAGAGGGCTGCCGGCATGACGGACAAGCTCCGGCTTGGGGTCAAACAGGTCCACATGGCTCGGCCCGCCGTGCATGAACAGCCAGATCACCCGCCGCGCCCGGGCGGGAAAGTGGCTGCGCCCCTCCATGGCCTGAGCCCCGCCCTGAAGCAGATGCGCCAGGGCGATGCCGGAAAGTCCCGCACCAGCACCGCCCAGAAGACGGCGGCGTGAAAGTGGGTGAGGCAAGGCGTCCATGGGGCGGGAATCGCCGGAAGCCTGCCTGATCCCGCCCGTCGCTGGCAAACACATTTTTGGTTCAGCCAGCCTGTGCCGGGGCCTGACGCCCTGCCCTACAGCTGCTTCTTGGAGGCCAGGAGCGAGGTCTTCACCGTCTGGATCTTCGCGTCCGACTGGTCGATGAGCGGGTCAAACATCGGGATCTCCTTCGCGTTCTGCCCCTGCTCATGCTTGCGGAAGCCGAAGAGGTAGGTCTCGTTCTGCGGACGCCAGCGGTTGAAAAACAGCTCGTCCTTGTGAACCACCTCGCGGCGCAGCGGCTCCAGCTCGGCAGGGGTCACGGGAGGCGCCGACAAGCCCAGCCCCTCCACCAGCCTGGCGCCGATCTTCTCATAGCCCTCGCGGTTGTAGTGCACGCCGTTCTCCGTGAGCGGCCTGGCGCTGACGCCAGACTTGGGAACGCCGCCCATCAGCTCAAAGAGGTCGATGAAATAGGTGTTCTGGCTGAGGGCGAACTTGCGCAGCGCATCCCTGAAGCTGGAGAGGTTCTTGTTCGCATCCGTCTGGTCCGGCAGCGGCGGCGGCAGCGTTTCCAGCGGTGGAGGCGTGACGACGATGATCCGGGCCCCGGGCGCATGCTTGCGGATCAATTCGAGCAGGTTGCGGTATCCCGTGAGGAAGTCCGGCAGGCCGCTGAGCCGTTCAAAGGCGAACTCCGAGCCGTAGCAGAGCATCAGCACCGTCGGCTTGAGCAGTTCGAGATGACTGGTGAGGCGCTGCAGGCCTTCCTCAGGCGGGCCGAAATAGGAACGCGCATGGCCGAACACTGTGTCGGCGCTCCAGGCCAGGTTGCGCACGCTGACCTTGGTCTCCCCCAGGGCCAGGGCCAGACGCGGCTCAAAGCTTCCATAGCGCTGCTCTCGCTCAAAGACCGTGTTGCCCAGCAGGACCAGACGATCACCCTCCTGGAAGGCAAAAGCGGTCTTCGTCGCCTCGGCGGCCGGGGGCGCGATTTCCTGGGCGACCAGACGAGCCTCGACCACGGCCAGGGCGAGAGTGACAAGAGAAGCTTTCCAGATCATGGGAATGGGAGCCGGATTGGAGAGCAAAGAAGCCGGAGTGTCCAGAAGGGAGTCATATTTGATCGCTTTCGCAGTAAATCAATTAGGCCATAAGGATGTCCGGCTGGCGTGCGTTTGTTACGTCCCTTTGAATTCACTCTCAATCATGTACAAACGATTCCTTCTGCCCGCATTTTCGTTCCTGGCCCTGAGCGCCCAGGCCGAGGTCAAGCTTCCCGCCATCATTGGCGACAACATGGTGCTTCAGCAGAAGCTGGCCAACCCCATCTGGGGCTGGGACGCTCCCGGCACCGAGGTCAGCGTCGCCTTTGCCGGCCAGACCAAGACCGCCAAGGCGGGCGCCGATGGCAAGTGGACGGTCAAGCTGGACCCCGTCCCCGCCAACGCCAAGCCCGCCGCCATGACCATCAAGGGCACCAGCACCCGCGAGCTGAAGAACATCCTCGTGGGCGAAGTCTGGATCTGCTCCGGCCAGAGCAACATGCAGTGGAGCGTGCAGGCCTCCTGGGATGCCGACCTGGAGATCGCCACGGCCAAGTTTCCAAACATCCGCCTCATTTCCGTGCCCCAGGTGGGAACCCAGGAACCGCAGAAGGACTTCAAGGGTGCCTGGGTCGAGTGTTCGCCCCAGACGGTTGGCGGTTTCAGCGCCGTCGGCTACTTCTACGGCCGCGTCCTTCATCAGATGCTCGACGTGCCCGTCGGCCTCATCAACAACGCCTGGGGTGGCAGCGCCGCTGAAGCCTGGGTGCGCCGCGATGTGCTGGAAAAAGATGCCCGCTTCAAATCTTTGATCGGGAACTGGATGCAACGTGAGAAGCTGCTGACCTCCGAAAAGGCGCAGAAGGATTACGAAGCCGCCCTGGCCGCCTGGAAAACTCAGGCCGATGACGCCAAAAGGACCGGTAAACCCTTCACCGTCCGCGCCCCTCAGGGCCCTCAAGCCCAGCTCTCCGGCAATAGCCGTCCTGGCAACATCTACAACGGCGTCCTCCTCCCCACCATCGGCTACGGCATCAAGGGCGCCATCTGGTACCAGGGTGAAAGCAACGCCAGCCGCGCCTATGAATACGGCTACCTCTTCCCGCTCATGATCAGCCACTGGCGCAGCGAATGGAACCAGGGCGACTTCCCCTTCTACTGGGTGCAGCTCGCCGACTACAAAGCCGAGCAGCCCCAGCCCGGCGACAGCGACTGGGCCGAGCTGCGCGAAAGCCAGACCAAGACCCAGAACGCCATCAAGAATGGCGGCCAGGCCGTCATCATCGACCTCGGTGAATCCAACGACATCCATCCCAAGAACAAGCGCGACGTCGCCGAGCGCCTCGCCCGCTGGGCTCTTGTGAAGGACTATGGCTTCCAGCTTCCCTACCGCAGCCCCGAGTTCAAGGAAGCCCAGTTCGCCAATGGCAAGGCCATCGTCACCCTTGACACCTTTGGTTCCAGCCTGCGCACCGTGGACGTGACTGAGGCCAAGGGCTTCGCCCTCTGCGGCGTGGACAAAAAGTGGGTCTGGGCCACCGGCAAGGTTGTCGGCAATGACAAGGTCGAGGTCAGCGCCCCCGGCGTCGCCAGGCCCGTCGCCGTACGCTATGCCTGGTCCGACAACCCCGTCTGCAACCTTTTCAGCAAGGACGGCCTGCCCGTGACCCCCTTCCGCAGCGACAGCTTTGACATGATCACCAAGCCGAAGCCGTAAGCTGCGGCGCCTAGGATCTTTCGGAACCCACACCGGCTTCGTCCACCAGGCGAAGCCGGTTTTTCATGTCTGGCAAAAAACCGCCGTGG
>CAZXPU010000020.1:0-52317 GCA_964642905.1 uncultured Prosthecobacter sp.
CCGAATCCCCTAACTGGTAACAGGAATCAGGAAACTCGAAGCCCGAAACCCGAAACCCGAAACCCGAAACTCGAAGTTCCGCCCTTGATTCAGCGTTTGTTTTCATCCCCGATCCCCGCATCATGTTTCCCCGCCTCGCCGTCCTGCCCCTGCTCACCGCCGGCCTTTTTGCCGCCGAGCCTTTCCCGTCCGTCTTCAACACTGAAAAAGGCAGCCCGATGCCTGCCGAGGAAGCCGCAAATACCATGCAGCTTCCGCCGGGCTTCAAGTGCGTGGTGTTTGCCGCCGAACCCGATGTTCAGCAGCCCATCGGCATGGCCTGGGATTCCAAGGGCCGGCTCTGGGTCGCCGAGTGCTACACCTACGCCGAAAACCCGGACCGCTGGGACACGAAGCTGCGCGACCGCGTCATCATCCTCGAGGACAAGGATGGCGACGGGAAGCACGACAGCCGCAAGGTCTTCTGGGACCAGGGGGCCTATCTTACCAGCGTCGAGGTCGGACACGGCGGCGTGTGGATCCTGAACAACGGAACCCTCAGCTTCATCGCCGACAAGAACGGCGATGACATCCCCGACGGCGAGCCCGAGGTGCTGCTGGACGGATTCAACACCAAGACCATTGGCCACAACATCGTCAACGGCCTGCGCTGGGGCCCCGACGGCTGGCTCTACGGCCGCCATGGCATCACCGACACCTCCGCGGTCGGCGCGCCCGGCACGCCTGGTGAAAAGCGCGTGCGCATGAACTGCGCCATCTGGCGTTATCACCCCGGCAGCAAGACGCTGGAAAACGTCGCCCACGGCGGCACCAACTCCTGGGGCCATGACTGGAACGCCGAGGGCGAGCTGTTCATGATCAACACCGTCATCGGCCATCTCTGGCACGTCATCCCCGGCGCCTACTACCGCCGCATGTTCGGCACGCACCTCAACTCGCACGTCTATGAGATCATCGAGCAGACCGCCGACCACTTCCACTGGGACACCGGCTCCGAGAAATGGAGCGACATCCGCAACGGCATCAGCGGCAAAACCAAGGAGCTCGGCGGCGGCCATGCCCACGTCGGCATGCTGATCTACCAGGGAGGCCTGTGGCCGAAGGAATATCAAGGCGCCATGCTCACCTGCAATCTGCATGGCAACCGCATCAACGTGGACAGGCTCGTCCGCGAAGGCTGCGGCTACACCGGCAAGCACGCCCCCGACTTCATGCAGGCCAAGGACACCTGGTTCCGCGGCATCGACCTGCTCACCGGCCCCGACGGCAACGTCTTCGTCGCCGACTGGTCCGACTCCGGCGAATGCCACGACAACGACGGCGTGCACCGGACCAGCGGGCGCATTTACAAGATCGTGTATGAAGCCGGGAAAAAAGTCCCGCAGGAACAGAACAACTGGTGGGCCAGGATGGAGCTTCAGAAGGCTTATGAAGGAGGCACCGGCCCCAAAGCGAGGCAGATTCGCCCCGAGCAGGACGCCCAAAGCAGCGACGGCCTCGACAGGCTTCATGCAGCCTCCGACATGCAGCAACTCCCGCTCGAAGCCCGCTGGCCCGTCGCCACGATCCTGGCCCAGCATGAGGAGGATGCGAATGACCGCCAGCAGCCGCTGATGATCTGGTATGGCATCGAACCCGCCGTTGCTGCGGACCCGATGAAGGGTGTCGAATTCATCGCCGGCGCAAAGATCCCCACCGTTCGCCGTCTCGTCGCCCGGCGCATCGCCGAGGACATCGAGAAAAACCCGGTCGCCGTCGATGCCCTGGTGGCCCTGATGACCAAGGAAACCCTTGTTCGCAATGACGTGCTCACCGGCATGGCCGCCGGCCTGGACGGCATGAGCAAGGCGGCGAAGCCGAAGGGATGGGAACCCTTTGTCGCAGCTGCCAAGGATGTGGATACCGCCCTTCTGCAGAAGCTGTCCCTGGTCTTCGGCAGCGGCCGCGCAATCGAGGAGCTCATCGCCCTCGTCAAGGACACGGAAGGAGACGCCAACGCCCGTCAGAACGCCTTCGCCAGCCTCACCCGCAGCACCAGTCCGGAACTGTTCAAGGTCGTGCGCGGCCTGATCAACGACAAGGTGCTGGGCACGGTCGCACGCCGCGCGCTCGCGGCCTACGATGATCCGGGCATCCCGAAGGCCCTGCTCAATCCCTGGCCGCAGCGCAGCGAGGAGCAGCAGGCCGCCACGGTCGCCACCCTGGTCACCCGGCCCGCCTTTGCCCAGGCCCTGCTGGATGCCGTGAAGTCCGGCCAGGTGCCGAAGACGCTCATCACGCCCTACCAGGCCCGCGCCATCCGCAGCCTGAACGACACCGACCTAACCCAAAAGCTCACTGCCGTCTGGGGCGAGATGCGCGACACACCCGAGGCCAAGAAGGCCGAACTGGCTGGATGGATGGCGAAGCTCACCGAGGCACGCCTGGCCTCCGGCGATGCCGTGAAGGGCAAGACTCTTTTCACCAGCGTCTGCGGCGCCTGCCACAAGCTTTACGGTGAAGGCGGCCAGCTCGGGCCCGACCTCACCGGTGGAGACCGCCACAAGCTCACCTTCCTCCTGGAAAACATCATCGACCCCAGCGCCATCGTGCCTGCCGACTACCGCATGACCGTCTTCAAGCTCAAGGATGGCCGCACGATCACCGGCGTCATCCCGCAGCAGACGGAGAAGTCGCTCACCATCCAGACACCGGCGGAAAAGCTGGTGGTGGAGAAATCCCAGATCGCCGAACAGCAGCAGCTTCCCATGTCGCTGATGCCCGAAGGCCTGCTGACAGCCCTGGGCGAGGAAAACGTGGCGCACCTCTTCAAGTACCTCATGAGCACAGGACCGGTGAAGTGACGCCCGCCCCGGCCAAGGCGGACGCCCACAGGCGCTCGAAGGTGCATTCCCGCCTTGAGTTCGGGTAAAAACCGCGCCTCCGTCCCTGTCCGCCGCCCATGACCCGAGTTCCCGAAGAAACCCTCCAGCAGATCCTGGCCGCCACGGACATCGTGGACCTGGTCGGCCGGTCGGTGAAACTGACGCGCCGGGGCACCAACTGGACGGGTCTCTGCCCGTTTCACAACGAAAAGAGCCCCTCCTTCAACGTCAGGCCGTCCACCAACTCCTATCATTGCTTCGGCTGCGGCGCGGGCGGCAACGCCTTCCGCTTCCTGATGAACCATGACGGCATGACCTTCATGGAGGCCGTCAAGCGCCTGGCCGACGCCGCAGGCATCCGCATCCAGGAGGAGGTCTGGGACGCCAACGCCGAGAAGGAGGCCAAGCATCGCACCCTGCTGCTGCGCATTCATCAGGAGATCACGGACTGGTTCCACCAGCTTCTGATGAAGAGCCCGCTTGCAGCGACGGCCCGCGACTATCTCAAGGGCCGCGGCATCAACTCCGCCATCGCCAAAAACTGGCAGCTCGGTTATGCGCCGGGCACCAGCCAGCTCCTCCGGCAATGGGCGGCGGAAAACAAGTTCGGCCAGCAGGCCCTGCTCGACGCCGGCATCCTGAAGCAGAACGAGCGCGGCATCTACCCCAACTTCCGTGACCGGCTGATGTTTCCCATCCGCAATGACAACGGCGAGGTGATCGCCTTCAGCGGACGCCTGCTTCAAGCGGATGCCAAGACCGCGAAGTACCTCAATTCACCGGAAACCGCCATCTTCAGCAAAAGCCGCGTGCTCTTCGGTTTCGACCGCGCCAAACGCGCCATCTCCAAGGCCGGCCAGGCCATCGTCTGCGAGGGCCAGATCGACACCCTCATGATTCACGAGGCGGGCTTCACCAACGCCGTCGCCGGCCAGGGCACCGCCTTCACCGAGTTTCACGCCAAGGCCCTCAAGCGTCTCGCCGATGAAGTGGTGCTCTGCTACGACTCCGACAACGCGGGCATCGAGGCGGCCGTGAAGGCCTTCCGGATTCTCGCACCGACGGGCCTGCTGGTGAAGGTCGCCGCCCTGCCTGCGGGAGAGGATCCCGATTCTCTCATTCGCAAACAGGGCTCGGAAGCCTTCAAGAAGCTGCTGAACGCCGCCCAGGAGTTCCTCGACTACCGCATCGAAAAGGCCGCGTCACAGCGTGACATGAGCGAGATGCGCGAACGGGTGCGCTTTGCCGGTGAACTCGCCGGTCACATCATCCTGCTGGAAAATCCCGTGGCGCGGGAGACCGCCATTCAGCGCGGCGCCGTGAGGCTTTCCATTCCTGAGGAGACACTGCGCCAGCTCGTCACCCAGGCGGCCAAAAAAGCCTCCTATGGCGGCAAGGACAAAGCCCAGGACAGCGTGCGCCCGGAGAGCTCCGGACAGCAGCTCGTCGCCGCGCAGAACCGCAACGCCCTTCTGCTCGCCCGTCTGGCCCTGGCCGACGCCCAGGTGCTCGACTGGCTGCGCCGGCAGGAGCACGACGAAGTCCTGCATGATGTTCCTGGCACCGAGCTTCTCGCACTGATCTGGCGCAGCAGCTTCAATCCGGTGGACCCTGTGGCGGTGAACGTCTTCCTCACCACGCTGCAGCCGGACGAGGAGGCGGCGCTGAACCAATTGTTGCACGAAGCACGCGCGGGAGGCGGGGTCGAGGCGGCGGAGCACGCCCTGCGGGCCCTGGAGATCACCCGGCTGCAGATGATGAAGCAGCGCCTGCAGTCGCAGCTCAAGCAGCCCGGCATCGACGCCGAGCACGCCGCCGACCTGCAGCGCGAGATCATGGCCCTGCACCAGGAGATCACGTCCGCCCAACAAAAAATGGTGGCACGTCCCGCCTGATCCGGAGCCTCAGGTGGCCGCCACACGGCGCTGCCAGAGCCTCAGCAGGGGCGGCAGCACCGCAAAGCCGAAGGCCGCAGGCAGGGACACATGGCTGACCGCCAGAGCATCCACCAGCGGGATGCCCGCCAGCAGCAGCCCCACCGCCTGGCCAATCGCCGGCCCGCCCCGCTTCATCACCCTCATGGCGCGCAGCGTCCATGCCAGAAAGAAACCCCAGAGAACCAAGGGCAAAAGCGGGGAAAAGTCGGCCAGAATCAGCACTTTTCTCCACCCCCCCTGCTCCGCGAAGGAAGCCACGGAGAGCAGCAGCGGCGTCCAAAGGAGCAACCTTGCAAGGCTTGCGTGGAGACGCGGCACGGCAGCCCCTCCGGCCTCCGACCTGGCCACCAGGGTCAGCCCCACGACATAGGCCCCCAGGAGCAGGGCCGGCTGCTTGTAAAAGATCCAGACATCCGCCGCCGATGCGGCCATCAAAAACAGCAGCACCCGGCACAGGCCCATGACCCAGACCGCCCCGCTCCAGGGCTTGTGATACAGATCGTAGAACAGGATGCAGGCCACCAGCGCTGCCGTGATCACCTGACTGGCGTCACCGGCGAAGACCGCCAGCAGCCAGCCGGCGCCCAGCATGCCCAGCCCGACCAACCAGGCTGTCATCAGCCGCACACGTTCTCCGGGAATCGGCCGCTCCTTCCGATGCTCCCTGTCAAACCCAGCGTCAGCCGCATCATTGAGGATCATGCCCCCCGTGTAGAGAAGCGAACCGGCCAGGAGCAGCCACGCGAGGAGCGGGTCTTTTAAGTCTCCCCCCGCCAGCAGCCAGCCGGCGGTCACGTTCGTCCAGACCGTCGGCAGATTGGAGATGCGGGCGAGTTCAAGCCAGGCGCGAAGCATGGCTCACACAGGCACCCGCCACGCCGTCGGGGCAAGATTTTTCATCCGGCACGCCGTCCGTTTGACACTCCTCCCGCCTTCCCTGTATGAATGACATTGCCGCATGAGATCCGCCTTCATCGACAAATTGCTGAAACGCATGGACCGCCTGGAGCCGGGCGAGGTGCAGAGCGTGGTGCTGGAACTGCTGAAGGAGAAGGGCTTCCTCGAAAAGGTCTTTCAGACCCTCCAGGAAGGCGTCATCCTGCTCGATCCCGAGGGCTCAGTCACCTACGTCAACCAGGCCGCCTGCACCTTCTTCGGCCTCAGCGCCGAACAAGTGATTGGTCAAAAGCTGACCCAGGGCATGCGCGGGCTGGACTGGAACGAGCTGCTGAAGCCCGGCACCGTCGTCAGCCGCGACCTTGAGGTCTTCTATCCGGAGAACCGCTACCTGAACTTCTACATCACCAGCATCGACGACGACCAGCCGCTGGGCTTTGTCATGCTCATCCGCGACGTCACCGAATCCCGGAAGCGCACCGAGCAGCAGCTGGAGAGCGAGCGCCTCAACGCCTTCACCCTGCTCGCCGCCGGTGTCGCGCACGAGCTGGGCAACCCGCTGAACTCCCTCACCATCCACCTTCAGCTCCTGGAGCGCCGGCTCAGGAAGCTGGGCAAGGGCGGCGACGCCCTGCGCGAGCACCTCGACATCGCCACTGGCGAGATCAAGCGCATGGACACGATCATCAGCCAGTTCCTGGCCGCCATCCGCCCGACCAAGCCCCAGCTCCAGCGCAGCAGGATCGCCGAGCTTGTCGAGGAGAGCCTGCGCTTCCTGAAGCCCGAGCTCGACCAGGCGAAGGTGAAGGTGAAGCTGGACCTGCGCGCCGACATGCCCGCCATGCCGCTGGATCCTGACCAGATGAAGCAGGCGATGTACAACCTGATCCGCAACGCCGCCCAGGCCATGCCAAAGGGCGGCACGCTGACCATCAGCGGCAGCTACACGGACTTCGAGCTCAGGCTCAGCTTCGAGGACACCGGCAAGGGCATTTCCCCGGAACAGATGGGCCGCCTGTTCCAGCCCTTCTCCACCACGCGACCCACGGGCACCGGGCTCGGCCTGCTCATCGTGCGCCGCATCATCCGCGAGCATGGTGGTGAGATCGACATCGAGTCCAGGATCGGACTCGGCACCCGTGTCAGCCTCTGGCTGCCCCTGGTCGAGCGAAAAGTGCGGCTGCTGGGCGAAGGCGAGGATGAGACAGCCGGCCCTCCCTCATCGCCAGCCGTCAAGGCCTGAGAGCCTGCTGCTCCAGCCACAACCTGCCGGCCTTGCGCCGCAGGTGATGACCACCGGGCAGGTTGATCTTCGCCGGACCGCCGGATTGAAGCATCGCCAGGACAAGCTCGACCTCTCCATGGCCGATGCCGGGAAGGTCCAGAACCTTCACCAGCCAGTGACGCAGCAGCCTGGAGACAATCGCCTCCGAAACCTGGGCAAGCGGCTTGAATCTCAGGGCATGGTCAGGATCAAGGCAGTCCTTCAGCCGTTCAAGCGCGAGCCCGGCCAACGCCTCCTCATCCCGCTCCGCCTGTCTTCCCAGCCGCACGATCTGCGGCACCACGTCGCGCTCGAAGACCCGGCCCAGAAGCGGAAGAACATCGAGCCTGAGACGGTTGCGCCGGGGTCCCCGGCTCGTGTTGCTGGAGTCCTCACGAAACTTCAGCCCGTGCTCGCGCAGATAAGCCTCGATGTCAGAACGACGCCAGTTCAGCAGCGGACGGCGGAGTTCAAACGAATGCGCGCCGTGCTCCATCACGGAAGTCTCCCTCATGCCGCCCAGACCGTTGAGTCCGGCGCCACGGCAGAGGTTCGCCAGAATGGTCTCCGCCTGGTCGTCCGCATGATGGGCGAGGTAAATCCGGCCGGCGCCATGCTTCAGCGCCACCTCCGCGAAGTACCGGTGCCGGAGCTGCCGGCCAGCGGTCTCGACGGAGATTGCCTCACGGCGCGCAAAGGCCGCCACGTCCTCCCGCTCTGACTCGCAGGCCAGGCCGAGGCCTGCCGCCAGCCGGCGCACAAAGGCCGCATCCTGTCCGGATTCACGGCCTCGCAGGCCATGATTCAAGTGGCAGACCACCAGCCTTTCCGAGGTGTTCCTCAACAGCCAGTGCAGCAGGACCACGGAATCCCGGCCGCCGGAGACGGCGACAAGGGAGGTCGTTGGCGGAGATGGCTGCATGCCGCGGATGCTACACGCCACCCGCCCGCAAAAAAGCTCCTGTTTCAGGGATGTTTCGCCAGGGAAACCCGCCGCCTCTGCAAATGCGCTGAATCCAGATTGGCACGACGGACGAACCAGACTCCCGTTCACCACGCCCGCGAATGCCCCTTCCCCGTCTCGCCATCGTTGGTTCAGGCATCTCCGGCCTGGGCTGCGCCCACTTCCTGCACCGCAGGTTCGACATCACCGTCTTCGAGGCGGCGGACTATGTCGGCGGGCACACCAACACCGTGACCGTGACCGAGGACGGGCGCGAGCTGCCCGTCGACACGGGGTTCATGGTCTTCAACCACCAGACCTACCCGTTGTTATGCCGTTTGTTCGGCGAGCTGGGCGTCGAGACGAAGCGCACGGACATGTCCTTCAGCATGTCCCACCAGGCCAGCGGCTACGAATGGAACGGCGGGGGACTGTCCCGCGTCTTCGGGCAGCGCCGGAACCTCGTCGACCCGCGCTTCTGGCGCTTCGTGCTCCAGATCCACCGCTTCAACGGCCAGTGCATCGCCGCAATGAACGACCCGCGGTTTGAGAGGATGACCCTTGGTGAGTTCGCCCGGGCCTGCGGCTACGGCCAGGACTTCCTCGACCTCTACATCGTGCCCATGGGCAGCGCCGTCTGGTCCACGCCGCCGGACCGGATGCTGGACTTCCCCGCGCGCACGTTGATGCACTTTTGGTTCAACCATGGCTTCCTGGCCATGGACACCCGGCACCCCTGGTGGACCGTCTGCGACGGCTCACGGCAGTACGTCCGCAGGCTGATCCCGCCCTTTGCCGACCGCATCCGGCTGAAAAGCCCGGTGGCCCGGATCGAGCGGCGGAACGGCGGGGTGCTCGTGCAGCCGGTGAACGGCCCGGCGGAGGCCTTTGACCAGGTGATCCTCGCCTCGCACGCACCCACAAGCCTGCGCATGCTGGCGGACGCCACGCCTCTGGAGACGGAGGTGCTGTCCGCCTTCAAGTATCAGCCGAACATGGCGGCCCTGCACACGGACGCCTCAGTCATGCCGCGCACACGGCGCTGCTGGGCCTCGTGGAACTACCGGGTCGGGGAGGACGCGGCCGGAAGGATCGTGCCAAGCACGCACTACTGGATGAACAACCTCCAGGGCGTTTCTGACAAGGTGAACTACTTCGTTTCCATCAATCCTCCGGACAACCTGGATGAATCGAAGCTGCTGCGCCGAATCGACTACGAGCACCCCCTGTTTGACCTGGCGGCGATCGACGCCCAGAAACGCCTGCCCGAGTTGCGGAGAGAGTCGGAAAGCACGCACACCCTCTTCTGCGGCGCCTGGGGACGCTACGGGTTCCATGAGGACGGCTTCATGTCCGCCGTCGAGACCTGTGAACACCTCCTGGGCGGCGATCCCTGGCTCATGAGAAACCCCTGATGCCTCTGCGCAAGACCCACGCCATGGCCGCCTTAGAATCCTCGCTCTACGAATGTGAGGTCGTCCATGAGAGGCTGTTGCCGAGGCGGCATCGCTTCAGCTACCCGTTTTTTTATCTCGACCTCTGGCTCGACGAACTGCCCGCGCTGGACCGTGAACTGCGGCTGTTCAGCGTGGATCGCTTCAACGCCTTCACGTTCCGGGACACCGACCATCTGGATCTGGGCGCCGGACACCTGCGGTTGAACCTCGAAAAGTGGCTTCTTGAGGAGCATCGGATCCGGCTCGCGGAAGATTCGCGAATCCGCCTCGTCACCCTGCCTCGTATCGGCGGCTACATTTTCAATCCCGCATGCTTTTACTTCATCCACGACTCCTCCGGCAGGGCCGTGCACGCCATCTGCGAGGTGACCAACACCTTTCACGAGATGAAGCCCTACCTGCTGCCGCAGGCCTCGGAGGACGGCGTTTTCGAGCATGTCCAGCCGAAGAACTTTTACGTCTCGCCCTTCTCCAATCTCGACACCCGCTTCCACTTCAGGCTGTCAGTCCCGGGGGAGCGGCTGCGCCTGCACATCGACGACCTGGAGGACGGGCGGCGCACGCTGGCGAGCTGGGTGCATGGCGTCAGAAAACCGCTCAACGACCGCACCCTGGCCCGCTGCATCATTCGTTATCCTCTGCTGACGCTGCAGGTGATCCTCAAGATCCACTGGCAGGCGTTCCGTCTGTGGGCGCGAGGATTCAGCTTCATCCGCAAGAGCTCTGGCAGAGATCTGCAGACCGGTCTCTACCGGCCGCACCACAGCCTGACTGACCCCTGAACCTTCATGAACCCCTCAGCCGTCCTGCCCTCCTCCAGCCCCCTGGAAATGCCCGCTTCCTGCAACCGCTGGGCGCTTGCCGTCTCACGCCGCTGCCTGCATCGCTGGCTGGTCATGCGGACGCTGCGCACCTTCAACAGGGGACGCCTTCAGATGGATCTGCCAGGAGGTGAACGCTTCTTCTTTGGAGACGCCACGCTTGGCCAGCCCACCGCCCAGATCCAGGTCAGGCATCCGCTTTCTTTTTTCATTCATCTGGCCCGTTATGGAGGCGTCGGGCTGGGAGAGGCCTACACGGAGGGCTGGTGGGACACGCCGGACCTGCGCGCCGTGCTCGACTGGTTCATCATCAACATCCAGTCCAGGCCGTCGTTGAAAGGTTCTTCCCAGGGCTTCAAGCTCATCGGCTTCCTTCGCCTGCTCAACCGGATCCGGCATCTGACGCGTCCGAACTCATTGAAGACCAGCCGGCGCAACATCGCCGAGCACTACGACCTCGGGAATGACTTCTACAAGCTCTGGCTGGATCCCACGATGACCTATTCCGCCGCCAGGTTCACCCGGGCGGACCAGAGCCTGGAGGAGGCGCAGGCCGACAAGTACGAGGCCTTGTGTGAGAAGCTCCGCCTCAGGCCGGAGGATCATGTGCTGGAAATCGGCTGCGGATGGGGTGGCTTCAGCATCCACGCCGCCAAAAACCACGGCTGCCGGATCACCGCCGTGACTTTGTCCCAGGAGCAGCACCGCGAGGCGAGCAAGCGCGTGAAGGAGGCCGGGCTGGAGGACCGCATCGAGATCCGGCTGCAGGACTACCGCCATGTCACCGGCTGCTACGACAAGATCGCCTCCATCGAGATGCTGGAAGCCGTCGGCGAAAAGTACCTTGAAACGTACTTTGCCAAATGCGCCGAGGTGCTGGCCCCGCATGGCATCCTCGCCGTGCAGATGATCACGGTGCCGGATCATCATTATCAGAGGCTGGCCAGGGGAGCCGACTGGATTCAGAAGCACATCTTTCCGGGATCGCTGCTGCTTGCCGTCGGTCGGGTGAACGAGGCAATCCGCAGGACGAGCACGCTTTCGCCCATGGCCTTGGAAGATCTGGGAGGCGACTACGCCCGGACGCTGAACGAATGGCATGCCAACTTCAACGCCAGGCTTCGGGAAGTGCGTGAGCTTGGCTTTGACGAGCACTTCATCCGCAAATGGAACTACTACCTCAAATACTGTGAGTCAGCCTTTGCCACGCGCAACATCAGCGTGGTCCAGGCGTCCTGGGCCCGGTACAGTCATCACGTGATGCAGCCTGCGGACTGCCCCTGAGCCAGCTTGTTCACGGCCAGCTCTCAACCCGCCCCTACCCTTGGCATGATCCTCATCCTGCGCCTTTTTTTCACGCTCATGCTGGCCTCCATGATCGCCGTCACCGGCTGGGCCAGCCTGGACTGTGCCTTGTGGAGGATTCCAGGGGAGGTGATGTCCCATCCTTGGTTTATCGCCACGCTGGCAGACACTTACTGGGCCTTTCTGACCTTCTATGCCTGGCTCGCCTACAAGGAGACTTCGTGGATCTCACGAGTGCTCTGGCTGCTGGCGATCCTGGTGCTCGGCACCATGGCCGTCGCAGCCTACATGCTGCTCCAGCTTTTCCGGGTGACTGCGGACGCCGGCATTGAGCAGGTTCTTCTGCGGAGGAAAACCTCGTGAGCCTGCTCATCTCCGCCCTGATCCTGGTGCTGATGTTTGCCGCCACCTGGCGGTTCAGCGTACGCTCCGGCAACTACTCCTGGGTGGATGTGACCTGGGCGCTCAGCTTCACGCCCGCCGTGCTCTGCCATGCCTGGTTCGCAGACGGCTGGGCGCCGCGGCGTTTCGCCATCGCCCTGATGATGTCCGCCTGGAGTCTGCGTCTTGGCCTGCACCTCTGGCGGCGGATCTCCCGCCACCATCCACAGGAAGATGCGCGCTACGCCGTGCTGAGGGAGCGATGGAAGGCGAATGTCCCAAGGGCCTTTCTTGGCTTCTTCCTGGCCCAGGCATTCCTTGTGTGGCTGCTGGTGCTGCCGGCCCATCTGATCGCCCAGCATGCTGACAGGGGCTTCAGCCAGATGGAACTCACAGGCCTGGCCGTGTGGTGCTTGGCGCTTCTGGGTGAAGCCATCGCCGACCGGCAGCTCTCCGTCTTCAATCGTGAGCCTGGCTGCGCGAACCAAGTCTGCCGCCAAGGGCTGTGGCGCTGGAGCCGGCATCCCAACTACTTTTTCCAGTCCCTGCTCTGGTGGGGGCTTTTCCTGATGGCGCTTCCGGCTCCCTGGGGCTGGGCCTCAATCGCCGCCCCGCTGGCCATGCTGCACTTCCTGCTGAATGTCACCGGCATTCCCCTGACAGAACGGCTGTCTGTGGCAAAACGCGGCGACGCCTACCGGGACTATCAGCGCACGACGAGCGCCTTTGTGCCCTGGTTTCCCAAGAGCTGAACTCACCCCCCACCCTTCATGCCTGACATCAACGCACTCCTCGCCAGGGACCTCCTGCCTGACTATCTGATTCGTTTCGGCATCCGTCGTAGGCTGGCCTCAGTGCTGCGCAAGCACCGGCGGCCCGGCGTGGAAGCGCAGCAGTCGGCCTTGATGGAGCATGTGCAGGGCCTGAAGGCCATGCCGGTCGCCATCGCCACCCAGGAGGCGAACGAGCAGCACTACGAGGTGCCGACACGTTTCTACCAGCTCTGCCTTGGCTGGCATCTGAAGTACAGCAGCGGCTGGTGGGACAAGGAGGCGGACACCCTGGACAAGTCGGAGGCCGCGATGCTGCGCCTGACTTGTGAGAGGGCGCAGCTTGCGGACGGCCAGCGGATCCTGGAGCTTGGCTGCGGATGGGGTTCACTGTCGCTGTGGATGGCCGAGCATTATCCGCAGGCCAGGATCACCAGCGTTTCCAATTCCCGCACCCAGAAGCAGCACATCGACGCCGAGGCGGCCCGCAGGGGCCTGCCAAATCTCAAGGTCATCACGGCCAACATGATTGATTTTGAAGGCGTCGGAGACGGTGTGTTCGACCGCTGCGTGTCGGTGGAGATGTTTGAGCACATGAAGAACTACCAGGTGCTGCTGCGCCGGGTTGCCCGCTGGCTGAAGCCCGGGGGCAAGCTCTTCGTGCACATCTTCACGCATCGTGAGCTGGCCTATCATTTTGAGGCGACCCGCGCGTCCGACTGGATGGCCAGGTACTTTTTCACCGGCGGCCAGATGCCGAGCGACGACCTGCTGCTGCACTTCCAGGACGATCTCAGGATCGAGGACCACTGGTGCGTGAGCGGACTTCACTACAGCCGCACGTCGGAGGCCTGGCTGCGCAACATGGACACGCACAGGGAGGAGATCATGGCGCTGTTCCGTGAAACCTACGGGGCGGATCAGGCCGTGAAATGGTGGAGCTACTGGCGCATCTTCTACATGGCCTGCGCAGAGCTCTGGGGATACAGGAATGGAGAGGAATGGATCGTCAGCCACTACCGCTTCAGCAGGCCGGCATGACGACGGCACAAAAAAGGCAGGCGAGGGAAACCCACGCCTGCCCAGACTTTGAGAGGACTGAAACGGCTTAGTTCCTGTCTTCGGGCTCGATCATGCCGTAGTCGCCGTCCTTGCGGCGGTAGAGGATGGCGAGCTTGTCGGTCTTCTGGTCGTGGAAGACGACAAACGGGCGGTCGCTCAGTTCGAGGTCCATGATGGCCTCATCGGCGTAGAGCGGGCGCACCTTGTACTTCTCGTGATGGACGTAGGACGGATCGACGTGCTCCTCCTCGGTGGTGTGAAGGACTTCGGCGTGGTAGACCTTCTCCTCGATGTGGCGGATGCTGCCCTCCTTGCGCGGGCGATGGCTCTTGAGGAGGCGGGTCTTGTACTTCCGCATCCTGCGGGCGATCTTGGCGATGGACTCGTCGATGGAGGCATAGATGTCCTCGGTGGTGCTTTTCACCTCGATCACGATGTGGTCGGCGCAGAAGAGGATGATTTCGGCGATCTGTCGATGGCTCTGGACATCCAGGATGACCTTGGCCTCGATGATGCGCGGATAATCGAGGTGGAGGCCCTCGATTTTCTTGTGGGCATAATCACGAATGGCTTCGGTGATTTCGACATGTCGTCCGGTGACGACGATGGGCAGGTTGACGTTGTGCTTTTGCATTTTGGGTTTCCTCCTTGGTTGGGGGGTGATGGTTGGCTTGGGGGAGCGGCGGCGGGGCTACATGCTGAAGTCCTCGCCGAGATAAAGGCGACGCGCCTCGGGATCGTTGACAAGGAAGTCCTTGGTGCCATGGCGTCTTACCTGACCTTCGTAAATCAGGTAGGCCCTGTCCACAATGTTGAGCGTCTCCCTTACATTGTGGTCGGTGATCAGGATGGCGAGGCCGGCGCGTCTCAGCATACGAATGATGTCCTGGATCTCACTGACAGCGATGGGATCGACTCCGCTGAAAGGTTCATCGAGCATCAGCAGCTTGGGTTCGGTCACCAGGCTCCGGGCGATGGTGAGCCTGCGCTTCTCACCGCCGGAAAGGGTGAGCGCCAGGTTGTCCGCCACATGGTCGATGCCAAACTTCTCCATGAGCTGCTGGCATTGATCCTGGCGCTCCTGGCGGGTGAAGTTCTGCGTTTCCATGACGGCGAGGATGTTGTCCCGCACCGTCAGGCGCCTGAAGATGGACTCCTCCTGCGGGAGGTAGCCCATGCCGAGGCGGGCCCGTTTGTACATGGGCTCCTCGGTGGCGTCCGCGCCGTTGAAGAACACCTTGCCGCCATTGGGCCGGACCAGGCCGACGATCATGTAGAAGGTGGTGGTCTTGCCGGCTCCGTTGGGACCCAGCAGTCCGACAATCTCACCCTCCTTGACCTCGATGTCGACGCCGTTGACCACGGCCCTGCCGTCGTAGACTTTTTTCAGGCCTTCGGTGTGAAGCAGGCGAGGCCCCGGGACCGGCACATCCGCCTCCGTCCCTGCCGAGGAGTCGGAGGCTTTCACCGGAGAATCCTCCAGGCCCAGGGGTGGAGTTGAGCTGTCGGGGCGGTTGCGCTTGGGGGTACGTGCCACGCTGGAAAGAATAACAAAAGGGTCAGTTGCTGCCGGAGGACGGTTTCTGCGGAGGCGCGTCGTCGCTGAGGATGACGGTGCGCGGGCGGCCGTTGGTGGAGAGGCGGCCTTCCTTGTCGAAGACCATGGTGGTGTCAGCCGTGGTGGCGATGTGCAGCACGTTGCCTTTTTGCACCTGGGGATAGTCGCTCAGGGTGATGTTGCGGGTGGTCCCGTCGTATTCAAGACGCCTGCAGCGCCCTTGCTGGACGTCCCCTTCCAGGCTGCGCTTTTCGATAATGACCATGGGCCCGCGCGCGATGGCCTTGCGGATGGGGGGCGCCTTGTCTTCCTTGTTTCCCTTCCCGGTGCCCGAGGCGGAGATGGGATCCTTCCTCGGGGCGGCCTTCGGCTTGTTCGTCGTCCTGGACGCGCTGTCATCCTCCTTGATCATGTGAACCTCCAGTTCCTCGCATTCAATGTAGAAGTCCGGATGGCGCGCCTTCACATGTCCGGAATAGATGAAGATGGCGTTGTTGAGGTCGAAGTCGCTGCGATCCGCCTCAATGATGACGTTGGGAGCGCCCCGGGCGGCTTGGTTGGAAGCCGCGCCGAGCGGTTGCAGGGCACCGGGCGCGGGCCCCGAAGCCGCCGCTGGCGGCTGCTCCTGAACTTTCGGCCCGGGCGCCTGGGAAGGCGCGGCGGGACCTTCGGCAGCCTTCCCGCCGTTCAGCAGTCCCTGAACCTGGGGAGCCATGCTGCCGACGGCCGCCTTGGCGGCTTCGAGGGCCTGCTGGCGTTTTTCAGGGGACTGGGCGGCGGCCTTGGCGGCATCGGTAACACCTGGAGGAAGGTTTTTGATCAGTTCCCTGGCCTTGGACTTGGCCTGGTCGAGCTCCCCGTTGTTCTGGGCCTGACGAAGCCGTTCCGCGGCCTCCTGGAGCTGCTTTTTGGAATCACCGCCCGTGTCCGGCACATTCAACCGGCTGGCATCCTGCCCATGAGCGGAGGCCGCCCAGGCAAGCGCTGGCAGAAGGAGGAGTCGGATAGCTTTCATCTCAGTGGGACGCCTGGGGGGCGGGTTAGTCATTCTTCCTGCTGGTCTCGTTCGAGACGGCGCCGGTGTCAAAGATCAATGTGCGCACATGACCGGTCATCGAACCCATGGAGGTACGTGAATCAAACACCATGGAATCACCGGAGGTTTCAAAGTCAGCCCGGGTGACGGTGCTGCGCGTGTCACTGCGCAGGATTCTGTCCTGCAGGTAAAAAAAGGCCTCCGGCAGGGCAACCGTCATGTTTTGACCCGGATCACGAGCGATGAGATCGATGACCATGGATTCAGCCCGAAGGCATTTTTCATCCAGACGGACCACCGACTCGGCACGCATTTCCGAGGACTTTCTGCCCTGGCGGTCAAACGATGGAATGACCACCCCACGATTGACAAAGCCAGCCGGGATCATTTTGCCAAAGGTGGTCAGTTCATCCTCGGAACCCGAGTTCTGGGCGAGCAGGACACCGACAAACAGGCAGGCCAGGGCCAGCAAGGGCCTGGGGAAGCCGAGGGGGAGATGGGGAAGATGCCTCATGTCATCAAGCCTGCTGGACGAGTGCATGGATTTTACGCAGCTGTCCGAGAACGGCGGCAAGCTCTGAAAGGGGCACCTGGTTGGGACCATCAGACAGAGCCTTGGAAGGGTCGGGGTGGGTCTCCATGAAGACTCCGTCACAGCCGGCGGCCACGGCCGCACGGGCGAGGACGGGAGCAAGCCTGCCATCACCTCCGGTGGTGGTGCCGAGTCCGCCCGGTCTCTGGACGGAGTGGGTGGCGTCAAAGATGACTCGGTAGCCAAGCTCGCGCATCCAGTAGAGGGAACGCATGTCAGCGACCAGGTTTTGATAGCCAAAGGTGGTGCCGCGCTCGGTGAACAGGAAGTTTTCACAACCTGCGGAACGGAGCTTTTCCGCAATGTTCTTCACATCCCAGGGGGCCATGAACTGCCCCTTTTTGACATTCACGGCGCGGCCGGTTTCACCTGCCTCCAGGATCAGGTCGGTCTGGCGGCTCAGAAAGGCCGGGATTTGCAGCAGATCAATGTATTCGGCCGCCACACGGGCCTCCTCTTCCGTGTGAATGTCCGTGGTGACGGGAACGCCCAGCTTATCTCCGACCTGGCGCAGCAACTTGCAGCCGGCATGCACACCGACCCCCCTGTAGGAAGACCCCGCGCTACGGTTGGCCTTGTCATAGGAAGCCTTGAAGATCCACTTCAGACGCAGGCTGTGGGCGAGCGCACCCAGGCGCTCGGCCATCTCCCAGATGAAATCATCACTCTCGATGACACAGGGACCTAGGATGAAAAGCGGCTCGGAACCGTCTACCGACACCGAGCCGACTTGAACCACCGGAAGCGAAAACATGCGTAAAAAAAGCTGCCACGCCCGCTTCATGCAGGGCGTGGCAGGAATGCTAGCGGCAGATGACGGGCTGACAACCGTCAACCAAGGCAAACCGCAATTTGGCAGCGGGACCGGATCAGGGTCCCACCACCGGGGCGAGAATGGCCAGACCTGAGAGCCGTGGGGTGTTCAGGGTGGTCGTGGCGGGGTTGCCACCCGAGGCAGGCTGCGGAAGCTGGTCGTTCAGGAAGTAGCCCATGCCTACGAGGCTGGTGCCGCCTCCGACAAGCCTTTCGCGGATGATCAGACCCTGGTAGGTGACAGGCCGTTTGACCGGATTCGGCTTCTGACCTGCAACCGGGTTGTTGTCGACCAGGTCAAACTTGCCGCTGAAAGCACCGGACGTCGTCGTTGTCGTGAGCGTGGTTCCCGCCGTGTTCACCGTGGTGGACTTTTTCGGCACGGTGATCTTGCTGGCGGCGCCGATGCTGATGACGACATTCGGGTTCGTGCCGGTCACAATGTCATCCTCACCATTCTGCAGGAAGGTGAGCTTCGCGTTGTCGGAGCCAGGATCGATTCCAAGAAGCACCTTGGTGTCACCCTTCGCCGGAGCGATGTAGCGACCGCCCACAACGGTCAGCACGACCGGGGCCGTGACCGAAGTGGCGGGAACGCCGGCGATAACCTGGCTGGAACCAAAGCCGGCACGGTAGACGCGTGCCTTGCTGGCAGCGGCGGGGTCAGGCGGGCGGACATGGGAGACGACGCCGGTGATGTCGTTGTCCGTGTCAGTCGCGGTGCCACGGGTGTCGATGACCAGGTTTTCGATGACCGGAGTGGTCGGATCATCGCTGAGCATCGAGCCTTTCGTGGAGGTCTTGTAGAGGACCTGGAACAGGAACATCTGGCCATTGGGTCCGACAAAGGCGCTTGCGGTCAGCGTCTCACCATCAGCCGTGCGTCCGGCAAGCTTGTAGGTGCCTGCGTTTTCAACCTTCACCGAGGCATAACCCGCGCCCTGCGGGACATCGGTGTTGGTCACCAGGGAGCTGCCGTCCGGCAGCCCGAAGGCGAAGTTGTAAACACCCAGATATTCACCAGGCACGGCGGCGACGTTGGCAACAGCCTTGGCCGCCCATCCATTTCTCCATCCGGTGAAGGCCACCGAGGAGGCGCCGCTGGTGATGGTGGCGTCGGTGATCATCACCTGCGGAGGCAGAGGCGCGGCGGCAGGGGTGATGCCAAGGTCAAAGTCAACCGTGACCGCAGGTTCGGTCTTGGTGGCCGGAACCAAGAAGGTGCCGGAGGGGGCCGCCAGCAGAGTTCCGGCAGCATCCACGCTCATGGCAAGCTCGCCCTTGAAGGAGCGGGCGGTGCCGGAGCCGAGGGTCAGCTTGCCGGAGAAGAGACCCAGGGTGGTGACCGTCATTTCAAAACGGCCGCCCAGGTTGCCATTGAGGGCAGAACTGCGGGCGACAGGTCCGGCAAAGTTTCCGGCGACACCCGCTGGCACGTCGAAGATCTGCAGGGTGGAGGTCAACTTCTGCGAATCCCCGGCCTGGTTGGTGGCCCAGGTGATGATGGAATAGACACCCGCCTTGGTCGGACGTCCGCTGATCACTCCGGTGGCCTTGTTGAAGGTGAGGCCGGCCGGCATCTTGGAGGAGGTGTTGAAGGAAACCGCCGTCTTGTTTCTGTCACCAGCCAGGGTGACCGCGTCGCTGTAATAGCCGCCGACCACACCGGGCTTGAACGCGGCGGGGGTCGTGTTTTCAGGAACCGTGTCATAGACGCGCACATCGTAGAAGCAGCCCGCGACCTCGGTGTTGTCGGCACCCTTGACCTTGCAGACATAAAGACCGTCGTCTTCCATCACGGCGTTGCCGACCTTCAGGGTGGCGACGGCGGCTCCGGTGTACTCCGCCCCGACATACCTGGCTTGAGACGTGGGGATCGGAGTGTCCACAGCGACGATGACGTCCTGGTCCGGCGCCCCGTTTTCACCGGGAACGGTCTGTGTTTCATAGGTGCGGCGGAACCATTTGTAGGTGGCGCTGCTCTTCGCATTTTTTCCGACGTTGGCCGTCAGGGTGAAGCTCGTCGCGTTCTTGAACACGGGCAGCAGCCTCGTGGTGTTGTCCACCACGATGACATCGGCAGGGCCGGCCGTCTTCTTGGTGCTGGTCGTGTTCGAAACCTCGCAGGTGTAGACACCGCCCTGGGCCATGGAGACCGGATCCACCGCATAGGTGGCCGAAGTCACCCCGGCGAGAGGCTTGCCGTCCTTCTTCCAGGCATATTTCAGATCCGGGCGTCCGCTGGCCACCACGCTCAACGAGACCGACGTGCCCGCAAGCACGGTGCGTGCGGACACTGTGCTGGAATCGATGACCGGCACCGGGCTGAGCACCGGAAGGCTGACCGAGTTGCTGTCCGCCGAATTCACATTGTTGGTGACACGGCAATAGTAGGTGTCAGGAGAGACAAGGATGGCGGCATTGGTGACCTTCAGGGTGGCGCTGTTGGAGGCGGGGATTTCCGTGCCGTTCTTGAACCACTTGTAAGTCAGCGGGGCGTCGCCATTCGCGGTCACGGAGAAGGTGATCGTTTCGCCCTGGTAGGTGTTGCCCGGGTAGCGGGTGCGGGTGGCAACCACGTTCGCAACCGCCTTGCGGACGCTGAGGGTGGCCGGATTGCTTGTGACCTTGAGGCTTTCGTTCACCGTGGAAATGAAGCGGCAGACATACTGGCCGTCCTCGGACTCGGTGATTTCTTCAAGCGTGAACGAGCTGGTGAACTTGTTGCTCTGGCCGACAATCGCCGTGGCCGGCCCGGTCTGCAGGGGCACTTCCGTGGCACCGTCCACCCTGAGCCAGACGGCGGTGTAAGGGCCGGGGCCGGTGACCGTCGAGGTGAAGGTTGTGGACGAAGGAGCGCCGGGCAGGCTGGGGTTGACCGTGCGAGATGTCGGCTGGCCGGCGGCGAGAATGACCGGCGTGTCATTGACGTTCACCGTCACCGCGCTGCTGGTCACGCTGCCGCCCGCGTTCTGGGCGCGGACCTGGAAGCTTCCCTTGGTTTCCGAGCTGGCCACCAGGGTGAAGGTGGCCGTGACACCTGCGCCCGCCGGGATCTGGTTCGTCGGGTTGTAGGCGACCGTGTAAAGATCGGTGGCAAGAGGCGCGCCATCACGGATCAGGGCAAACTGAATCGGAGACGGCGGCACGCTCGTTGAATCAGCCTTGCAGGTGATGGTGAAGGTCACGCCCGGCTCAAGAGTGCCGGTTGCAGGAGAGCGAGTGGGGGCCAGGGGAATCGTCGGCGGTGTCGGCAGGCTGGAGGCACCTTCCTGGGTGACCACGAGCAGGACGCCCAGGGTGTTCAGCAGGCTGGTGTCCCAGCGGAAGTTGCCGCCCAGTTCAAACAGCGTCAGGTCCGTGCCGATTTCGGCGCCGGTGCGAATCGTGTCACCGACGTTGACCCCGCCAAGGATGCCGTTGCTGCCGTTGGAGCCGGCCTTGAGAAGGTGGAAGACATCGCCGGCGCGCGGCGTGTAGCCTTCGTTGATCAGGGTGATCTTGGAACCTGAGACAAAGGTCAGGGTGCCGCTGCCAGTCAAGCTGGTGACGTTGATCATGTCATGCTGTTCCGAGGTGACCAGATCACGCAGCGCATGGGAGAACTCGTCGGTGGCGAGACCGTTCCTCCAGGTGATGTAATTGCTGTCGCTGACATCCACGGAACCCGGGGCGTTGTAGGTGGGAAGGCGCACCTGAAGCAGAGCCTCGGCCCCGGCCTGGAAGATGGCGTTGCCGCTGACATTGAGAGTTCCAACATCACGACCGGACAGGTCACCGGGAGAGACGAGAGCTCCGGACTGCACGTTCAAGGCATTGAGGGCGGCGCCGCCCTGGACCCAGCCGGTTCCGGCAAGGGTGGCCCCGCTCTTCACGATCGTGCCAAGGGCGTTGATGCCACCGGTGTCACCGATGCCACCACGTCCCACCTGAAGGACGCCTGAGTTCACCACCGTGGTGCCGGTGTAATCGTTGTCCTGGGTCAGCACGGCCCAGCCAGAACCGTCCTTGACGATGTTCAAGGCGCTGCCGGTCAGATGCGAGTTGGTGCCGACGGCGAAGAACTGGCTGTTGGGAACTCCGTCACGGAAGAGGGCGTCCCAGGAGGCCTCGAAGGTGGATGGCGTGCTCTGCTGGAGCGTCAGCGTGCCCATGACCGTGGCGGCGTTCTCGATGATCTCCGTGCCTCCGTTGGTGGAGGCGCCGACCGTGCCGACGTTGCCCGTGAAGGCACCGTTTCCGCCGGCGGTCACCAGGTTGCCGATGGTGACATTCCTGCCTCCGGCCTGGAGGATGGAATTGTAGTTCATCGTCACATCATTGGCAGCCGTCAGGGCCTGATCGTGGCCAAGGCGCAGGACCGTCGTCTTGTCGAAGTCATTGGTCAGGTTCGCGCTGATGGAAATGTCTCCCGTCCAGGCGCTGTTGTTGCCGTTGAGGACGAGGTAGCCTCCCATGCGGCCGTTGGCGTTGTCGTTGGCCGCAGCCACGCCCGGACCGGAGGATTCGCTGACCTGGATGTTGATGTTGCCGCTGGTGACCGCGCCGTCACGCAGGCTGCCGTTCAGGTTCAGGACGGTCTGCTCGCCGCCGTTTGAGACGCCGCCATCCTGGATCAGCACGGCCAGGCTGTCGTTGAGAGTGATGTTGCCGTCGAAGGACACCCGGCTGCCGTTGGAGGTGTTGTCCACGCCGAGACGCTTCGTCTGGGCCGGGTTGTAGGCCACATCGATGTCGTGCTTGATGTCGAACACCCAGTTGTGAATGCCGTCCGGATTGTTGATCATCAGCTGGGCCACGCCTCCGCGATCGGCGTCTCCAAGCTTGATGGACTTGCCATAGAGATAGCCGGTGCCCAGAGCATCGCCCTGGTTGGATGCGTAGACCGTGCCCTGCTTGACGACGAGCCCGCCGCGCCATTCCATGCTGTTGCCGCGGAACTCAAGCTGTCCGAGCCCGTCTTTGACGATGTCTCCGGAGCCCATGATGTAGCCCTGGCCGTTCGTGAAACGGACAATGCTGACGTTGGCGGCGTTGACCGTCGGCAGGGCGTTGATGTTGGTCAGCGCTCCAACGTCAAAGGTGGTCGTGCCGGCAAAGTTGATGGCGCCGAAGAGGTTCAGCGGGCGGCGGTTGCCCAGGTTGAGCTGTCCGTCCAGGGAGGCTGGCTGGCCGAGGTTGGAGTTGACGTCCAGCAGGCCGCTGTAGGTGAAGGTGTTGTTGCCTTCGAAGGTCATGAACTCCTCGATGTTCCAGTCACCGCCGTTGTTGCCGTTGCCGAGGAAGGCCTGGAAGTTCGCGCCCTGGCGGAAGACGGTGCCGTCGGCCCAGGAACGGTTGGTGCCGAGGATGGTCGTGGTGCCTGTGTTGTTGTTGCCGGGGTCGGCGACATCCGCCATGACCACCAGCGCACCCTGACGGATGTCCAGCAGGCCCTGGAAGCTGCCGTTGTAGGCGTTGCCTCCGCTCATGAAGGTGAGCGTGCCAGGCCCTGTCTTGATCAGATCGCCCCGGAAGCGGTCCTCTGAGATGATTGCAGGCTGTGCGACATTGATCGCGCTGCCGATGACCAGGTTGCCGTCTGAACGCGCAACCTCGATGACGCCGCCGTTGCCCTGAAGGAAAATGCCGCGCGACCCCAGGCTTTCGACACCACCAGCCCAGCGCAAGGTGCCGCCGTTCATCACAAGCTGCGTGTTGGCGGTCAGCGTGACGTCATTCGCGGAAGCCGTGGCGTTGTTGCTCAGGGTGATGCTGTTGCCGCTGATGCCGGTGATGAAGGTGCCGACAGGGATGCCCGAACCCGTGATCATCATGTTGACGGAAAGGCCTGCCGTCGACACAAGGCCGGTGATCCGGCTGCTTCCATTGACCGTGTTGCCACTTGTGGTAATCCGGTCAGCCGGAGCAGCCCCGAGGGCGGAGACGGAGTCCACCTCCAGGACGGCCCCGTTAAGGTGTGTGCTGCCCGTGTAACTGTTGGTGGCGGAGAGGCGAACCACACCGGTCGTGTTGAACATTGACGGGGACGTGGTCGACGGGCCGGCGATGGTCAGCGAACCGTTGCCTGTGACCGTGGCGCCGATGTCCAGAATGCCCTGGCCATACTGGTGGACTGCCAGGTCCTGGGCGCCGCTGGTCATGGCGAGCCCGCTGGCGGTGATTGAAGCGGGCGCCGACAGCGTGACGCTGGTTGCCGTCAGGCCGGTGATGTAAGCACCAGCCGGGATGATTGCTGCGGGAACAACGGCCGTGGCTGCAGCACCGGAGCCGCCGCCACCGCTGAAGGCAATGGTCGGAGTGCTGGTGTAACCGCTTCCCGAAGCCGTCACGGCCACCCTCACCACAATGAAGTTGGCGGCGTTCCCCGCCCCGGTGGGATCCGTGCCCGCCACCGTCTTGGTGCCGCCGCTGAAGGCGATGTTAGGCGCGCTGGTGAAGCCCTGGCCGGCATTCGTGATGACGATTCCCGTGACAACGCCGCCGGTAAGGACTGCCGTGGCCGTCGCTCCCGAACCGCCACCGCCGGAAATAGCTACTGTCGGAGCCGCTGAATAGGTGGTGGTGCCGCCGTTGATCGAGAAGCTGGCCGCCGTCACACCGAGAAGCGCCGCCGCCGTCGCTCCAGCACCGCCGCCGCCGGTGACAGCAACCGTGGGAACGCCGGTGTAAGCACTGCCAGAGGCGGTGACAATCACATCCGTGAGGTGGGGAATGCCGCTGACGACCATGCCTCTGGCGAGATTTGCCGTGGTTGGAATGCCAGTGATGTCGTTGCTGCCCTGGGTGGCGTTGCCCACAAGGCGGTTCGCCGTCAGCACGGCCGCCGTGGTGGTGGCGGTCGCATTGTTCGTCAGGACCATGTTTGAACCGCTGATCGAGGCGATGACGGTGCCCGCCAGGATGCCTGTGCCGGTAACAGCCATGCCAGGCAGGAGGTTGGACGTCGAGCTCAGTGAAACCACGCTGCTGCTGCCGCTGGTGGTGTTGCCGGTCAGAATCTCGGTATAGTTTTGATCGTTAAGCGTGCCGGAAACACGGATCTCACCGTTGGTGATGCTCTTGTGGGAGGCGCCGGTCGCGGAACTGACGAGGAAGCCGCTGGCGGCACCGCCCTGGCCGTAGGCCATGAGCGTTCTGCCGGCAAGATTGACGGTGCTGTCGGCCATGACGGCGAACCGCAGCGTGGACAATCCGGTGTCGGCCGCCAGGGAACCGGCAAAACCCTGTCCGCCATTCTCAGAAACATTCATGCCGCCCGTCCAGGAACCCACGTCGTTCTGGAAGTCCGAGGTGACACGGTTGAAGCTGGTGACTGCATACGAGCTGTCCAACATGGCGAACTCCGTGGCTGTCCGCGACGCCGTCCCGTAAGTCGCCCAAGGGGTGACGCGATCCCTGGCGACCACGCTGCTGTTGCCGAACTGCATGAGCAGGGCTGCCGTTCCACCCAGGGCCTGGTTTTCCACCAGGTTGGCGGTGGCGCCCACCGTGCGGACCAGCTGGCCGTTGGTGGCGTTGGTGTTGCCGAGGGTGACGGTCAGGTTTTGAACCGCCATGGTCCTGGCCTCGATTTCATTGCCACCGGCGGTGAATCCCAGAATGCGGATGGCGCCCGTGTCCGTGCTGTAGCTCGAGGAGAAGGCGGCGTTTGTCCTGCCAAGGCTCACCATGCTGCCGCCGCGGAAGGTGAAGTTCCCCGCCGCCCCGAGGCGTGCGACGTTCGCGCCCGAGTGGTCAATGGTCAGCGTGCCGCCCCCAAGCTCCATGCTGGAGGTGTCGCTGGCCGTGGCCAGGTTGGAGTTCTGGAGAACGACATTGCCCCGTCCCGTCTTGAGGATGCTCTGGGTGTTCAGGCGCATGTTCAGGTTCACCGTGCCCTCGGCCATGGCGTAAAGCCTTGCCTGCTTGCCCAGGGTCAGGGTGCCGTTGCCTGTTCCATAGGTGACGACCCCGGATTCGTTGATGCCTCCAAGGTAGGTGGTGTTCCCGCCTGCGAGGGTCCAGCTGGTCATGTTAAACACCTGGCCGGAAACGCCCTTCGAGCCGGGCTGGCCGAGGAAGATGGAGGTGTTACCGCCGCCGGTGACGCTAAAGCCATGAAGCGCGGTGTTGCCGTTGGTGGCCTGCACGCCATTGGAATCACCGCCCGCAATACGGCTGATGGCGGTGTTGGTCCAGAAGCCCGAACCGTCATTGCCGGCGGCGTTCGGGTCATAGGAGATGTAAAGAACACCCTGGTCCAGCTGCAGGCGGCCGGCGGCGTTGGTCTGCTTCTCAAGGGTGACATTGAGATCATCGTTGCCGGTGACCACGAAGCGGAACACTTCATTCTGGTTGCTGACCGTGCTTCCCGCCGCAGGTCCCGTGGCAAGCACGGTGCCGGTGGGATAGGTCGCCACCACCCCGGAGACTGGGATGGCTTTGCCGTTGGCGTCCAGCCGGTCGCCCAGTTGACCCCGCACGATGACGAAGCCGTTGGACGAGCCGCTGAGGCTGAGAACACGCGAACTGCTGGCGACCGTGTCATTGACGATCGGGGTCGAGCCACCCGTGATGTTGCCATCCACGATCAGCACCGAATTGACTCCCGAGGCGGTCATGAGCGGGGTGGAAAAGGACTGTGCGGACTGTCCGGACTGTCCTGCCAAATCCACATTGTCGATGATGATGTTCCCGTAGAGATAGTTGAGATCGTTGTTGGAAGTCAGCACGGTCTGGTTGCCCATGAGAGGTCCCACCAGGATGTCCTTCCTGGCGCCAGGGGCGCCGAGCACGATGCCGTTGCCGGTCAGAAGGTTGCCGTTGCCCGAGATGTAAATGTGATTGCCCGGCCCGCCCGCACCGGCCGAGGAACGGCCATTGCGCAGGAACAGGTTGCCCTCGCCCACGGAGGTGACTCCGGTGTAGGTGTTGTAGCCGTCAAGCACCACCTGGCCGAGGCCAGTCTTGGTCAGGCCGCCTGAGCCGGTGATGTCGGAACGGATGTTGAAGCTGCCGCCCGTCTGAACGGTGCCATCCGTGAAGCGGACCACGGCGTTCTGGTTGCTGATGATGGCCTCACGGGTTCCGAAGGCCAGGGTGCCTCCGGCGATCACCGTGTCATTGATGAAGGCATTGTTGCCATTGGTGCTGTCTCCCATCGCGAAGTAGGCGCTCGCCAGCATGCCAGAGGCGACCGTCAGGCGGCCGTCAATGAAGAGGCTGGTGACGAAGGGCGTGCTGTAACTTGTCAGGGTGGTGCCGTTGTTGATGGCTCCGGCGAGTCCGACATTGTCTCCCTTGCTGTCTGAAAGCGGGCCAAAACGCAGGGAGTTCACGGTCATGTCCTGACGGACGATGGCGTTGATCACGTTCAGGTTGACGTTCTGACCGGCGCCGTTCGAAACGTCCAGGACGCCATCGGCGGGCGAGTAGTATTCGGAGTCATCCAGCGGGCGGAGGTAGCCGCCTTCAAGGGTCATGAAGTGACTGCCTGTGATGAGCTGGAGGTTCCTGCCCTGGTTGTAGAGGTCGGATACGTTGGCGTTGTTGTAGCCAAGGTCGCGCAGATCGGCGAGGTAGGTGTGCGGCATGATGCCGCCGAAGACACCGGCCACGACAGCCTTGTTGGTGGCGCTGGTGCCGGACCCGTACTGGGAGATGCCCGAGGTGTTGTTCAGAAGCACCCGCACACTGTCCACACCCTCGGTGGGCTCGGCGCTGCCAAAGGTCGAGGTCGCATCCAGGTTGCGGATGCGAAGCACGGAGCCAGGGCTGCGTTCAATCCTGCCGATCGTCAGCTTCATCGGCTGGCCGGCTCCATCGAGAGGCCAGAGGTCGATGAAGTTCGTGCTCGAACTGACACGCACGGCGGCCCCCGGCTCCGTGGCGATATTCTCGGTGTTGGGCACCGTGCCGCCATGGATTCTCAGCCAGCCGTTGTTCATGTTGAAGGTGGCGCCGTCGTGGATGCGGTTGTTGTTGTTGCCACCGACAACTTTCGACGTGGGGTCGAGACGGGTGGTGTTGTCCAGGGTCAGCAGGCCGCGCCTCTGCAGGTTGATGGCCGAAACTCCGGAGAGCTGCCCGTTCGACCCCGCCAGCGTCACCCCCCATTCCGCCCAGCCTTCGGCCTCGCCGTAGGTCTGGTAGTTCACCCCGTTGATGGCAACCGTGTTGCTCTGCCAGTCCAGCGCCGAGGTGGCATGGCGCAGGATGTTCATCTCACCGGTGAAGGTGTTGTTGTTGGTCAGGCGGAGTTCGCGCTGGCCTGTCTTGGTGAAGCCGCCGGCCCCGGTGATCTGCCCGCCGACGATCAGCTTGGTCTGCAGCATGGCGGTCAGGTTCCCCTGCTCGACCACGGAAAGGTCGGTGTTTGAACCAACGGCATCCACATGGAAGATGTTCCTGGCCGCATCACCCAGCACCGTGATGTTTCCATCCAGGTAGGTCCGCGGGTTCATCAGGGTGTCTGTGCCGATGTCAATGTAGTTCGCACCACCGCCGCTCAGATCGGATGCGAGCCCCTTGGCAACCACCCCGTTCATGGTGATGGGCACCGAGTGGTGAACGTCAAAGTTGCGGTAAAGGTTCAGCCTGGCGCCGACATTCGGGCTGTTGCCCGAAGCAGGCGTCGTGTAGTCCGTGAAGCTCGCTCCGGCATAGGCGATCTCAATGCCGCCGGTGACATCGGCGGCGCCGACACCGCCCCAAACTTCCGAGGAATTCACCGGAGCATCCATTTCGAGGCGGAGGATGCCCTCTTGGACGGTGATCTTGCCGAGGGCGGAGGTGAAGGTGGGCTGGTGAAGCACGACACCGCCGCCTTGCGTGGCACCCTTCACCGTCAGTTCATAGCCATTGCCCGCGAGGGTCGGGAAGAGGCGCGTCAGGTTCCCGTCGAGGCTGGAGCCGCCGTTGACGTTGATGTCGTAGGCAGCCAGGTCCAGCCTGGAACCGTTGGCAAAGCCGCCGCCGCTGAGAGTGGCGTTGCCGCTGAGCACAAGGTGGGAGAAAGTGCCTGTGCCGGTGGTGTTGCGCAGCACGCCCGTGCCGTTGACGCCGCTTCCCTGGACTTCGATGAACTTGCGGAACGAGTCCGAGTCATCGCCGTAGGCCGTGGCCTGCCCCCTCAGGTCAAGCGTGGCGCCCGAGGCCACCGTCACCCGGTTGGCAAAACCTGTGGCCCCGAGGGCACGGGCGTTGCCAACACGCGTTTCACCGGCATTCAGCAGAATCTGGCCCTTGAGGGTGGCGTTCGCGTTGGCGGCCGTGAATCCTTCAAGCACGCCCCCGAAATTGCTGGCGCTGAGGGTCAGGATGCCGTTGCCGCTCTTGGTGAAGCCGTTCTCTGAATAAATGAGGCCGGAGATCGTCAGCCCCGAACCGGCGGCAAGATTGTAAACCGCGCCTGCGGGCGTGGTGTTGTTCAGGGTCTGGCGACCGCTCAAGGTGGCGCCCGTCGCGGCAGCCAGGGTGCTGATGACCGCGCCCTGGTTCAGGGTGATCAACTCGGGAACGTTGACGCTGGCATTGATCTGGACGGATCCGCCGCCGTTGATCACCGTCCTGCCCCTGTCGGAGCCCAGGGCGTTGGCGGTCTGAACCTGCAGGGTGCCACCGCTGACCACGATCTCACCAAAGTAGCTGGTGCTGTCCACGTTCAACAGCACGGGCTTGAGGTTGCCCGAGGCCAGGGTGAGGATGCCCCCGCCCTGGATCGTGCTCATGGTCTGCACCGCTGGATCACTCGACAGGAAGGTCAGACGCGCGCCTTCGCTCATGTTCAGCGCCAGGGCCGTGCCCGTGGCGCCCAGCGTGGCGGCGGTGGCCGTGGTGGGAGCCGAGGCGGTACCACCCACCTGCAGTTCGCCTTCATTGATGTTGATGGCGCCGGTCTGGGTGTTGAGGGCGTTGAGGAACACCTTGCCAGCACCCGACTTGGTGATCTGCTGGGCGTTGGTGTTGTTCTGGATCACCGAGTTGATCTGCAGATGACCGCTGGTGTTGTGCTGATGAAGAATGACAGCGTCAAGGTTCGCCGTGGCCGCTGCGTTCTGGAGGTTCCCCCCCGTGATGATCACATGATTGGCACCGACGTTGGGTGTCACCAGAATGCCGGCACCTTCCAGGGAGAGCACTCCTGTGAGAGTCAGCGTTGTGGCCTGGGGTTGGTGGAACCTGAGGGTGAAGGTGCTCGCCGTGCCAACCGAAGATGAAGCCGAGATGACATCGGTGTTTTTGCCGGATCCGAAGTCGTTCGCATAGGCGGAGAACGCGCCGATGTTAATGTCGGTGCCCGAAGTGGCGGACACCGCCCAGTTGGTTTTGCCGACCGTGGCATAGGCACCGACGGAGGTTCCGGCCGCCCCGCCAGTTGTGGCAAGAATGCCACCGACGGCATCATTGAAATTGTTGGTCTTCGCGATGTCGACGGCGCCAAAATCAATCGTGGCTCCGCTGCCGACGGCACGGGTGATGTTTTTCAGGTTGAGCGTCGCCAAGATGCCCCCAGCGCGGCGGATTTCACTGCCCCCCTGGGCAAGTGTCGTGCTGCCGACCGCCTCCGCATGGTTGCCTCCCACCAGGTTGATGACACCCCCGGTCGTACCGAAGACGTTGGTCTTGCTGGCGACATTGTCATCCACACCCGGAAGGGTGATGCCGCCCGCAGAGCCAAGGGTCAGGACCCCGGCGTCAGGAAGCTTGCTGTTGTTATCCGCAGCATAATTCAGTTCCAAGACACCGCCGCGCACCTGCACGCCGCCCGTCCAGGCCGAGTTGACTCCGGACAGCACCAGGGTGCCAGCCCCGGCCTTGGTCAGCGTTCCGGATCCCGTCACGGCCGAGGAGGCGTTGCTCAGATTGAGTGAAGCGCCGCCGTCGACAGAAATGCTCACGTTCGCGTTCAGGGTGACAAGACCCGAGAGGGCGTTCGAGCCGTTACGCACCAGGATGCCGCCGCCGGCGGTGCTGTTGGTGATGTTGTTGGCCATCGTGATGCCGCCGGCGCCGCCGCGGATTTCCAGACCCACACCCCCGCCGCCGTTGATGGTCACCAGGCCTGTGCCCAGGGCCGACCCATGGGTCACGGCCAGGGTGCCCGCCGTGATGGTGGTGCCGCCGGTGTAAGTGTTGTTGTTGCTCAGGATCCAAAGACCGGCCTCGATCTTGGAGAGACTGGTGATGCCTGCGCCATTGTTGGTCAGCCTTGGGGCCATCAGGTTGTCCGCAATTGTCCCCCCGCGCAGCACCAGGGTGCGGTTGCCCGTGCTCGTGAACCCGATGTCCCCCGTGTTGGTGAACTCAACCTTGGGAGCCACGGAGCCCCCGATCACCGTGCCGTCCGCCCAGATGTTTGCGCCGGCACCGGCACCGATGGTGAACAGCCTGTTGGTGGACTGGTCCGTGAAGCCAAGCCAGCGCAGGCCGCCGGCACCGGCGCCTGTGTTCAGCACCAGGTTGCCTGCGTCAGCCGATGCCGAACCGATGCCGCTCGCCTGCCCGGCGTCCGCCAGATGATAGACATCAATGCGGTTGCCGACCAGGTTGACGCCGTTGGTGGTGATGACGGTGGGACCGGTGTAGGTGTTTTTGTTGGGCAGGACCGAAACGCGGGCATTGGTGTCGTTGTTCGTGCGGGTGAGTCCGCCGCCGCCGCTGATGACACCCGAATAGGTCTGGTTGGCGGCCGCCATGGTCAGGACCGCCCCGGTGTCGAGAACCACGGAAGTCCCCACCTGCCCGAGCAACCCGCCGATGGTTTCGCTGCCACGCAGCCTGAACGTCGCCGCCCCGACGGAGGTGCCGTCTGAACCCGCGTTGGCAAGATTGACCGTCGCCGCATCATTCAGGGCGGCGCCGCCCGCCATCTCGAGGGTGCCGCGGTTGATGACCACGTTGCCGGTCATGCTGTTGGAGGTGCTGTTGAGGATCCATTTGCCCGCGCCGTCCTTCTGGATGCTCACCACGGCGGATCCCGAGCCATTGGAGATGCTGCCGTTGATGATGTTATCCCCCGTGTTCGTTCCATCCAGGATCCAGCTGCGGTTGCCGTCGGCTCCAGAGGTCAGCGTGCCGTTGATGACCACGGTTTTCGTGCCGTTGTTGATGACGCGGCCGTTGCCAGGGTTGGTTCCGCTGCTGAAGCTCTGGGTGAAGGAGATGTTCGAACCGAGGGTGAGCACCCCGGGATTGGGGTCGTTGAAGATGATGCTGCCGGTGGAGGTCAGCCCGCCGCCAGCGCCGAGGTTGTCACCGCCGCCCGTGGTGTTGTAGCGACGTCCGTTGAAGTCGTTGGTGCCCAGGTCGATGACGCGGGTGGCAGTGAGATTGCCCATGGCGCCGGAGGTGTTGGTGCCATCGCCAAGATTTCCGGCAAACTCGAGGGCGCCGACATTCACGGTGATGTTGCCGCTGAAGTTGTTGTTGGAGTTGAAAAGGGCCCACCGGCCGCTGCCATACTGGTCGTTGTCGGCCACCTTCGGATTGACCAGAAGTGAAAGCACCGCGCCGCCCTGGTCGACCATGCCCCGGATCTCATTGCCCACAGTCTGGCCGTGAAGGATGAGCGTCTTGTTGGAAAGATTGGTGATCCTGATCTTGCCGTTGCCGCCGAGGGCGCTGGAAGAATCCGAGCCGATGATGAGCGGAGCAATGCTGTTGGAGCCAATGCGAGCCGTCGCCGCCTGGCTGGCATCCTCGACGATGATGGGTGATCCGGACTCGATGCCCCCGGCCTGCGTGTTGAAGCTCAGGGTGATCGTGTTCAGGCCGACGTTGATGCCCGTGACCCGTGATCCCGGAGTGATGTTCGTGCCGCTGACCGCCATGTTCAGCGCCAGCCCGGTCACGTCATTCAGCTTGATGACGTTGGTGGGGTCGCCAACCGCCTCCGCAAGCGTCCTGCTCTCCAGGGTGGCCGAGGCGGACAGGTTGATGTCCCGGGTGGTGACATGAGGGTTTGTGGCGCGGCTCACGTACTCGAGGCGCGCCTCCTGGGGCGTGTTGCCAAGCACACCGCCAACACCAAGGATGATCTCCGGAGACAGGCCGAGGCCGCTGCTGAGATCCAGGTCTGCAACACGTGCCGTCGTGGTCTGGGTCGTGCTGCCGATCACCGCAGGGCCCGTCAGGGTCGACGCGCCGTAGAGGCCGTACCAGGCCGCCGCGCCCAGCGCGGAGAACAAGACGGCACCGTCGCCGGTGAAGTTTCCGCGGATCGCCTGGTTGTTGTTGCCGCTGCTGCCGTTGTCGAGGGTCAGGACCACGCCGGTGGGAACGGCGATGGTGGATCCCGACTGGGCGCGCAGCTCGCCGATGGTTTCCGTGCGGTTGAACTGGAGCGTGGCGCCACGCATGAGGTAGATGTTGGCGTCGTTGTTGATGCCGTCCGGCACCTGGGAGGCATTGGCCGGATCCGAGTCACTGAGATAGGTGTGATCAACGACGAGGCTGCCGCGCTGGACGTAGACCACGTTGCGGCGGTTGGTGCCGCCCGTGCTGGCGAAGTTGTTGTAGCCCTTGAGGGTGGTGGTTCCCGTGTTGCGGAAGATCGTGTTGGCGGTCGTGTTGTCCGTGTTGTTGCCCAGGAAACGACCCCACAGCGTGTTGCTGGGCGTGCCGGCGATTTCAATGACCGAGTTGCTCACCGGCTGGAAGTTCAGCCGGTTGTCCTCACCATTGATGACCGGACCCGCGATGGTCAGGACGCCGCCCGCCTCGGATTGCAGCAAGGCACGCTGGGTGAACGGATTCTGGCCGGGCTGCGAATGGCTGCCGGCGGTGAGGGTGCCGGCAATGGTCACCGAACCGAGGCCCATGCGGTGGAACAGCGCGTTGAAAGCGCCCGTGGTGCCGTTGCTCCAGGGGTTCAGCGTGATGTTGTTGGTCAACGTGACGTTGCGCAGCGTCTGGTAGCGCAGGCTCGATCCGCCCGCGTTGGAGGCCTGGACGATGATGGCCCCGTTCCCAAGCCTGCCGTCGTAGTTCTCACCGCCGACACGGACGTCGGCGTTGACGTTGAAGGTGTTTTGATTGCCCCCGATGAAGGTCGTGCCGGCATAGGTGTTGTTGCCCGTCACATGGATGACGTTCCTGTAAAGGGACAGGCTGCCCGTGCCCGAGATGTTGTTGGCCAGGGCAAAGTGGGTGTCGTTCATGTTGACGGTGAGGGTGCCGTTGTTGGTCACGGCCCCCCGGCCAAGGCTGCCGGCCGCACCGCCGCCCAGAGGCGAACCGCCGATGTAAATATTGGTCGACGATTGCACCTGCCCGAGGACGGACATGTTGGTGTTGAAGACCATCGCGCCGGAACCGGTCAGGGTCAGCGCCGCGCCCGGACGGGTGATGATCGGCGCGGCAAAGGTGAGCGCACTGCCGCTGAAGTTCGAGCGCAGGGTGCTGCTTTCACCGACAAGAACCGGAGAGCGGAAGAGCGCGCCGCCCGAAAGCGAGGAGAGCATGCCGCCGCGAAGGTAGATGGTCTCCACGGTGCTGAGCCCGTTGGCGCCGATGGCGAGGGTGCCTCCCGGGGCCACGGAGGTCAGGCCGGCGGTGGCTCCCAGGCCCGTGCCGCCCTGGCTGGTGGAGTTGTTGACCTGCAGCGTGCCTGAAACAACATAAGTGCCGCCAAGATAGGTGCTGTTGGCCCCGCTCAGCACCTCGGTGGTGCCACTTTCCACCCGCAGCGAGCCGATGCCGCTCATCTGGCTGTAAAGGTAGGAGGTCAGGTTGGAGGCATGCTTGAGGCTCAGCCAGCCATCGTTCAGGATGGTCGAACTGCTGCCAAGGCTGCCCGTTAGCTGGAGCCCGTCGCCAATCTGCAGGACACCGTCGAGAATGTTGGTCGTGCCGCTGTACTGGTTGTCGTAGACCAGCACCACCTTGCCCTTGCCGGCTTTGGTGAGGCTGAGGTCGGCCACATACGGATTGTAGGGGTTGTTCACCAGGATGGTTTCCAGGATCAGATCGCCGCGGGTGTTGTGCTGGTGGATGACCAGTTCGTTCGCGACAACATCACCGCTGCCGCCTGAGAGGGCGGCGCTGCCGGTGAACAGAATGTCATTGTCGCCGACGTTGCGGGTGACCAGGATGCCTCCGGATTCAACAATGCGCGTGTCCGAGGCGGAGCCGGCCATGTCCACCCGGAGCAGACCGGATAAAGGGTCCGTGTTGAAGCGCAGGGACCCTGTGTCCGAGGAGAAGGAAAAGTCTCCCTTCACGTCGGAGCTGGCGCCAATCGCCGGAGGATTGCTGGCGTTGACCGTCGTGTAGCTGCTGTCGGGCAGTCCGCTGATGGTGGTCAGGCTGCCGGTCTCACTGCCCACGGCCCAGGTGGTGACCGCCGCACCGGTCGCTCCATAGGTGGCGTAGCCTCCCAGGATGCCCATGCCGAGAGTCAAATCGTTTTCGGTGATGGTGGAGGCGGACGGACCAAAGACCTGCAGCACGCTTCCTGATTCGCTGCCTGTGCCGAGCGAACGGACGATGCTGCCCAGGTTGATCCGGCCGGCCATGCCAGGAAGCGCTTTGATGGAACTGGCACCGGCGCCAAGCCGGGTCACCGAGACGTTTTCCACCACGGCGCTGGTCGGACCGCCTGCAAGCTCAAGCGTGCCGCCCATCAGGCGCAGGTTGCCGGGGATGATGTTGTTCACCCCGACACCGCTGTAGTTCAGAGTGATGCTGGAGGTGCCAGAAATGGACGTGTCTCCCGTGTAGCCCTGGTTGGTGCTCATCAGCAGGCGTGCGCGGCCGTCGAGGATCAGCCCGCCACCGCCGGACGAGGTTCCAGACCAGCCGGCTGCTGAAGCTCCCCCCTGGGGTGCTGAAGTGAGAACCAGGTTGAAGCCTGAATCGAGCACCAGGTTGCCGCTGCCTCTCAGCGAGCCCGTCGTGTCACTGCGGTTGACCCGCAGCTGCGCCCCGGAGCCGATACTGACATGAACGGTGTCGCCGATGCTTCCCAGCGTTCCCTCCAGGATGACCTGGCCGCCGTTGATGTTCAGATTGCCCCTGTGGACGATGTTGTTGTTCACGGAGGAGGCGGAGGTGTCGGCCGTCAGCCTCCATCCGTCCGCGTGAGTGGCTTGCACGTTGATGGTGCCCAGTCCGTTCAGGGCGCCGTCAAAGAAGCCGTTGGACGTCGTGCCCGCGACGTTGTTGATGTTGATGACACCACCGCCGAAGTTCAGGGTCTTGGTGCCGCCGTTGTTGAGGGAGGTCAGGGCGATGACGGTCTGCGTGGAGCCGTTGAGGTTGAAGATGGAGTTGGCATTGACGGATCCGGCCACGCCAGCCTGAAGCCGAAGGGTGGTTGTGGCGGGAAGCTGTCCGTAGCCGCCGACGCCCGCAGGGGCGCCCACGCCCGCGGAAGATCCGTAGGCGCCAATAGTGAGCACGCTGTTGACGTTGGTGGCAACACCGGAGGCCGGACGCACCAGGGTGGCGCCCTGGTAGTTGGAGGCACCACGCAGCTCCAGGGTGTTGTTTCCCTGCTTGTCGATGCCGCCCACGCCCGTCAGGGTGCCGCCGAACACATACTGCGCGGCTGCCGCCGTGCTGGTCAGCGACAGTCCGCTGCCAACATCAATCGTGCTGACACCGCCGGTCAGGTAGTTCCCGGGAAGGGAGCCCGTGACGCCGTTCGGGAAGGAGCGTGTGGCACCGCGGCCACCGCCGGAGATGAAGGCCAGGCTTTCCCCCTGGGGGCTGGTCGTGCCGAGCGTGAGCTTCACGCCAGGAGCGTTGGAAAGCACCGCGCTGGAGTTCGAGCCAAGTCCTTCCGTGCCGTTTGAGATCACTTCACCCCTGTCAACCCAGAGGGTGCCGTCCATGGCATTGGCGGCATTGTTGTTGGTCCAGGTGAAGCTTCCGCCTCCCTCCTTCATCAGGAAGGAGTCCGAAGTGCCGGTGATGCGCCCCTGGTAGACCGAATCCTGATTGTTGGCACCCACGGCCAGCACGCCGGAACTGTTGAAACCCGTCAGACTGACCACCGAAACACCCGGATTGCCAAGCGAGCCGTCGCCGAGATGCCCTCCGCCCAGGCTGCCGATGCGTTCAAAGGGGGCGAGGTTGAGACCGTTGGAGGCAAGGTTGAAAGAAGGGCTGCCGCTGCTGCCGAGGACGACTGAAGTCAGGTTGCCGACGGTGTCCTGGATGATGTTTCTGCCGCCCACGTTGACCCCGCCTGCGATCACGGCGCCATCAGCAATCGTCATGGTGCCCTCGAGGTCGCCTGGCCCCGAAAGGACGATGTTGCCGGCGCCAAGCTTGGTCCAGTTGCCCGCACCAGTGATTCCACCCAGCATCTGGTCCACGTCACGGAAGGTGAAGTTTTTCCCAGAGGGGCTCGTGGTGGCAATCGGTGTGGTGCTCAGCAGCACCTGGTCATGATTGATGATCTGGACGATGTAAGTGCCGGTGGAAAGATCCGGGTTGCCGTCGGTCGCCGCCACCACCATCCCCACCTTGAGACCGTCGGTGCCTCCAGGCACGGTCATGACACGGGTGCTGGCATGCGCCTTGGCCGTGCGCACGACCGATGCCGCAGCGTGGTTGGTGGTGAGCGTCGCTCCCGCAGCGATCACCAGCGTGCTGTCAGCGGCCGTGTTCAGGCGTCCGATGGTCTCCGAAGAGGCGATCGTCAGGTTCGTGCCCGCATTGCCAAGCCTGACGTCGACGGAACTGTTCAATGCCTGACCGCCTGGGCGGGCGAGGACAACACCACCGCCGGTGATGTCAAGCAGGCCGCTGAAGCTGCTCTGGCCGGTCAGCGTGAGAACACCTTCACCCTGCTTGGTCAGGAAGCCGTTGGTTCCCAGGATGGCGCCGCCAAAGACCGTGCTTGTCTTGTCCGTGCCGACAACCAGCCGTCCGCCCGAACCCAGCTGCACCTGACCACCTGAAGCCCCGCCTCCGGAGATCGAGCCGACCGTCTCAGTCCTGCCATTAAGCACCAGCTCGACTCCAGCCGTGTTGCCAAGGATCAGGGCGGAGCGATCGGGAATCAGTTCGCTCGAGGATGAAGGAGAGAGGCGCAGGATGCCGCCGCTGATCGTGGTCGTGCCATTGTGTGAAAGCGATGAAGCGAGCGTCCAGTCCGCGGATCCGCCCTTTTCAATGTTCAGATCCCCTCCGACAAAAGTTCCGGTCGTCAGGATGGAGCCGCTGATCGTCTTGGTGCCCGAGTCATTGAAGATCAAGGTGGTCGAGCCACCGACGTTGGAACCGCCGCCCGCAGGCCCGACAAGAATCTGGTTTCCAGCCTGCAGAGTCAGGGCATCAAAGCGGTAGGTGGAGCCGCTGCTGACCTGGATATTGCCGGCATTGAGGCTGATGGAGCCGGCAAACTGGCTGTTGTTGCCCGTCAGCAGGAGGTTGGACGTGGCACTGTTCTGCACCACCCCCGTGACGGCAGGCCCCAGGTTGCCCTGGACGGTGGTGGTTCCCGTGCCCGTGCCGTTGTTGATGATGGAACCTCCCAGGTTGATCACGGCTGAAGAAACCGTGATGGCCTGGGTGTTGCTGGCGGCGAGGGTCAGATTGCCGCCGTTGAGCAGGTTGCCGCTGATCGTCAGCGCCCCGGTGCCGCTGTTGGTGAAGCTGAGGCTGCCGGTGTTGGTGTAGCTGCCGCTCATGGTGGTCGCCGCACCTGTCTGGGTCATCACGGCCGAGAGGTTGCCGGCAAGGTTGCCTGAGTTTGTGGTGAAAAGGCTCGTGGCGGTCAGCGTTGCCGCCGTGCCGCTGGTGTTGGTGATGGTGCCCGGGCCGGTCAGCGTGAAGGTGCCGTTGAAGGCCTGGTTGTTGCCATTGAGGTCAAACATCCCGGAGGTCATGCTGAACGCAGGCGCGGAAGGAAGGCTGGCTCCCGCCCCAAGCCTGACAATGCCTGGACCGTTGAGGGTCGTCGCACCGGTGTAGGAGGAGCTGCCAAAGATCGTCAGCGAGCCGCTGCCGCCGTAGGTGAACGCCGTGCCGGCCACGGTGGCCATCAGCTGCCCGGTGATCTCGATGTTGCCGTTGCCGTTGATCGTGGTCGTGCCGACGCTGCCCGAAGAGGCCAGGTTGAAGGTGCCGATGCTGAGCACGGCGTCAGAAGCCTGCATGCGGTTGACCGTCAGCGCTGTGGCGGTGCCCGTGCTGTAGTTGCTGTTGAAGGTCGAAATGCTGAGCTTGTTCGAATTGCCAGCCGTCCCGTGCAGTGTGATGGTTTTTCCTGCCCCCGGGTTCGCCATGACCATGGTGCTGCCCGCTCCAAGGTCGAGGCTGCCACTGGCGCCAAAGTTGAGGTTGTTGTTCAGGTTGATGGTCCTGCCGCCCACCAGCGTGACCGGTGCGCCGCTGGTGTTGTCAATCGAGGCAACACCCCCGATCGTCAGCACTCCGGTGCCGATCGCAGAGGCGTTGTTGATGTTCAAAACACCGCCATTGAGAGTCGTCGTACCGCTGTAGGTGTTCACACCTCCCAGGGTCAAAACGCCGGCGGTGAGGGTCAGGTTGAGGTTGTTTTCATTGGTTCCCGCACCACCGATCACACCGTTGAACACGGTGGGGGTTCCATTCACACCATTGTAGGTCAGGGTGCTTGCGGCGGCAGCTCCGCCTGCCTTGATCTGGTTGGCCGTGCCTGTGCCGGAAGTCATCAGGCCGGTGAAGGTGGGTGTGCGCGCATTGGAGGCATCGCCAATGACCAGAACGCCTGAGGTGGTTCCGTTGCCAAGCACCAGCATGCTGGTCGCGGGAAGGGCTCCCGATGTCGTCCCAATCTGCAGGACTCCGTTCTGCACCTGCGTGAAGGCTCCCGCGTAGGTGTTGGCACCTGTAAGCAGAAGCGTTCCCGCTCCCTTTTTGACGAAGTTGCCCGCGCCGCTGATGACTCCGCTGGCGGTAAGGGTGGTTCCGGCAGCCACATCCATGGTGCCGCCGCCAAGCCCCAGCGTCACCGGACGCGCGCTGGAGAAGGAAGCCGTGGTCTGCAAGGTGCCGTTGTTCAAGGTCACGGCGCTGGTGAAGGGGCTGCCGCCAAGGGCGGCTGTTTTGGCCACACTCACGGTGGCCCCGCCGGTGATGTAAGTGGCGCCCGAGTAGGTGTTGTCAGCCGTGAGGGTGGTGACGCCCGGACCTGTGACCGTCAGGGGCGATGTCGCCGTGCCGTTGGCGATCACCGCCGAGATCGTCAGTCCGCCCGTGCCGTAGTTGTGAATGATCAGATCCGAGGCAGTGCCGCTGTTGCTGCGGACCGAGCCGGGCCCGGCCACGGTGAAGGCGCCTGAGCCGGTGTAGAGCAGGCCGCCGCTTGCCAAAGTGAGGATCTGCCCGCTGTTGACCGTCAGGCTCTGCGCGGTGCCGGAGCTGTTCAACTGGAGGGCGTTGGCCGTCTGGGAGGCTGTGACAGCGACGCTTGCATCATTCAAAATGTAGTTCGTTGTGGCAACGGATCCCGAGGCAGGAAGCGTCGTGGCAATGTTCAGTCCGGTGATCGCATTGTCGGCGGCCGAAGTCGTCAGGGTTGCAAAGCGTGTGACACCGGAAGCATCCGTGATCGTGATGGAACCGCGCGCTCCCATCAGGCCGTTGGTCAGGCCGCTGGTGGCGGTGGTCGTGGTCGTCACCGAGGGGGAGGTCCCACCCGTGAGCCGAATGTTCAGAGCCGACTGGGTGGCGGTTCCCAAAGCGCCTCCGGAAAGCGTACCCAGGTTGACGGCGGAGGTTCCGGAAGTGCCGCCAGTGACCTGGATGGAGGAACCACCCGCGCCCAGGGTGACGTTGCCAAGCCTCTGGCTGCTCCCGGCAGCCGCAGCCAGGTATTGGAAGGCGCCACCTGAAAACGTCGGCACCGAGGCGGCCTGGAGCGTGGCAGTGCCACCGGCCGCGTTCAAGCGCACCGTGCCCGCATTGAATGTCGTCGCCCCGGTGTAGGTGCTGGCGCCGTTCAAGGTGATGGTGCCCGCATTGGAGAACACCAGGCTGGCTCCGGCCGCACCGGGCGTGATGCCGCCGGTGATGACGAGGTTGCCATTGCCGGCGATGGTGCCGGCCGAAACCGTGCTGGTGGAGTTGAAGGCCGCCACTCGAAGCGTGGAGTTGGAGCCCGGCACGGCGAGGATCGTCGTGGTTGAAGGCCCGTAGCTGTTCACCCAGTTGCCAAAGCTGAGGGTTTTGCCCGTGTCGCCCAGGAGGGTGACCGTGCGCACCGCCCCGGATGTGATGGCTCCGGTTCCAAAGCTCAGATTGCCGGTGCCGCCAAAGGTGAAACTTCCAGCTGCCCCCCCCAGCGTGGTCGCATTGTTGGCGGAAAGCGTGACATCGGAGCCCGAGGTGTTGTCGATCATGCCAGCCGTCAGCGTCAGGCCGCCTGTTCCCAGAGCCGTGTTGCTGTTGATGTTCAGCCTGCCCTGCGTCAGCGTCGTCGTGCCAGTGTGGGTGTTGTTGCCGGAAAGCGTGACCTGGCCTCCGGCCGTGGTGTTGACCGTGACGCCAAGAGTGCCCGTGCCGCCGTTGATCAGATTGCCCGCCAGCACGGAGTTGATCCCAGTCCCCGGAGTCAGGGTGAGCGTCGAGGCTGTGGCGCTGCGGTTTTCAATCGTCGTGCCTGCCGCGCTTTGAATGGATTGCACCGAGACGTTCTGGCCGTTCGTGCTGAGAACGCCAAGACCGTTCAGCAAGGCGTTGGCCACAGCCGTGGCTCCAAGCGCCGTGGCACCGCCCAGCTGGACACGTCCGGAGTTGACCACGGTGGCCTTCCCATGAGTGTTGGCACCGCTCAGCGTCAGAAGACCGTTGCCGTTCATGAGGATTCCGCCACCACCGCTGACCGCCCCAGTGAGCGTCACATCACCCGCGCCGGAGATCGTGGTGTCGAAACCATTGTTGATGAAGGTACTGTTCAACGTGAACCTGGAACCGGCCCCCGCCACAAGACTGGTCGCCCCTGTCGCCGTCGCCGCGCCAAAACGCACGTCCGCCGTCAGGCTCGCGATGTTGCTGCCGGCCGAGACCGTGTAAGTGTTGGCTCCAATGGATGTCAACGTGCCCAGGGTGTGGGTGATGGCAGCACCGGAGGTCGCCCGGTCAGGCACCAGGTTCACATTGCCGAAGACCGTGGTTGGATAGGCGTTCGTGCTGGCATCGCTGGAAAACTGCATCGTCGTTCCGCCGGCAAGGAACAGCGGGGCGGTGGCGGCACCGAGGCCGGCGGCAACACCCTGAACAACCCTGCCCTGATAGATCACACTCGCCGAAGTGGCGTTGGCACGGGTGCTGGTTCCAGCCAGGGTCAGCGTTCCGGCGCCTGTTTTGTAGATGGAAAAGTTCCCCCCCATGGCCCCCAGCGTAAGGTTGGTGCCGCTGCCCGTTTCAAAACGAGTCCCGTTGGCGGTCAGGGTCGTCGCTCCAAAGGTCACACCCGCCGTGCCGCTGGTCACATTCGGACCGGCCACGACTGACATGGTCTGCCCCCCAATGTTCAAGGTGCCGAGAGAATGGGTGACACCGGCTCCCGCACTGACTCGGTCAGAGGCAACGGTCACCGGCCCCAGCACCACCGTGTTGTTGCCAAAAGCAAGGCCCGTGTCTCCCTGAAGAGTCAGCTGACCACCAATGAGACGAAGCTGCCCGACTCCCAAGGCCTTCGCCTGTCCGGATGCCACCACGGTGCCGCTGCTGAGAACGACGTTGCCCGTCAGACTCGTGTTGTCAGCATCCAGAATCAAGGTCCCCAGGCCGTCCTTTTGCAGCCCCCCGGAACCCGTCATGACCGAGGAAATCCGGGCCGTGCTTCCAGCGCCCACGCTCAAGGCTCCCAGGGACAGGCTCAAATCCCCCCCCTGCAAGGTGTAGTTGTCATTGAACCGCAGACTGCGTGCCGTCGATCCGCTGCCCAGAAGCAGCGTCCCCGGGCTGGCCAGTGAACCTGGATTCGGGATCGGAGCGTTGAAGCTGACGTCATCCAAAAACTGCGGCAGCCCTCCCCGCCAGTTGGCAGAATTGGCCCAGTTGAAATCCGTACCGCTGCCTGCCGTCCAGGTGATGGAGGCCGCCTGCAAAGGCTGGGCGATCTGCCAGAGACCCATTTCTGCCGCCAAAAAGCAGGTCAGCCAGTAGCGATTGCGACGGAGTTGGCGCAAAAAAGGAGAAGAACGCGGTTTCATGGCTGCAAAAGGTTGATTTTCAATCATCTGGCAGTTCTGGTTAATCCAATTAGACCTTGTCGGGCTTTATTTTGTTTTATTATTTACCATTCATTTTGGCAGGCTGACTGTTCAATGTAAATACATTTGATTTACACAGAGGCTTGGTGAGGAGCATGAAATAATCGGGTCAACCATTACGACTTTTCACCCACACCCCACCCGCTCCTAATGGCTGTTTTAGAACTCTTTAACCTCTCTGGCCGTCGTGCGCTGATCACGGGGGGATCTCGTGGCCTGGGCCTGGAAATGGCCCGTGCCCTGGGTGAAGCCGGCGCAGAAGTCCTCATCTCTGGATCGACCCCTGATCACCTCACCCAAGCCTGTGAGGCGCTCTGCGCTGAGGACCTGCATGTCCGCTCCATCCAAGCAGATTTATCGAGCCCAAATCAGGCAGAACGCCTATGTGAAACCATTTTAAGCGAGCATGGCCCAATCGACATTCTGATTAATAATGTGGGCGGAAGACGCATCAACACTCCTACGGAAGACCTCAATCTCGAAGACTGGCAGCGCATTATTGACCTAAACCTCACCCAGGCCTTTCTCCTCACCAAGCACTTGGGTGCCGCCATGATCCCCCGGAAGTGGGGTCGCATCATCAATATTGCCTCCATCAACGCCCTCTGGCCGGGAAAAGCCATGCGCGGCCGCAGCTACGAAACCGCCAAGGGGGCTCTCACCATGTTCACCAAAGCCGTCGCCGCCGACTGGGCGGTCCATGGCATCACGGTCAATGCCATCGCCCCCGGTCCCTTTCTGACCGACGCCAACCGACGCTGGATCGGCGAACGCCCCGAATTTGAAGGGGAGGTGGCTTCCAGCATCCCGATGGGCCGCTGGGGCAGACCGGAAGAAATCGCTCCCCTCGCCCTCTACCTGGCCAGCGAAGCCAGCAGCTACATGACGGGCAGCGTGCTCGTCATCGACGGCGGCAGGCTGCTCTGGTAAATCCTGCCCCCCTTTCCCATGCCCTCAAAACACGAACTCCACGGCGTCCTGCCCGTCTTCCAAACCCCATGGCATGAGGATGAAACGCTCGACCTCGTAACCCTCGGACGGGAAATCGACTGGCTCTACGACTGCGGAGCCCATGGCATCGTGATGGCCATGGTCTCCGAAACCCTGCGCCTCGACAGCGAAGAGCGCGACCAACTCGCCGCCGCCGCCTGCGCCTTAAGCCGTGGCCGCGGAGCCGTCGTGATCAGCGTCGGCGCCGAATCCTCCAAAGTTGCCGAGCGCCACGCCCGCCATGCGGAGAATGTCGGCGCCGACGCCGTCATGGCCATCCCGCCGGTCTCCATCGGCATCGGCGAATCCGAGCTGCTGGCCTATTACACCCGCATCATCACGGCGATCCAGATCCCCGTCATCGTGCAGGACGCCAGCGGCTATGTCGGCAAACCCATGCCCATCGCCATGCAGGCCCGGCTGCTCGATGAATTCGGCCCGGAACGTGTTCAGTACAAACCCGAAGCCTCGCCCATCGGCCCCAAGCTCTCCGAACTGCGCGACGCCACCCAGGGCCGCGCCCGCGTCTTCGAGGGCACCGGCGGCATCGCCCTGGTCGACTCCTTCAAGCGCGGCGTCGTCGGAACCATGCCCGGCGCGGATCTGATCCGCGGCCTGGTGCCTCTCTGGAAGGCCCTGGAGGCAGGCGACGGCGAAAAGGCCGACCGCATCCACGGCCCGCTCTCCGCCCTGATCTCCATGCAGACCAGCCTGGACGGCTTCCTTGCCGTTGAAAAACACCTGCTTGTCCGCCAGGGCATCTTCAAAAACACCCTCGTCCGCGGCCCCGTCGGCTTCAGGCTCGATGAGGAAACCCGGCGCGAGGTGGACCGCCAGTTCGACCGCATGATCGCGGCGGTCGGCTGAGTTTTTCACCGCCCCCTTTCTTTCTGAAAGCAGCGCCCTCCCTGCAGCGAGTTAGGGAAGCCCGCTCATCGTGATCATCGACGTCCACTCCCACGCCTGGAACTTCCCCGCCGACTTCTCGGAGGACTTCATCACCCAGGCCGGCCGCGCTCGTCCCGGGGTGAAGGTGGACATGAGCGCCACTTACGAAGCCTACCGCGCCACCGCTCCTGAGAACACACGCACCCTTGTCTTTGGCGGCAAGGCCAGGCTCAGCGGCCTGTGGGTCGATGATCGAACCATCGCCGACTATGTGGCACGGGACGCCGGACGTCTGATCGGCTTTCTCTCCGTCGACCCCACGCAGGATGGCTGGGAGCGCGAGCTGCGAACGGGGCACGAGGAGCTTGGCCTGCGCGGCATCAAGCTGCTGCCCATGTACGCCGGCTTCAGCCCCGATGATCCGAAGCTCGAACCGCTCTGGAGTTATGCGGAGAAAAACGCGCTGCCCGTGCTGCTGCACATGGGCACCACCTTCATCGCCCAGGCTCCCCTCGCCTTCACCCTGCCGCGCCTGATCGAACCCGTGGCCCTGAAACACCCGGACCTGAAGATCATCCTCGCCCATCTCGGCCATCCCTATGAAGGCGAATGCCTGGTGACGATCCGCAAGCACGAAAACGTCTTCGCCGATGTCAGCGCCCTCCATTACCGGCCCTGGCAGCTCTACAACTCCCTCATGCTCGCCCAGGAGTACGGCGTCTGGCACAAGATTTTGTTCGGCACCGACTTCCCCTTCACCACCGTCAACGCCTCCATCGACGGCATCCGCAGGCTCAACGACATGCTCGAAGGCACCCGCCTGCCGAGGCTCGACCCCGCCCAGATCGAGGCCATGATCCATCGCGACAGCCTGAAGCTCCTCGGCCTGGAATGAGGCATGCCTGACCACAGGTGGCGCTTGCCTCGCCGCCATCCCTTTTCATCCTCCGCGCCCGCCATGAAAGCCCTCGTCCTCACCGCCCCCTCCGAGTTCAACTACGACATCGGGTTCCCCGACCCCGTGCCCGCCGCCGGCGAGGTGCTGGTGAAGATCAAGGCCTGCGGCATCTGCGGCAGCGACATTCACGGCATGGATGGCCGCAGCGGCCGCCGCCAGCCGCCCATCGTCATGGGCCATGAAGCTGCGGGTGAAATCATCGCCCTGGGCGAAGGCGTCACCGACTGGCAACTCGGTGACCGCGTCACCTTCGACTCCACCGAATACTGCGGCGAGTGCGACGAATGCCTGTCCGGCTACGTCAACCTGTGCCCGAGGCGCAAGGTCCTCGGTGTCTCCCCCGGCGAATACCGCCGCCACGGCTGCTTTGCTGAAAAGATCGTGCTGCCGACCCGCATCCTCTACCGCATCCCCGAGTCGCTGCCGTTTGAAAAGGCCGCCTTCGCCGAGCCGGTGTCCATCGCCCTGCACGCCGTCAACCTCGCGGATGGCATTGAGGTCGGCGAGGCCTTCGCCGAACCTGAAGAGGAGGAGGCAGCCTGCGGTCACGGTTGTGAATGCCACGCCGATGAGGCCAAGGGCGGCACCGCCGTCGTGGTCGGGGCCGGCCTCATCGGCCTGCTCGTCATCCAGGCTTTGAAGGCCCGCGGCTGGGAGCGAGTCATCGCCGTGGACCTGGATGAAAAGCGCCTGGAACTCGCCAAGCAGCTCGGCGCCGAGGCCGCCTTCAATGCCAGGCAGGAAGGCCTGGCCATGCACCTGCGCGAACTCTGCGGCGGTGACGGCGCGGACGCCAGCTTTGAAGTTGTCGGCGCAGCAGCGCCGCTCGACCTCGCCATCCGCAGCGTGCGCAAGGGCGGCCAGGTCATCCTGGTCGGCAACCTCCAGCCCAACACGCCCTTCCCGCTTCAGGAAGTCGTCACCCGCCAGCTCACCATTCGCGGATCCTGCTCCTGCGCCGGTGAATATCCGGAGGCCATCCGCCGCATCGAGGACGGCAGCATCCAGGTGCAGCCCCTGCTCAGCGCCGTCGCTCCCCTGGAGGAAGGCGCCGGCTGGTTCCAGCGCCTCTACGACAACAAGGAAGGCCTGCTGAAGGTGGTGCTGAAGCCCGAGTGATCCCCCGTCTCCATGCAGCTCCAGCACGGCATCCATCTCGGTTACTGCACCAACATCCACCGCGGCGAAACCTGGGAGGAAACCTGGCGCGGCCTGCGTGAGCACACCCTGCGGGTCCGCGAACGTGTGTCCGGCGGGCGCCCCTATGGCATCGGCCTGCGCCTCGGAGCCCAGGCCGCCGCCGAGCTCAGCCAGCCGGACAAGCTCCTGGAGTTCCAGCGCTGGCTCGACGCCAGCAACTGCTACGTCTTCACCATCAACGGCTTCCCCTATGGCTCCTTCCACGGCACCCGGGTGAAGGAGCAGGTCTTCAAGCCCGACTGGAGCACCCGTGAACGGCTCGACTACACCAACCAATTGTTTGACCTGCTCGCGAAGCTGCTGCCTCCGGGAGCTGGCGGCAGCGTCAGCACCCTGCCCGGGTCGCACAAGACCTTCCCTGTCGGCGCCGAGGAGATCGAGGCCATCTTTCAAAACATCCGCCTCTGCCGCGAGCACATTGAAAAGGTGAGCGAGGCCACCGGACACGACCTGCACCTTGGATTTGAACCCGAGCCCCTGGGCCTCTTCGAAACCACCGGCGAGACCCTCAAGTTCTTCGCCCACTACTTCGACCGACATCCTCGCGACAAGGACTTCTTCCGCTTCATCGGCCTCAACTACGACACCTGCCATCTCGCCATCGAGTATGAGGATGCCGAACGTTCGCTCACTCGCCTCACCGAGGCCGGCATCCGCATCAGCAAGCTGCACTTCAGCTCCGCCATGCGCCTGAAGCCCACGCCGGACATGCTGGCCAGGCTGCGCGCCTTTGACGAGCCCGTCTACTTTCATCAGGTGATCGCCAGCTTCGGTGACACCCTGCCGCTGCGCCGTTTCAAGGACCTGCCCGACGCCCTGCATTTCGCCGCCACCACGCCACCGCAGAACCTGGGCGAGGAGTGGCGCGTCCATTTCCACATTCCGCTGCACGCCGCCCCCTGGGACGGTTTTGAAGGCACCCAGGATCATCTTCTCGGCGCCATGGACTGGCTCGCCAAAAACCCTTCCAAGTGCTCGCACATCGAGATGGAAACCTACACCTGGGAAGTGCTGCCGCCCGAACTGCGCAGCGGCGATGTCGTGGACCAGCTCGTGAAAGAGTACGACTGGACCCTGGCCGAGATGAAAAAGCGCGGCCTCGCCTGAAAAAAGCAGTGATGGGCTTCAGCCCGTCACCACCCCGCACCACCCGTCAACTTCCGCCCCGAGGCCCACAACGGCATTCCAAAGCCTCACGGCTTTGTGCCATAAACCCCATCCGTCTCAGGCACCGGCAGCTGCGGCCTGGAATGCGCCGGATCATCCTCGGCAAACCAATGATTGCGTAAAAAGAGGAAGCTCGAGGGCTCTGTGCCGGCCCCGATGTTCACCTCCGTCCGCACCCGGGAACGGCGGAAGGTGATCTTGTTGTCCATGATGCTCACCCTGCGGCAGGGAACAAATCCTGGCGCTGTCGTCTCCTGCAAAATCCGAAACACCCAGCGACCTGGATTCAGGATGGTGTTGCGGCGAAACACCGCGCCATCGACGCCGACAAAGGCGGCGGCGCAGAGGCTGCCTTCGATGACGCAGTCCTGCACCGTCAGATCTTTGGCCTCCCACATGACCCCGGCAGGGCGGAAAAACTCCAGGCCCGTCGAACCGCCGACGTTCACAGGTCGCTCGCCCGCCTCCTTGAACCAGCATTTCTCCACCACCACCTCGCTGGTGCCACCCTTGAGCTGAACGCCGGCACTGGCGCTGTAGCCGAGTTTGCCGGTGAAACGACAGCCGGTGATGACAGACCGGTGACAGCCCACGAAGTCGATCCCCTGCCCGCCCCAGCCGCTGATCCGGCAGTCACGGATCGTCAGCCCATCCAGCCCCGAGCATTTGATGGCGTCATGGTTGCCGGAAGGCCCGATGTCGCTGACCTCCAGCCCGGCCAGCGTCACAGCTTGAACAGGACGGTCACGCTGCCCGCCGTCATCCAGGTTCAGCCCGTTGACCTCCTGTCTGCTGATCTTGAGATGCTGAAGCTTCAGGCGCTGGCAGCGTGTGAACTGAAAGGCGGTTTTTCCCCCTCGAAAATGCGGCGGCCGCGTGGGATCCAGAGCCTCGATCGTCAGGTCATCAACGCCTGACACATGATGCCCGCCCCTGTAATCGCCCGGCGCCACCTTCACACAGGTCCCCGGCGTGAGCCCGGCCAATGCAGCCGCCAGCGAAGCGTCATCCCGCACCGTGACATCTCCGGCGTTGAGAGACAAGGCCTGCAGGCAGATGATGGCGGGCAGAAGGCCGCGGGCCAGGGGGGCAGGACTGAAGATCGGGAGCTTCTTCGGAAGGCTGGATGCGTACATTTGCCGCATGTTCCTTCATCGGCGCCGTCGAACGCAAGCCTGCAATCACCCTATGATTGCCCAACTTATTTTGCCGAAAAAGGCTTCTCAAGCCCCGTGACGGCCGCCGGGTCATATTTCGCGCCCTTGGACACCTGGATGAGGGTCATGCGCACCTTGGTCGGGAAGAACTTCTCATGATCCGCACGCCGGTGGGCATGCCCCTTGCCGCCGCTGTCGTCCTTGATCACCAGGTGCATCTCCTTGATGCCCTCGCTCCACACGATGTCGTCATTCTGCCAGAACGTGGTCATGTCGATGTCCTTCTCGATCACCCCGGCCTCGCGGTAGACGCCGGTGCCGATGCAGCCATAGCCATGGTTTCTGCCCTTGTTGGGTATGTAGCACACGCTCCAGGTGGTCGGCGCGCCACCCGCCGGCTTTTCCAGCACTTCAAGACGCAGGTGCACGGTGCCGTTCCGGTAGTCCACCGGCGTCGTCCAGTCCTTCGGTCGGGCCGGATTGAGGCGGTCGCTCTTCACATAATAATGCGAGGGGCTCGGCTTGCTGTTGTCGGCGTCCTGCTTTGTGAAGGTGAAGGTGGTGTCAAACAGCACAAACTGCTCCGCAGGCGCGAAGGCCGTCAGCAGGGCGGAAACCAGGACCGTGAGAAGGAGCTTGCGGGGCATGATCGAAACAGGCGGAAGGAATTCAGATTTCATCCAGGGACACCAGGATCTCACGCGGCTTGGCTCCGTCTCCGGGGCCGATGATGCCGCGCATCTCCAGGATGTCCATCATTCGGGCGGCTCGGCCGTAACCCAGACGCAGCCGGCGCTGGAAGAGGCTGGTGCTGGCCTTGCGTTCCTGACGCATGACCTCCAGGCACTTCTCCAGGATCTCCTCCTCCTCGCTGCTGATGCCGCTGGACTCCCCTTCCTCGCCGTCCCCCATGAAGTCGCCGCTCTCATCATCGACACGCACGTCATAGACCGGCCTGCCCTGGCTGGCGCAATGCTGGACGATGGCATGAATCTCATCGTCGGTGACAAGGGCGCCCTGGCTGCGGATCGGCTGCGCGCCGCCGGGCGGCACGTAAAGCATGTCGCCCTTGCCGACGAGGTTTTCAGCGCCCTTGCGGTCAAGGATGACGCGGCTGTCGAGCGCCGAGGCGACCTGGAAGGCGATGCGTGTGGGGATGTTCGCCTTGATGACGCCGGTGATGACGTCCGCACGCGGTGTCTGGGTGGCGACGATGAGATGGATGCCTGCCGCACGCGCCATCTGGGTGATGCGGGCGATGGCGCCTTCGATGTCGGCGGGAGCCGTCTGCATAAGGTCAGCCAGCTCGTCGATGATCACCACGATGTAGGGCAGCGTGTCGGGGATCACCATCTCCTGACGACGTGGCGGCGGAGGCTCCGAATCCCCGGTCCAGATGCCGCTGTCTTCGATGGGAAGGATCTCCTCCTCTTCTTCATCCGGCAGGTTCACTTCATGCGTGCCGCCTTTTTCATCGTCCCACGGGGCGGATGAATCGGCGATGTAATCCAGACGGACCTGCTCAGGGTGCTGCCCCTCCTGGGCCGCGTCGGCCAGCGCCGCAGCCTGGGCAAAGGCGCTGGAGCGGCGCACCGGCTTCTTCATTTCCTGAGCAAATTCATCGACGGCGGCGATGCTGTTGCCGAAGGGCACGTCGGGGGTGATGGAGCTGACCTTGGGCGCGGCGGCGGACCTGGCGACAACGCCGGGCTTCGACCTCGGGGCCGCGACAGCAGCTCGGGCTGCGGCAGGTGCCGGTGCCTCACCAGGCGCGCCAGTGGCCAGACGCTTGCGGTTGCGGTTGTTGAAGGCCTCGAAATTGCGGCAGGCCTCGCTGGCGAACATCTGATAGCGGTTCTCCATCTCCTTCACCACCCAGCGCAGGGCCATGAGCGCCTTCTTGGGGTCCGTGACCACCGGCAGCGCCAGGTGCGGCAGGTCGGCGTAGTTCTGCATCTCCACGACCTTCGGGTCGATCATGATGAAGCGCAGTTCATCCGGCGCAAAACGGCACAGCAGGCTGGTGATGATGCCGTTGATGCACACCGACTTGCCCGATCCCGTGGCGCCGGCCACGAGCAGGTGGGGCATCGAGGCCAGGTCGCCGATGATCGTCTTGCCATACACATCCTTGCCGAGGGCGATCGGGATCTTGGCCTTGCCGTTGGTGAACACCTCGTCCTCCAGCAGCTCGCGGATCGGCACCACCACCTTGTCACGGTTGGCCAGCTCGATGCCGACCGTGTCCTTGCCCGGGATGGGGGCGAGAATGTTGATGCGCTCGGCGCAGGTGGCGCGGGCGATGTCATCGTCCAGCGCGGCGATCCGGGCGACGCGCAGACCGTCCACAGGCCTCACTTCATAACGGGTGATGGCAGGACCGCGGGTGATGTCGCCCGCCTCCACCTTGACGCCAAACGAGGCCAGCGAGCGGACAATGGTCTCCTGCACGGCCAGCATCTCCTTCTTGTCCACCGGGCGCGCCGCCTCCTCTGGCCAATGCAGCAGGTCCAGCTCCGGCAGCGTGTAATCCTTGAACAGGACGGTCAGGCTGCCAAGCGTGCCATGCGGCGCCTGCTCAAGCTTCTGGGCACGCTTTTTCTGCCAGACATCGGAAAGCTTGGGCTTGTCGTTGTTGTCATCCTGATGCGATCTCGACACGGAGGCGTCGATGATCTTCGGCTCAAAGGTCAGGCCCAGCTCCGGCGTGACCATCTTGCCTCCCGAGACCGCAGGGGCAGTGTCAGGCGCGACCTCGGCAGGCTTTCTCCGACGCGGCGTGGGGGTGGACAAACCTCTGGCGGCCGCCTCCGCCGCTGCCGCTTCTTCTTCCGCAAGCTGCGCGGCGATCTCCCGGCGGATGCGGGCCTGCTCAATCCAGCGCTCGATCTCCGCCCGGACTTCCTGGATGACCAGCATCGGATGCAGACCGCTGGCCAGGAAAAATCCCACCCCATAGATGCTGAGCAGCAAGATGGTGGAGCCCAGGGTGCCGAGCAGATTGGCAAAAAGGCTGCCGCCGATCAGAGCCAGCGCCAACAGCAGCGTGATAGTCATCACC
>CAZXPU010000021.1:0-51892 GCA_964642905.1 uncultured Prosthecobacter sp.
GTGCGTCATCCTTTGCAGGTGAAGGTACAAGCTCTGGGCGGCGGCGGGCTGGATTTTGCCTTCATTGAAGTTTCCGAAGCTGTCCCGGAGACCGACGCCCGGGAGGGTATGTCAGTTTTGGAGCCGCAAGGCTCAGTCCAGGCGCCCCTGATCAATCTGGACAGGGAGAAGCTGCTTCTCTCGGAGACTCATCACCGGGTCAAAAACCACCTGCAGATCATCTCAAGCCTGCTGAACCTCGAATCCAACACGATCGCCGATCCGGAGGCCCGAAACGCCCTGCGTTCCAGCCAGAACCGTGTCCGTTCCATCGCGGACCTGCATCAGCATCTCTACCAATCCGTGCTTGGTGCCTGCGAAAACTTTCGTGACTTCGCCGAGGTTCTGCTGGCCAGGTTGCGTGAATGTTATGACGTGTCCGCCGGGCAGGTTCCCGTGCATCTGGACCTGGGGGGCGTGGAAATTCAGCAGGAGTGGCTCATGCCTTTGGCTCTCACCCTGAACGAAACCCTGTCCAACTGTTTTGAGCACGCCTTTCCAGGCGGACGTCCTGGGGAGGTCCAGGTGCGCCTGCATCATTCGGGTTCGACAGGAGAGCTGGTCGTGAGCGACAACGGAGTGGGGTTGGCAGAGGGGCTGCGTCCAGGCAGTGGTTCCGGGCTGGGTCTTAAGATACTTGCTGTATTTGCCGAGCAGATGCGCGGCAAACTGCTTTTCACCCGTCCAGAGGGGGGAGGGACGGAAATCCGTCTCAAATTCCCGGTTTCAGCCATCGAGTAGCTGGGCCGGGCCAGGTTTCTGGAGCCGCAGACCTTCCATGGGCCAAGTCAAAAAGAAGTCGGATCCTTGTGAGTCGCCTAACTTGGTATTTACCATGTATTTAAATTGACGATACGAGGCGCGTCTTGGTATTCTCAACACAAAATTTCGAATTAGGTCTAACCCATCAACACATTTCCAACCTCATTCCGTCATGAACGCGCACATCCCGACCGTTTCCGACCGTCAATTCAAGCCGTTTGCCCCTCATGGATTCTCCCTGGTTGAGGTGGTGCTGGCGGTCGGGATCATGGCCCTTGGGGTGGTGACGATTCTGGGCTTGCTCCCGCATGGCTTGGAAATGTCCCGTCGCACGGCGAATGAGCAGGCGGAAACACGCATTGTGGATCAGATCGTGGGCGAGCTGCAGTCCTCAGACTGGGCTACTCTAGGGGGGCTTTTGGATAATGGGGAGGTCCGGCTCATTTATGATGACCAGGGATTGAAGGCCCTCAGCCCAGCTCTGACGACCTATGTCGCCCGGGTCACCCTTACCGAAGGGTCTGAACGCAAGCAGGGCATGCTGCTGCCTTCCAACAAGGGCGGTGCTGAGCGCAACCAGAACTTGAGGCGGGTGAAGATCGAAGTCGCCGCCACCCAGACCCGAGACTTTAACTTCGACAACGCACCTGCCGCCGCCGTGGTGAAAAGATTCACCTGCCTGGTGGCCAAGATGCGGCCCTGATGCCGTCGCGCCAAGTGTTCAAAAAACAAGCTTAGAACCCATTATGAAGCTGAAACTTTCAGATTCAGCCCGGCGCACAGTCCTGGGCCTGCTGCTGGCTTCTGGAGCCTTCACGGGCACGGCGGATGTGTCCGCTCAAAGCGCCGTTGACGGCTCATGGAACACCAACGGGGGTTCCTGGGGCAACTTCTCCCTCACCGGAAACCCCTGGTCCTTTGCCCAGCCGATGCGTCCGGCCAATGTGGTGCCTGTACTGAACCAGAGGGCCACCGCCGGCACGATCACTCGTGCCTCCAACGCGATTACAACGATCACCGTTGGCAATCCCGGTTCCGGATACACAGTCCCGCCCACGGTCATCATCACGGGTGGGAACGGGGTTGGAGCCCGTGCCTATGCCACGATCAACGGTGCGGGCGAGGTGACGCAGATTGTGGTGACCAGCGGGGGCAGCGGTTACACGGCGAACCCCACGGTGACCCTCACGGGCGAAATCGCCAGCTTTGACATCATTGACCCCGGTTCCGGTTATTCGGTGCCACCTAGGATCGCCTTTTCCGGAGGCGGTGCCTACACTTCCGTTCCGACCGTCACCTTTGTGGGCGGCAACGGTTCAGGGGCGGCTGCGACCGCCACGGTCAGCAGTGGCCAGGTGACGGGTTTTAACATCTCGAACGGCGGGTCGGGCTACGGCGCGCCTCCGACGATCACCCTGACTGGCGGCGGAGGTTCCGGTGCCACGGCTTCAGCCACGGTTTCCGGCGGGGTGATCACCTCCATTCAGGTGATCAGCGCAGGTTCTGGTTACAGTTCATCGCCCACCGTGGGATTTGTCAACAACACGGCCACAGGCACGGCGGTGATCGTGGACGGACGTCTGACGGAGATTGAGGTCACCAATCCCGGTGCGGGCTACACCAGCGCGCCGAGGGTGGACATCACCGGTGGTGAAGCCACGGGGAATGGCGGTTCTTATGTGGATGCGGTCATTGAGGATGGAAGTGTGACCTCAGTGCTTGTGCCGGGCAACACCGGCAACCCTCCGGCAACCTTTCCCCAGGGGGGGGCCAGCGGGGCGGAGGCGGTGGCAACGCTTGGTGCGGACGGCTCACTGGCTTCATTGACGCTCGTGCAGCGAGGTCAGGGCTATGTTTCCGCTCCGACGGTGGTCATCGGCGCGCCCCTGATCCGGACGGCGACCGCCGTTTCCGCCAGGTCTGGCAACAGCCTCAGCGCCATCAACCTGACAAATGCCGGGGCAGGCTATCTGACGGCTCCCGCAGTGACGATTGGAACCAATGGCTGGCAGGGCTACACCGCCGCTCCGCAGGTGAGGTTCAGCCGCAGCGGGATCACCGGGGCCATTGCCACCGCCAACAGGACCGGCACGGGTGTCAGCAGCGTGACGGTGAATTATGGTGGAGCGGGCTATTCGCAGGGGTCGCCGCCGACCGTGGGTTTCGTCGGTGGCGGAGGCACGGGTGCGGCGGGCACGGCCGTCGTCAACGCCAATGGTGCCGTGGTTGGTGTCACAATCACCAACCAGGGAACAGGATACACCACCTCACCGGTGGTGACCTTCACCAGCGGAGGCGTCACGCATGCCGTGGCCACGTCCACGTTCAGTGCAGGACGCCTGAGCAGCATCACGGTGATTCATTCCGGAACCGGCTATACTGCGGCGCCGACCGTGACGTTTTCGGGTGGCATCGCCAACGGGGGTGTTCATGCCACAGCGACCCCGGTGATGAACGGCCTGACGGTGGCCTCCGTGACGATCAACACCCAGGGCGGCGCCGTGGCGGCGGCCGCCACGGCGGTGCGCGCGGCGGACGGAAGCCTGAGTGCCGTCAATGTCACCACCGCCGGAACGGGTTACACCCTGAATCCAACGATCACCATTGCCGCGCCCGGCGGCGTGGTGACGCCGACGCAGCTGGCTCCCGGGGGCGTGGGGTCGTATGTGCATTTCAACAACAACATCGGCGCCAACAGCGCCATCACGCTGGATGCGGCGCGCACGGTGGGGTCGTTTTCAATCGGTGACTGGATCAACGCTGAGGACTTCGCCCTGTCACCTGGCACGGGAGGCGTGACCAGTTCACTTGCCTTCGACATGGGGGCGATCGGCGGCGGGCAGTCATTCCTGCAGAAGCTGCAGGGTGACCAGGACTCCATCAGCGCGCCACTTTATCTCAGCAACCAGCTGAACGCCCGGATTAACTCGGGACGTCTGACTCTCTCCGGCGGAGTTTCCGGCCCGGGGTCCCTGGTGACAAGCGGCAACGCGATTCTCACGGTGACGGGGGTCACTGAGTCAAGCACGGTGGACCTGTGGCTGTGGAACCGGGGAACCACCAACAACGGTGCCCAGATCGAGCTGGGGAGCACCAACGGTCCCGCCTTCAACAACATCCGCCTGGGCAGTGCAAGCCGTGGCGACGCAGGCTATGCCGTTCTTCAGCTGCTGCAGGGCAGGGGAAGCGACCAGCTGGACCAAATTCAGGACGGTGCGACGATCCTTGCGGACGGCGTGACCAACCGCTGGGCCTACTTCAAGCTCATGGGTGGGGATGAAACCATCGGCAACATCGTGGATGTGGGGAACGCTCTGGTCATCGAGAACATGGAGGGTGAAACCGTGAACACGGATGCCGTGCTGACCCTGGGCGGCAACAACCTGGACTCCTATGTGGGCGGCTTCATTCGCAACCGCAGCGGCGGAAGCGGCACGGGCACCCTGGGCATCACCAAGCAGGGCACGGGCGCGCTGACCCTCTTTGGCGGCAACATCTCCTACACGGGACAGACCACGTTGCTTGGAGGCCAGCTCCGGCTGATCAACACGAACAACTTTGCCAGCACGATCAGCGCGGCGGCAGGCACCTCGATCCTGCTGGATGCGCAGGCCGCGGGCAACGTCATGAACTTCAATGACCCGATCCTTGGCGGTGCTGACATCCGCAAGGTTGGCCTTGGCGTCGTGAACTTCAGCGGTGGTGAGACGATCCTGGACAATTTGTCCGTGGATGCCGGCAGTGTCTCCTTCCTTCCGGGCTCGGCAACCCTGCGGGGAGGCCGCAATGAGATCAAAAATGACTTCACGGCCATCAGCGTGCCGGGTCTCTCACGCAACGTCAGCATTGGAGCCGGCCTTTCGGTGGGCAGCATGCAGATCGATGGCCTTTTCGGCCAGCTCGGCAGCACTCTGCTGGTCAGCGGGACGGGCCTGAGTGTGTCCGGCATGGCCTCCTTTGTGGATTCAGTGCTGGAATCCAGCGGTCCGGTGACGCTTTCCAACACCGCCATGTTTCTCGGAGGCAGCACCGTCACCCTTAACAAAAAGGTGGGCAACACCAGCACCAACACCTTCATCAAGCTCACTGACGCCGGCAACATCGTCGTGGGGTCCGTGCTGACGCTGGGTCAGGGCGTGACCTCGGCCGCCAACCGCAAGATTCCCCAGGACACCCGCGTCGTTGCCGTGAATCTGGCCAGTAATGTGGTGGAACTCAGCAAGGCGGTCAACATCGTGGCGGGCACGGACGTGACCTTCACCTACTCCAATCAGACTGACGGTGCGTTCCGCGGCGAATCCCTGAACTTTGCGGAGGTCGTGTTTGACGGGCGCAAGTATGTCGCTGTCACCGCCAATGGCGGGATTCACACCTCCTTGGACAGCAGCTCCTGGTCCAAGGTGTATTCCGATCCCGCGGAAAGGCCGCTTCGCAGCCTGCAATGGACCGGCGCCAAGTTTGTCGCCGTCGGGGATGGTGGCAGGGTTCTCACGTCAGCAACCGGAGACGTCTGGGTCGAGGAAAGCAGCGGTTTTGCCCAGAATCTGAATTCAGTGGCCTCGACAACGGTGAGCCTCACGGGGGCAACCACTGCTGGAAACGCCACCGTGACCGGAGTCACCAACGGCACAAGCTATCCTGTTGGCGCCCTGGTGCACAGCTTTGCCGTGCCGCCGGACGCCCGCATTGTGTCGGTGACCGTCAACGGTCCTGATGTCACGGTGGTGCTGGACAGCCCCGCTCAAAGCACCGCCACCAACGTGAACTTCGGCTACTTCCGCGGCAACACCACGTCGGGCAGCACCACGGTTTCAAACGTTCGTACGGCGCAGACGCTGGTGAACGGCCTGCCCATCAGCGGGGCGGGCATCCCGGGCGGGGTCACCATCAACGATTTCAACGGGCCGGCCAGCACCATCACGATGAGCCAGAACGCCTCGGTCAACGCCGCCGGCGTCACGCTCTACACCCTCGCGGGCAACACCCTCCTGAACAGCAAGACGGTGACCGGGCTGACCAACACCCAGGGCCTCATTGTTGGCATGGCCCTGCGTGGGAACTCCATCGCCCCGGGTGCGGTCATCACGGCCATCAACGCCGGCGCCGGAACGCTCACCCTCTCTCTGCCTGCGGTTGCCAACGGCAACTCGGTGCCCCTGAGCGTGTTCACCGGACGAACGGTCAGCGGGTCGCCCATCCTTCAGGATGTGACCTCCGCCAGTGCCTTCACGGCGGGCATGCCCGCAAGGGGCGTGATCGTTGAGCCTGGAACCTATGTGTCGAGCAGCACCGCCAGCACGCTGGTGCTCTCCCAGCCAGTGCAGGCGACGGCGGCTGCGGCACCCCTGGTGGCCGCCAGGACGGCTCTCAGGCGCACAGGCAGCTTTTCGCTCGGCAGCAGCACGGTGACCGCCGTTTCCCTGACAGACGGTCTTGTGGCCGGCATGCCTGTTTCAGCTCCCGGCATCCTGCCTCCGAACACGGTGATCCAGTCCGTTGGCGCAGGTTCCATCGTGCTTTCCCACGAACCTCTTGGCCCCTTCCCTGGAGCGGAGTTCTTCGCCGGCTTCAACCTGGTTGCCGTGGGTGAGTCCGGCATCGTCCTTGGCTCCGTCGGCGGGACCTCGAACACCTGGGTGCAGCTGCCCTCGCCCTCCTCCTTGTCTTTGAATGCCGTCTCATGGTCCTCCGGCAGCGTGCTGGTGGCCGCCGGTGGCAATGGCCTGCTGGCCCGCTCGACCTCGGGGCTGAGCTGGACCCGGCAGACACCTCCTCTGGCGGACGCGCAGAACGTGATCCTGGGTTTTGACTCCACCACACGTCAGATGACATTGAACAACAATGCGCTGACGGCTGGCAGCAACGTCAGTTTCGACGCCTTCAAGGGAACGACCGCCGCGAATTCGGCCGTCATCTCGAATGTCAGCGGCATGCATGCCCTGCGGCCTGGGATGTATGTTTTTTCGACCTCCGGAATCCAGGCCGGAACCACCGTGCGCTCCGTCAACGAGGCGGCCTTCTCCATGGTTTTGTCCGCTGCCGCGACGGTCACGCTCACCGCAAACCCGGCAGCCAACCAGCAGGGCCTTCCCATCCAGACCTTCCTGGGCGTCTCGAAAAACGGCTCCTCGGAGATCACTGAAGTGACCGACTTCAAGGGGCTGATGCCCGGCATGGCGTTGCATGGTACCGCGCTTCCCTCGCCGCGAACCATCCTGGCCCTGGACATTCCCGGCCGCAGGATCCTGCTGGCAGGCCCGGCCAACCAGAGCACTCGCGCACGATTTGGCGTGCTCTATGGCGACATGACAACCGGCAGCACCACGGTCACCAACATCCGCCTTGGCTCGCTCAATCAGACCCTGGGTGGAGCTTCAGCGCATCTGATCAACGGACGTCCTCTGGCCGCCCTGCCTGGATTCATCAATGCCACAACGACGGTCACCAGCTACAATGTGGCGACCAACCAGATGACGTTCGCCGGCACGGCCGCCGGCACGGGTGACATACCGCTGCTGACCTTCACCGGGGTGACGACCAATGGTTCAAACATCGTTGAGGGCGTGTCGGCCGGATCTTTTGCCGGCATTTCCAACGGCATGCAGATTTACATCACGGGAGCAGCGGACGGCACCTCGAGCTGGGCGAACAACACCTTCACGATCACCGGGCTCAACAGCACGGCCGGCACGATCACCCTTTCTACCGCCCCGGCCCTGAACCTTTCCGGCAGCGCCGTAACGGTCGCGATGGGTGTTTACGCGGGTCGTGTCACCAGCGGTCAGAACACGGTGTCAGACATCAGCAACCGGATTGGGGAGCTGCCTCCCATCGTCTTCCTGCCTGAAATGCGCGATGTGTTCTGGACCGGAAGCCAGTTTGTCGCCGTGGGCGACTATGGCGCCCTTTACGTCTCCGCCGACGGGACCTCCTGGAGCATGAAAAACACGGGCACGGGCCGCGATCTCTATTCGGTCGGCCTTTCCGGGACACGTCTGCTGGCTGCGGGCGAAAACGGCCTGATCCTGTCGTCCACGGACAGCGGAGCCAACTGGACGGTGGTGCGCGCGGCGGACAGCCCCGCCTTGAATGATGTGCGCAGCATTGACACGGTTCGCAGCATGGTCACCGCGGGCGGGCGCACGCTGGCGTTTGGCAACGGGGGGCTGGCCACGACCGATGCCGCCACTTGGTCGACCTCGGTCAATGACACCTTCAGCGGCACGAGCACCACCCTCAGCATCGCGGGCAGGGTCGGAGGTGGCGGCGGCATTGAGCTTCGCAACGAAGTGACGACTTCCCCCACGACCGATCCGGCCAACGGTCCGCTGGTCAACCGCAACAATTCCAACCGCATCGGCAACTCGGTGACCCTGGAGTCCAGGGGCGGCATGTTTGTCTTTCACAACAACATGGTGAACAGCAGCTTCTCGGAGAGCGTGGGCCAGCTGCTGCTCAGCCAGGGTCAGCTTCAGCTTCAGACCTATCGCGCCGGCACTTCGGGCACCAGCACCCTTACCTTCGACTCCCTGAAGGTTCAGCCGGGAGCCACGATCGACTTCCAGGGCAGGCAGAATGACGGGGGCTCCATCACCGTTCAGACGGGCAGCATCGGCGAGGGCGGCAGCACGGCCGCGATCAACCGCAACCGCATTCTCTTCACCCAGACTCCGGTGCTTGATGACGGCATTCTCGGCGGCTGGGCGACCATTGACAATGAATGGGCGACCTACGACACGAACCTTGCCGACGGACAGGAAGGCGTCAAAAGGCTGCCAGCGAGCGGGTATAACACGGGGGACCAGACAAGCTGGGTGGCCTCCAACAACGTCAAGATGCAGGCGGGAAGAACGCTGCCTACTAACGCGGACCGTGTCATCAACTCGCTGAACATGCAGGGGCAGACGCTGAACTTGAACGGCCGGCGGTTGAGCATTGAGTCTGGCGGGCTGCTTGTTCACACCGGCAATGCCGTCATCTCAGGCGGGGGTTCGCTGACCGTCGGCGCGGGCAAGGCGGATTCCGCCGTGCTGAACATCATCAATTCCACCCAGCTCAACCTGAGCACTGTCATCACGGACTTCATTGCCGACATCACGACCAGCGGCCTCGCTTCAGCAGGATCCAATGTCGTGCCCCTGGGCAATGTCATCGGACTGACGGTGGGCATGGAGGTAGCGGCTGCGGCCGGCGTTGCGCCGGGGACTCGGATTCTCAGCATCAACACCAACAACAACCAGGTCACGTTGAGCGTTCCCCTCACGGGTGCGCTTGCCAGCAGCTCCCTGCTGCAGTTCACCGGAGGTTCTGTCAGCCTGGCCAAGTCCGGCGCCGGTCTGCTGGTCCTTGGGGGAAGCAACAACTACAGCGGCAAGACCTACATCAACAACGGCACCGTGCAGCTGTCCACCCTGAGCTCGTTGGGCCGGGAGTCGGCCGACTTCGAGCCGGACAGGATCCAGATCAACGGAGGCACGCTGCGGATCACGCATGTCACCGGGGGCACGGCGCCCCTGGAGGATTACAACCTGAGCCTCAATGACGGCAAGACGGGGCTGACTATCGGCCCCGCAGGCGGCCGCATCGATGTTGGCACCGCCATCCCCAACAACAATGCGGACAGCAACCCGGTGCCGCAGATCAACTTCACCATTGCCAACCCGATCAACGCCATCGGCGTGCTTGAACTGGCGGTCCTCGCCAATACAGGGCTGAATCCGGTGCAGACGAACAGCATCATCCTGGGCACGCCGTCCAGCGCCAACACCTACCGTGCCGGCATCAAGACGGAAGGCAGTTTTGAAGGCCTGGTCGTGGTGCGCGGCAACAACACCATCGGCGGCATCTTCAGCGAAGGCGGCAAGTTCGTCATCGAGGGCAACAATGACTTCACGGCCCCCATCCGGGCTCTCATTGGAGACATCACGCTGCTTGGCAGCAACACTTGGCGCGGCAGCGGCACGTTCACGGAGCCTCTTGTCATGACCTCAGGAACTCTCAGGCTCGCTTCCGCGCAGGCATGGGGAACGGGCGGCCTGGTCCTGGACATCGGCAGTACGACTGTCAACCTGATGGGCATCAGCCAGACCATCCGGCGGATCACCAGCGCACAGGGTGCCAAGATCATCAACAACGACGCCCCCGACGCCATCAGCGCGGCGACGCCCGTGGTCTTTGACCTGGACATCAACCAGGTCTACAACGGCAGCGTTGATGACGGGTTTACCATCAGCGGGAGCCAGATAGCCGCCTTGAAGCTGGTCAAGCAAGGCCCCGGAACCCTGCGTCTCAACAATTCCAACAGCACCTTCAGCGGCGGCCTTGAAATCCGGGAGGGTGCCGTGGAAATTCCCACCCTTGGCCGTCTTTTTGACACCCGCTCCGCCCTCGGAAGGATTGACGTGGATGATCCTTCGCTGCTGATCATTGACAAGGGCACCCTGATTGTGGCTCCAACGGCGGCGCAATCCACCGACCGTTCCTTCACCATGGGATCGGGGCCGAACGGCGCCACGATAGCCGCCAACGGCACCATCCGCGCGGCCACGGTGACCCTGGGAACGGAATTCAGGGACATCATCTCCGGAACTTCCAGCATCACGACACCCATCGCCTTCAAGGACGCCGGCCCGCGTACGCTGACCCTTTCAGGAACAGGCGTTGGAGACAACCGCTTCCAGGTTGAACTGGGTGACAAGTCCGCCTCCGAGCCTTCGAGCCTCTTCAAGGCGGGCACGGGCCGCTGGCTTCTTTCCAAGGCCTCGCCGTATTCCGGGCTGACCACCGTCCAGAACGGCACCCTGGCCATCACCAAGAATGACGCCCTCGGAACGGTCGGAGCCGCAACAACAGTGTCCGCTTCGACCTTCACGGGCAATTACCCGGATGGAACGCCGGTCAGCTTTCCGCTGTTTGCCGCCACCACCCTGCCTTCGGGCATCCGGGCGGACACTCAGTATTATGTGGTCGAATCCACGGGGAGCACCTTCAAGGTGGCGGCCACCCCTGGTGGCACCGCCATCACGCTCACCAGCTCTGGCTCCAACGTGAAGGTCTCGGCGAAGATCGACAACTTCCGTTCCACCACCTACAGCTCCTCGGGCAACCGTTTCACCGGCCTGCTGCCCAACGGGGCCAAGGTCACCTTCAACACCAAGTCCGTGCCCGGGGTGACCCCCGTGGTTCCGGGGGGCCTCCTGACCAACACCACCTATTATGTCGTCAACTCGAGCGGCGGCAGCTTCCAGATCGCCACGGATCCGGCAGGCGTTAACATCGTCACCCCCACCTCCGAAGGAACGCCGGACACGTTGTACTATGTCACCGACGCCCGAGGCAACAGTGGCGCCGGGGTCAACCTGGTTTCCGGAACGCTGGAACTCGGCAATGTGAAATACCTGGCGACGGAGGACATCCTTTTTGAAGGGGGCTTCATGTCCGTGCCGGCCAAAGCCAGCTCCTCCTGGGCGGGCAACCTGTTCACGAATGCGCCGTCTAGAATCACCATCGGCGCCGGTGGCGTCCTGAACCTGGGCGGCAACCTGCTCGGTTATCACGGCCTGAACCAGGAGGGTGAGGGCACCCTCATTTTCAGCGGTGAAATGCTGGCTCCCAGCACGGCCGCCAGCAACAACCGTGAATGGGCCGTTCGCGCGGGCACCCTGGTCCTCGATTATGGGCTGAACAACTCCTCGAAACTGGCGGACAATGCCAACCTTCGTCTCGGTGGTTCACGCCGTGGCGGCACCCTGATCCTCCGGGGAGGCTCTCATGAGGAGGTCGTCCTGCAGACCGTGCTTGAGGCCGGGGCCAGCAAGATCTTCCGCGAGTCAGGGGCGGGCACCCTCCGTCTCAACAACCTCATCCGCAGCACGGGAAGCACGCTTTATGTGGACGGCGGCAGGATCGCCAGGGTCGACCAGCCTAACAATTCAAACGGCATTCTTGGTTCGGCAGGCATTCTCGGCTCCTGGGCGATCATTCGTGATGCGATTGTCAACGCCTACTGGGTCATTCCGGGCTCCTCCGAGCGCAGTTATGATGTGACGGCGGACCCTGCCACGAACCAGGTGCTCACCAGCGTCAACCATGTGGTGACCAGGGGCAGCGTCGTGCGCTTCAGCTCCACGGGCGAGCTTCCCGGCGGGCTGGTGGCTGACACGCCTTATTTTGCGGTGGATTGCAACGGCGCCAGCCGCCGGCTGCTGCTTGCGACCAGCATGAGCACCGGAGCCCCCAGGATTGACCTGACATCCGCCGGTGTTGGCACGATCACCATGACGGTTGAGCAAGGTTTCCAGGCCAATGCGGCCCAGGACCTGTTCACCACGGCTGAAGGGCATGGCCTGGCCAACGGCGTGAGGGTGAGGGTGAAGTCCTACGGCATCCTGCCCCAGGGGCTGCTGCCTGACACGGATTATTACGTGGTGCGCACGGAGAGCCTCAGCTTCCGCCTGAGCACGGTGCCCAACGGACAGCCGGTGAACATCTCCACCAACGGCAGCGGGGCTCATGTCATTCAGACTCAGGGAGCGGAACGCCGTGCCGGCCCCGCCGCTGTCACTTTCAGCATCAACCAGGACTTCTTCCCTGGGTCCGATGGCAACGGCCGCATCCGCGTCGCCATCCAGCATTCCAACACGACTGGGGCGATCACCTCGACGCTCACGGGCCAGGGCACCCTTGGCGACCCCTACATCTACACGATTTTCACCACGAATGACTTCAACTCCACCAATGACCTGGTTGCCTTCGTCAATGGTGACAACGTCGGCGGGCTGCCTGTGGCAGACATTCTCAGGGCGCAGCTTTCACCCTCGCTGCCCAGCGGCACCCTTTATCCCGACTTCACCCGCATCGCCGACACCGCAAGCTATGGGGCGCCCACCGCCCTGGCCAACGGAACCTTTGATGACGGACGCCAGGACCTCGGCTGGGCGAAGAACGCCGGGCTGCCCGGAAGCTCCACCACCCTGAATGACGGCTTCATCATGCCGTATGACACCTATGGCACGGGCTGGGACTCCAACGTCAACAGCAACATTGTCGGAGACCTGACCCTGGCCGCCCAGCGCAACACCTTCTCCGTGAGGTTCGCCAACCAGGTCGGAGCCACGGTCTCGCTGCTGTTCAACGGGGTTCATTCCATTCGCAGCGGCGGCATCCTGGTTTCTCCCACGGTCGGCAGCAATGACTCGACGATTGGCGGCACGGGCCGCCTCACCACGGAGAACCAGGGCAACCTGCAGAACATCATCCTTCAGCAGCACAACGAGCTGGGATCCCTGGTGATCAACAACAGCATCACTGATCGTGGCGTCCTCCAAAACCGCACCGGTTATTTGACCGCAGATGTTCGCAGGTACATTTATCTCAGCGACCTTTCAGGCTTTGCCGTCGGTTGGACCGTCAGCGGAACCGGCATCACCACCCCGACCACAATCGCCGAGATTGATGCCACGGAGGGCAAGATCATCCTGAACCGCGACACCGACAACACCTACCGCGGTGCCATCAACTACACCTTCACCAGCCCGGATTTAAGCCAGGTGATCGTTCGCCAGGGCATCTACAGCAACCCCGGTAGGAGGATCATCGCCGGCATCAGCAACATTTCCTCCCCGAATGCGACCGGCACCGCCGGGCTTGAGGTCGGCATGACCGTCGCCGGCAGCGGGGTGACCAATCCGACAACGATCGAGGCCATCATTGACGGTCACTCCATCAAGCTCAGCCGTGACCATGACGGAGGTTATCGCAGGGCTGATTACACCTTCAGCGGCGGATCGCTCGGGGCCGGCAGCACCACCCGACGCGCCACCACCGCGGACAACTATCGCCGCCGTGTCATTGGCATGGTGAAGCCCTCCGGTCCGGGCAGCCCCGTCACGATGGTCACGACAACGGATCTCTATGTCGGCATGCCGATCGAAGGGAGCGGAATCCCGTTCGGTTCATTCATCTCCTTCATCTACAATGAGAGCGACATCGAGGTCAGCACCAACCATTTCTACACGGGTGACAAGAGGACGATGAGCTTCACCCCCAGCATCGGGCTTGAAAAGCTTGGAGCCGGGGTGGTTGCGCTCAATGGTTCCAGCGACTACACGGGAGTGACCTTCATCGCTGATGGCACCCTTCGTGCCGGAAGGCTGACGGATGGAGGTGTTCCAGGCAGCCTGGGTGCTTCCTCGGCGGCTTCCTCCAACCTGGTCTTCAACGGTGGAACCCTGCAGTATGTGGGTGACAACAACCAGACCAATCGCGGTTTCACCGTGGCGGATTTCGCCAGGCTGAACATCGGGCATGAAAAGACCGAGGTCACCTTCTCAGGTTCCGTCTCCTCAGGCCAGGACCGTCTGGAAAAAGACGGGCCGGGCACGTTGATCCTCAACGGCAACGCCAACCTGGCCGCCATGCGCGTCTTGCAGGGCAGGATGCTGCTTCAGGCCGTGGACACCAACGCCACTCCGGCCGGCTTCGCCCCCAGCAACTTTGCCACGGGCAACCTGACCCAGCTGGTGCTCTCCGGCGGCACATTGGAGGCCAGGGGCACGCCTGAAGGCAACGTCACCCAGACCCTCGGAACCCAGATGGTGGTCGAGGCTGGCGCCTCCAAGGTCATCGCCACCAGCGTGGCCGGCTTTGATCCCAACAACCTGGTCGACCTCACGCCCGCCCGCAGTATGACGCTCAACCTCATGGGCCAGGAGGAGCTGACGGACGTGCTCCGTTACGCAGGTGGCACCGTTCACTTTGTGGAAAATCCGGAGAAGGGAGGCGGAGCCGCCAGCATCTTCCTGATGTTGGACACCGACCTGCGTCAGCGGATCCTGCCCTGGGCCACCTATGAGGCCACCAACAGCCTGTCGGGTGGGGTCAATCATTTCGCGACAGTCAGCACAACGACGGGCGCCATCGTGTCTGCGGACACGGTTCTGGGCCTTTACAATCCAGATTCCGAACTCACGAACCCGGACAACTGGAAGTCGCTGCGCAGCAGCGCCAGAATCAGCAGTCCAAGCGAACCTTTTGACCTCAGCTTCAACGGTTCTGTCACGGGCAACCGCTTCGTCAATGTCCTGCGCTACGCATCCCCTCTGGACGGAAGTGTCTCGATCGACGCCGGGCGGACGGTTGAACTGGTGAACGGTGCGATTCTTGTGGCCAGCACGGTTCAGGACGCGCTCAAGAGCATCGTCGGCCCTGGAAGTTTGACCGGCGGTGCCCAGAACGCAGTCAACAGCGACATCATCCTGCACAATTACAACACATCGGCGCCGTTCACCATCGGGGCCGGCATCGTGGACCGGCAGATCATTACCGCCTCCGGATTGAATCCGACGGTCGGCAGGGGCAGCTTGAAGCTGGGTGAAGTGGACATGAAGGTGGCCAGCGGTGTTGATGTGGACTTTTTCCTGATGGTCCGCCCCGGCATGGAGGTGTCCGGTCCGGGCATCCTCGCGGGTACCACGGTGGCCGCGGTGGAGTCCGTTTATCGCCGCATCGTTCTCAGCCAGCCGGCCCAGAGCAATCAGACCAACCAGGTCTACACCTTCAAGGATGTGGCCAACTTCATCCAGGCCGGCGTCGGCACGACGGTGCTGTCCGGCACGAACACCTACTCCGGCAACACCTATGTGCATGGCGGCGTGCTCAGGCTGGACTCCACCAACGCCGTTCCCGGCGGCATCGGTGCCGCAGGCGGCACGAGCGCCCTCATTGTCAACGGAGGCGTCATCGGACTGGGCCTCTCGGACTTCCAGCGCAGCCTGGGATCAGGAGTTCACCAGGTTCAGTTCAAAGGCAGCGGCGGCTTTGCCGCTTATGGAGCCGACCGTGTCGTCAACATCGGAGGCGCACCGGTTTCCGAACCGATCCGTTTTGGCAACAATGGCTTCGTTCCAGACGGTGCCTCCCTCATCCTGGGCAGTCATGACGCCACTCACAAGCTGACCTTTGTCAATCCGATCGACCTTGGCTCCTTCAGCCAGGCCGTCCGGGTCCTGGACAGCCCGATCGCCGTCGAGGGTGAGCTGGGCGGGCAGCTTTCAGGCCTGGGACGTCTGATCAAGTTCGGCCTCGGAACCCTTAGGCTGGGTGTTTCCAACAATCATTCCGGCGGCATTGAGGTCGCTGAAGGACGCCTCATCGCGGCGAACGTGCCCAATGTCTTCGGCCAGACCGCCGGCAGCCTGCGGCTTGGCACCAGCCTGACCAACACCTCGACCGAGGCTGCAGTGGATGTTGTCGTCGAAGGCGGCACGATCGCCAACAACATCGAGGTGGGTTCGATCAACGCACCTGCCGGGCTCTGGAAAAAGGGCGGCAAGGTGGAAAGCTCCCTGGCGCCGAAGAACGTGGGTCAGGAAATGTCCTCCACCGTTGTCAGCGGCTATCCCGCGGTCGCCTACTACGACGCCACCAGCCAGGACCTGAAGTATGTCCGTGCCCTGGATGCCCGCGGCGCGGCCTGGGGAATCCCCGTGACCGTGGCATCCCGGGGTGTGACAGGGCGGCATCCGTCGCTCTCCATCATCAATGGCAACCCGGCCATCACCTTCTATGACGAGACGGCGGGCCAGCTGCTTTACACCCGCAGCAATGATGCGCAGGGGGTTGTCTGGGGGGCGCCGGTCACCTTGCTGGGTGCTTCCGCGCAAGTCCTGGCCGTCGCCGTGCAATCGGACGGCAAGGTGCTCGTGGGTGGTTCGTTCACGCGCTTTGACGGGCAGCCCACCAAGCCCGCTCCCAAGACGACGGATGCCGGCTATGATGCGAACAATCCGGAGTATCATGTGCGCAGCCGTCTGATCCGCCTGAATCAGGATGGATCGGTGGACACCACCTTCAAGGCCTACATCATGAACGGTGAAGTGCGCAGCATCCTGGTGATGCCTGACGGCAAGATTTTCATCGGCGGCACCTTCACCACCCTCCGCGAGAACAAGGTGGCGGATGAAAACAACAAAAACACCACCTGCAACCGGCTGGCCCGTCTCAATTCCGACGGCTCCCTGGACACGACCTTGGCCCCAGACGCCAATGGCGATGTGCGTGTCCTGGTCGCCCAGAGCGATGGCAAGATCATGGTGGGCGGCAGCTTCACGGCCATCTCCGGCGCCACCCGCACCCGCCTCGCCCGCCTGAACTCGAACGGCGTGCTCGACACCAGCTTTGTCAGCCCGGACATCCGCAACAACGAGGTCAGGGCGATTGTTCCCGAGGAGGTCGGCGGTGTCGTCAACAGCTACGTCATCGGCGGATCCTTCACCAGCGTGAGAGGGGATAACAACCGCAACCGCCTGGCTCGCATCGCCGCTAGCGGCGCCTCCGCCCTTGCCTTCAATCCGGACGCCAACAACGTCGTCTACGACATCATCAGTCTCTCCAGCGGCAAACTGCTGGTCGGCGGAGCTTTCACGGCCTTCTCCGGCGGCAACATCGCCCGCACTCGTCTGGCGCGCTTGAACACTGACGGCTCCGTGGATGAAACCTTCGCTCAAGAGGTGGACAACGAGGTGCGTGAGATGCATCTCCAGTCGGATGGCTCCGTGCTGCTGGCGGGTGTGTTCACCAAAGTCGGCGGCATCAAGCGCAACTATGCCGCAAGACTGCTGACGAACGACGAAGTGGACACTTCGTTCAATCCTGATCCCGACTTCGAAGTGCGCAGCATGGCGACCCTGGTCGACGACAAGATCATCATTGGCGGCATGTTCCTCCAGGCCGGCGGGCAGGCACATCAGCTGGTCGGCAGGCTTCTCGCCTCAGGCGCCGCAGACCCGGGCTTCAACGCTCGCAAGGCGCTTGACTGGGGTCGTGCCTCCTCCCTTGCCTTCATCAACGGCGCGCCCGCCGTCGCCTTCCAGGATGTCAATAACATGGATGTCCAGTATGTGCGCTCCACCGACGTCAACGGTGCGGGCTGGCCGAATCCGGAGCTGGTCGAAACTGCCGGTGACGTGGGTGGCAGCATCTCGCTCGGCATGTCCAACATCGGAGGCGACCTTTACTCCAAAAATGACCAGGGCAACCAGGACACCTCGGACGACACCATCTTTGTCACGGGCACCGGCAATGTCGCGAATGTCGCCAACATCGGCACGCCGGTGATTGTGTTCACGGACGCCACCACCTCGTCGATCCGCTACAGCCTGGCCCTGAACGTCAACGCCAACGCCCTGGCCGCCCCTCTTTCGAACTGGTTCCCCTCCTTCGTGGTCCCGGGCACCTCCGGCAAGGTCGATGACCAGCTGAGCTTTGGCATTGTGCAGCGCAGGCCGGCAATCGCCTACCAGGACAAGCTCAGCAAGACTCTGAAATATGTGCGCGCCTCGAATTTCGCGGGCTTCACCCACAACCTGCGTGACCCCGACACGTTCGAGCTCTTCGCCGACATCAAGGTCAGTGAGCTGGTTCTGACCCCGGCTTGGTCGGCGCCAGTCACCATCGACTCCTCCACCAATGTCGGCGCCTTCCCCTCGCTCGCGATCGTGACAGGCCTGACCAGCTCCGGCGCCGCCCTGCCAGCGGTCAGCTACTACGATGCCGGCAACGGAGACCTGAAATTTGTCGCTGCGGCCGACACCACCGGCGACTCCTGGAGCCCACCCACAACCCTGGTGTCCCTGCAGGATGTCGGCAGGGCCACCAGCCTGATGATGACCGACGATCTGCCTGCGGTGACCTATTACAATGCCACGGCTGGTGACATTGACTTCCTCGTCATGAACAAGGCCAGCGGCTACTCGCGCATTGCCTTCACTGCCGACACCACGCTCGGGGGCGCCGTGCAGCTGGGCGGATCGACGATCCTTTCGCCTGCGGCGGGAACCACGGTGCAGATGGGAGGACTGGTCAGCGGCGACGCCGGCTTCCGCCTGGCCGGGCAGGGAGTTCTCAGCCTTCTGAACGCCGCCAACAGCTTTGGTTCAGCGCTTGCGCAGCCTGGGGTCAGCACGGGTCCTGGAACGGCTGTCAACGGCTCTGTGATTCTGCGTTCAGGCACCCTGCTTGCCGGAGCCAGCGGTGCGCTGGGCCTGGGAACGGTGGAACTGGGCGATGCCATTCCCCGTGATGTCACAGTGGACCGGGCCACGACGGTGTCGATCACACGCCTTGGCGGCTCCTTTAACTCGGAGCACGACGGTGAAAACGTCACCACCAACGGGCCGGGGGCCTTCCTGCGGGTGAGCGCCACCATTGACGGCAGGTACTACGGACTGACCGCGACCACGGTGAACGAGATCACCAACCGCATTGCTGGCAACCTGGCGAACGGCACGGAAATCATCCTCTACTTCTCGATCAATCCCAACCCCATCCAGGGTGGCGTGCCGTATTATGTCCGGGACAGCAACGGCACGGAGTTCAGAATCGCCGCCACCTTGGGTGGCCCTGCCGTGGACATCCAAGGTCCAGGTCAGGATGTGTATTACCTCGAGTCTTCGAAGCTCGCCTCCCGGATTCTGGTCAAGGACGAGGCCGAGCATCCTGAACGCAATGGCGTCTACCGCGTGGTCATCACCCCGGACACCCTGGATCGCGCTGAAAACCAGATCAACCTGGCTCGTGACTCCAGCATGGACAGCCTGGCTGAGCTGGCTTCAGGGTCCCGCGTTCAGGTGCAGGCGGGCAGTTCCGCCGGCAAAACCTTCTTCATCACCGGGACTCCCCAGACCTTGAACCTGTCCGCCATTCATTGGGTGGAGGACGCGCTGAATGTCGATGTCTCGCTTCTCGCCAGCGACGACGATGTCACGCTGGGCAACGCGGTGGACATCAACGCCCAGGGATCCGGCGTGAAGCTGACGCTGGGTGCGGCTTCCTCCGTGACTTCCGGCGTGGTGGATTTCACCGGCCTGGTGACTCTGCAGAACCAGCTCCAGGCGGCCCAGGAGCTGCAGAGCGTGAATCTCACGTCCTCGACAAGCACCGGCTTTGGCCTGCGTCTGAGCGGGGTCATTTCCGAGGCGGACGGCGGTGTCGGTGCCACCAAGGACAGGCTCACCTTGATCAAGGAGGGATCAGGTGTGGCGACCCTGTCCGGCAACAACACCTTCAGCGGCGGCATCACCATCAACCAGGGCACGCTCCTGGTGATGAACACGCCCTCGCCGACAGACTCAGGAACCGGCACGGGCACGGTTCAGGTCAACGCCGGGGCGGTTCTCGGCGGCACCGGATCCATCGGTGGCGCGGTCAACCTGGCCGGCGCGCTTGGCAACAAGGCCGTCCTCCGTCCTGGGGATCCGACGTCCAGCGCCGCCGCCGAGGAGCTGCTGACCATCAACCAGCCTCTCACGGTGGGTGCCAACTCGGTTGTGGAGTTCACGCTGGGCGCCACCAACCTGACCAGGCTGGCCGGCAACAGCATCAGCCTGACCGCCAGCACTTCCAACATCCTGGTGCAGCTTGCTCCCGGTTACCTGCCCGAGCAGGGCAGGGAGTTTGACATTCTGGACATCACTGGCGGCATCAACCTCTTCGGCGGTGTTTCCAACCTGCTGAACCTGCTGCTTCTGCCAGTCGAGAAAGTCTGGGACACCAGCAAGTTCATCTCGGAAGGAAAGATCATCGCCATGGAGGACTCCGAGCCCACGCAGGTGACGCAGCATCCCGTGTCCAGGACGGTCCAGCAGGGGGCCACGGTGAGCTTCACCGTGGCTTACACGGGCACCGGCCCCATTACCATCCAGTGGATGCACAATGACGTCGACATTCCGGGCGCCACATCCGCAACCTACGACATTGCCAGCGCCAGGCAGGAGCATGAGGGAGTTTACAAGGTTCGTGTGATGAACCCCGTCAATCCTTCGGGCGCCATCAGCAATCCGGCGACCCTTCAGGTTGACTGGCCTCTTTCCTTCGTCTTCAACCTCCCTGCCACGAAGAAGGGAACCCTGGGTGACCCGGTCACCTTCCGCGTGGTCATGAACGGCGAGTCGCCGATCTCCTACCAGTGGTTCAAGGGCACGGATGTCATCCCGGGTCAAACTGGCCCGACTTACACCCTCAGCAGCGTGCAGCCAGGCGATGTCGGCACCTATCAGGTGAAGGTGACCGGGCCGTTCAATCCCGCCCCCGGCCTCCTCAGCCAGGTCTGTGACTTCAGTCTCTCCACGGGCAACGCCGTGGTGCTGGATGCCCCGGTTTCTCAGACGCTCCTTCAGGGAGATGACATGGTCCTCACCGCCCAGGCCGGTGGTGACAACAACCGGCGTGTGCTGCAGTGGCGTCGTGGTGCCACCCAGCTCTTTGGCGAGGATTCCGACACGCTGAACGTGCCTGACATCACCCTGGCCCAGGCGGGTGAATACACCTTCCGCGTGGACAACGTGAACCTGACAACAGGCAAGGCCGCCAATGCCACCAGCACCCCTGCCTACGTCGTCGTGGTTGAAAACCCCGGGCATGTCGTGGCCGCCCAGGTCGGCAAGTCGGTGAAACTGACGGTCAACGTGGGCGCTCCTTCCAAGGTCAAGCCCCTCTTCCGCTGGCGGAAAAATGGCTTTGAAGTCGCTGAGAACGGCTTTGGCGGCCGCTTCAAAGGCGTCACCACCAAGACTCTGTCCATCGACAAACTGGCGCTGACGGACTCGGATGTTTACACCTGCGAGGTCACCGGTGCGGCCGGCATCGCCTCTGTCATCGGCGGCACCACCTACCTGAAGGTTTACAACCAGGGTCCGGCCCTGGTGAAGACGACCGCGCCTGACGCTGGCATGGTCGGCGCCGCCTACGCCTGGAAGATTCCTGTCACCAGTGACCTGGCGCCCACGACGGAGTTTGATCCAGCGCTTGTCACTCCTCAGAAATACGAGGTCAAAGGCCTGCCTCCGGGCCTGAAAGTGGATGCCTCGACCGGCTGGATCACGGGCCGGCCCACGGCGGTGAGCAAGTCGCCTTCCGGATATCCGGTCACCATCCAGGTTTCCAACGCCGTCAAGCTGAGCACCCCCGAGGCCATTGCCGCCGCCAAATGGGACACGGTCATCAATATCCGTGCTCTGCCCGCAGGCATTGCCGGCACCTATGCCGGACCCGTTGAACGCAGTGACCTCAATCAAAACCTGGGCGGTCGCTTCGACATGACCGTCAGCTCCTCCGGCGCCATTTCCGGCAAGCTCACCATGGGCTCGGATGCCAGCCGTTCCTTCATCGGTGCGTTCAACCTCCAGTTCGACAACACCGGTGCTCTCACGGCGGTTCCTGCAGCCGAAATCTTCATCGCCGCCACCAAGACCGCGCCGGCCCTCACCCTTGAGTTCGGTCTCGACATCACCGCCGCGACCAACCTGACCGATCCTCCGGTCACGGTGCTTTCCTCCCCGACCATCACGGCCAAGACGGGAACCGTGGCCTTTGAGGCCTGGCGCAACAACTTTGGCAAGACGGTCGTGGCCGGGGCAGCCAGACCCGCCACCGAGTTCGTCGGTCTCTACAACATGGCTTTCGGCCTGGAGACGGGCGATCCCCTGATCGGCAACGATGCTGTGCCCCAGGGAACCGGTTATGCCTCGTTCACGGTCGGCACCAACGGTTCCTACAGCCTGGCAGGCAGGACGGCCGACAATGATAAAGTCACGGGAACCGCCTGGGTCGGTCCCGAAGGCCAGTGCTTTGTCTTCCAGACCCTTTACACCACCAAGCCGAAGGGCTCCCTCCTTGGCTCCTTCCAAATCACGAAAGGTGCCGCACCTCGCGACAATGACATCACGGGCGGGTTTGACTGGGTTCGTCCCGCCAATCCCAAATCCAGGCTCTACAAGAACGGCTTCGGGTTTGCGGGCATGACCTTGGCCACCCCGGTTGCGCTGGAGGTTTATGGCGGTTTCTATTCTCCGACGGTCGCCACGGGAACGCTCTTTGACCTGGATCCTCTCAATCCTGGTCCTGTGGACTTCCTTGCGGACCTGCAATTCAGCGAGGACGGCACCTTTGATGACTCCATCCCGCTCCCAGTCGGCGGTGATGTGGACACGCTCACCAACCCGAACCTGAGCGGTGCCACCGCTGTCACCGTGAGGGCGGGCAGCAAGCTGGACATCCCTTTCATCACGGCTCTCACCAAGATCGCCGCGACCAAGACCGGTGGCCTCAGCGGCAGCTTCAAGCTCGTTGACGGGGCTCTCAAACGTTCGGTTTCCTTCCAGGGCCTGGCCGTTCGCAAGCTTCTAAGCGCTCCAGGTGCCCCTGTTAGGATTACGGATGTAATCGGTGTGGGTTATTTCATTATCGATCAAAAGCCTGTGGGCTTGGAAAAGCCGACAACCAGCCCGCAGCAATCAGGAATCTTTATTTTTCAGGATCGCTGAAGAGCGGAGATTTCCGCCAGATAAGTCACTGAGGCTGCCATGTTGGACCGCCTTTGTATTAACCAAGTAAATACTGTGCAATGACTTCATGGCTTGAAATTTTTCTCCGATTTCGATTTAATTGACATAAATCCCGAAATTGCCTCCCCCCATGAAAACCATTCGAAACTTCCTCAAGGATGCCAGGAGAAGTCGTGGTCTGGCTCTCATCATCGTGCTTTCGATGATTGCGCTGGCGACGATTGTCATGCTTGCCTTCCTCAGCGTGGCAGACACGGAGCACAAGGGCACGATGACCTACTCCTCGGCACAGTCGGCTCGTCGCCTTGCCGACACGGCGGTGAACATCGTGGTCGGCCAGATACGTGCGGGGGCGGATCAAAACACCGGGGTCAGCGGTCGTGAAATTCACGCCACCCAGCCCGGGGCGGTGCGGAAATACACGGCAAGCGGGGCGTTCCTGGCGGGTTACAAGCTGTTCTCTGATGCCGACATGATCTTTCAGGGCACGGGAACCTCCACAGGTGGCACCAGCGTTGGTGAGGAGTACAATTTCGTGCGTGGGTCCGAGCCGCCGGCCAACTGGAGCGAGGGCAACAACGTGGCACGCTATGTCGACATCAACGAACCCGTCGTGAAAGGGGTGGTCACGACGACTGGCACGGTGGCATCCACGGAGACCTACTTTCCCGTCATTGATCCACGCGCGGCCTACAGCATGAATCCGGGCGCGGGCACGGCCATTCCTGTGGAGGGCTTCCAGTATTCCACCACCACGGCGCTGACCAACAGGGACATCGCCAACAAGGATCCCAAGACAGGCCGTCCGTCCATTATTCAGCCGCCGGCCACCGGCTCAGGCATTGATTCCCTGCGTCTGGCCATGCCTGTCCAATGGCTCTACATGCTGAAGGACGGCACGCTGGGCACCCTCAATGAAAGGATGGAGTTCCAGGGTTCAGAACAGGCGAGCGCACGCAACCCGATTGTGGCCCGACTGGCCTTCTGGACGGATGACGAAACCTGCAAGATCAACATCAACACCGCCTCCGAGCCCACCTTCCAGGGACGTCCGACGTATTATCACGAACGTGATCACCGCTGGGCGGATTATTCGGCGGCGCGCAACGAGTATCAGCGCTTCCCGGGGCATCCCGCCACCGTGGCCCTCAGCAGCGTGCTCTATCCCAACCCGATGCTCGACTTCAACCGTGACCTGGAGGTCTACCCGGTCGGCACCACCTTCCGCACTGCGGGGTCCGCCGCCTACACCGCGGCGCTGTCCGTCAAGAACCGGATCTACAACTTGATTCCGCGCATCAACACCGGCGGAAGCAACGCCGGCACCAGCTTGTTCCATGGTGACACCTATGACCAGGGCAGGGGCGGCCTTGCGGATGCGGTGGATTTGAAAAACGCCCTGACGGAAAGGCTTTATGCCAGTGTGGACGAGCTGTTCTTTTCCGCCGTGGGCGACAAGACCCGGACGGTCAATGACACCAGCATCCAGGGTGGCGAGCTTTTCACCAAGCAGACCCTTGAGCGCGCCTCCGCCTTCCTCACCGCCCACAGCCGGGCCAGTGAAATCAGCATGCTGGGGCTGCCTCGCATCGCCATGTGGCCGGTCAACACGGAGGGCAACAAGCGGACGGGCTTTGAAAACCTGATCATGTTCTGCTCGCGTCTCGGAGCCCGCAATTCCGGCAATCTCTACTACTTCCAGAGGCAGCTCGCCCAGAGCCCCACCACGGACATCAACATCCCTCGCAACAAGGATCTGCTGGGCATGCTCGACAAGGTTCTTTCCACCGCAATCTTCCCGGCGGAGACCGCCGTGGGTGGAGCTGGCAACACCTTCAAGACCAAGATGCGCAATGCCGGCGGCTACGAAAACTACCGCCAGGTCATCGTCGAGATGTTCGACTACATCCGCTCCACCAACCTTCATGACAGCTACCTGTCCGGAAAACGTGAGGACTGGCCTGCTCTGCCAGTCAACTCGCTGCCCTACAGCTCTGACGCGAACAACCTCTACGACCAGCGTGACAACGTCCTGAACACCTTCCGAACGTTCACGCCCAGCGCTTACCGCAACTTGAACGCCGGCAACAGGGAGAATCCTCTGGAAGATCGTGTGTTCCCCGGCCATGGCCAGGTCACGCCCTCGACCTGGAACATCGGCGGACAGAACTACCGTGGCTTCGGCAGGGCGGTTTCCATCAGCGAAATCGGTGTTCAGTTCATCTGCACCGCGGACGGCCAGCCTGACATGTACAGCTGGCGTCACCTGGAACTGGCTCCCAACGACCCGGACAATCCCATGGTGAAGCAGTACAAGTTTCTTAACCCGGGCTGGGTCAATACGGGCGTCAGTGGCGCCCGCCCGCAGGTCGACAACGCCAAGTTGGAGGCCATGGCGAAGACCGGCACGGTGTCCGGAGGAAGGACGGCCCTGCGGATCAACGAAAACACCGCCAACAGGTTTATCGTCGAGCACGAGGTGCCCCAGGGCTTCGGTGTCCCCAACGTCAAGATCCTTGACCTTCCACCTCCTGCCGATGAAAACCCGACGACCCACATGTGCTGGCAGGATGCGGACAAGAATGGCACGAATGCCATCAAAAGGCGTTATTACTCCAACTTCCCCCCCCTGAACGGCGACATCGACAGCTTGGTGCAGTCACTCTATGCGACCGAGAGTGGCCCGGTGACGGACGAGAATCTCGGCAGGCACACCAGCTTGCATCCCGGCAAGGATTCGAAAAACTGGAACTACACCCTGGAAGAAAACACGCCTCTGCAAGTGGATGAAAAGCGCATCCAGGCGATGCTTCACCTGGAGTTCTTCTGCCCTTCCGTCGGCTACACGCCCATCTTCCCGGAATTCACCGTTGTCCTGCGCGCCCAGGAGCTTCAGAAGCTGGAAGTCAATGGCAAGTCGGTCTTTGGCAAGACGGAGGACGTCATCCTGAAGAGTGCGGCATCCATCTATTCAGTGGACGGCACCCCTGAGGTGGGCGGTTACTCCAGTTTCAGGCGTCTGGCCCTCGACAGGCATCTGCCGGCCATGGGCCGAATGCCGGCTGATCCAAGCTACAGCGACGCCGTCACGAGCAGGGTGCATGCCGGTCTGGTCAACATGGACCTGGTTTCCAATTTCTTCACCATCAAGAGCGACCAGGCCATGCAGATGCAATCAAGGGGACCGCTCCGGCTGGACATTTATGACGGACACGACCGGAAAAACCTGATTCAGACCATCTTTTTCACGTTTCCCCAAGGCAGAATGCCCAGCCCTGACCTGGTGGTCCAGCCCACCGCCAAGATTGAGTGGATTCGTCCTTCGGATCAGCAGCTTAATCGACACCCCGCGTTGCAGGCCCCGCACTGGTGGGCCTTCCACAGGGTCGGAGCCCTGGCACGCAATGACGGCAGCAATGACACGGATCGCTTCCCTGGACGCCTGGCCGAGCCTAAGGCGGGTGTTACCAACGAAAACAGGGCGACCGTCAACGGGGACTCGGCCAAAAACGATGCGCCCAATACTCCGGCCAACAAGTTCCAGCGCTTCCCGGGCAGCCGTGCCATGATCTATGGCTTTGAGAAAACCACGAACTTTGAGGATGTGAAGGTCTACGACATCAAGGATGAACGCGCCACCTATCGTCTCGCCCGCATCTGCTACGGCCAAGACATGGAGGGCAATTTCTACAACAAGCCGGTCATCCACACGGGAACGGACGTGGTTCGCTCCCTGCTTCCCGGCCACGGTGACGCGAGGCTGATTTTTGCCAAGACCATCGTCCAGGCATCGGACTGGTCGCCGCACCCTCTGTACGATGAACCTGATGCCTTCATGGCGCACAACTTCTCCTCGTATAACGCAGGCGCCGAACCTGGCTTTGACCGCTCCGGCAACGTCACTAACCAGCTCAAGCGCCAGGTGGATTATGAGAAGGCCGTCCTGCCCGTCACCGTCAGGGTGGGTGAATCCCTCCTGCCGGATGCCGCCTTCTCCGGCAGGAACGGCGACGGGGCTCATCCCGTGACTCAGAGCCTGCCGCCGGCAAGGCTGGCACAGCGCTACTATGACTTCGATGAAACCGACCCCGGCGGTCGCGTCGGCACGTTCATCAACAAGCCGGATGAAGGCAACATGGCCGTCGGGTTTTACCGCGGCAGCGGCTGGACCAAGGATGTGGAATACCGCTTCTCTTATTTCCGCCCGGATGGCATTACGACCAAGTTCGGCGCCGCCAGCCGTTCCTTCTTCACGCCCAACCGTGTGGTCAGCTCGCCGGTGATGATGGGCTCCCTGCCCAGCCGTGTGCACTTCGCCAACAAGACCAATCCTGACGCCGCCGCAGGCGGCAATGGCGCCTGGACCAACCTTCTGTTCCGTCCACATGTGCTAATGAACGGCGGTCTGCCACGTCACCCGGGTGAGGCCACGCCTCCCGACCATTACCTGCTCGACCTCTTCTGGATGCCGGTGGTTGAGCCCTACGCCATCAGCGAGCCTCTCTCCACCGCCGGCAAGGTGAACATGAATTATCAGATGCTGCCCTTCACCCACATCCGCCGGGCGACCGCTCTTCATGCTGTCATGAAGGGGGAGATGTTTGCGGCGCTTCCCAACATCGATCATGAATGGGCTCGCCGCCAGCGCCAGGGCTTCGGTCCGTTCGGACAGACGGCTCCCACGTATCGGGATGAAAGCGTGCGTCAGGGCGATGCTGCGGCCCGCTGGCACCGTTCGATCGTGATTGACAGGTTCAACAACGAAAACGGTAACGCCGACAGCCCCTGGTGGACCTACAAGGCCGCCAGCCGGCGCGTGGTGGGCACGCTTCGCCAGTTTGAAGAACGCTTCAACTTCGGAGCCATCGACAACGGACGTGGACCTTCGGGTGTTGGTGGGGGTGACACAGTCAACGATGGCATGCCCGGTGTGTTCAGGTCCGGTCTCTTCCGCTCCGCCTCCCAGATCTGCGAGATGCATCTGATTCCCTCCCGTGTTTCAACCACAGGAAACCGTGTGGCAGCGAGCAACGGGGCCACGACCCCTGTCATGGTGCCCGGCGCCAATGACTCGTCGCGGGAAAACGTCAGCCAGGATCAGATGAGCAGCCTTGGCGATCGCAAGGGGGCGATGGAGAACTTCTGGAACAATCACCTCTCCACGGGGGACAACACGCGTGAAGCCCCGTATTCCAATCTCTATGCCAAGCTGACCACACGCTCGAACACCTTCCGTGTGCATGTGCGGGTGCAGACCTTGAAGAAGGCCCTGCGCGGGTCCCAGGATGACGGCTGGGCGGTGAACAAGTTCACACCTGGGATTGACGAGGTCACCGGTGAGTACCGCGGTTCGTTCCTGCTGGAACGCTATGTGGACATGACGGACCTGGCCAAGGCTGGAACGGCTGCTGATTTCACCACCGGCGACCCTCTCGATGACACCGCTCACCCGCCTCTGGACAGCTACTACCGCTTCCGTGTGATCGAATCCAAGCGCTTCGCCCCCTGATCATCCAGAACGTAAGATTTCCCTTCTTCACCATGAACGCTAAACCCTTCAACGCGCCACGCCAGCTGCGGACGGGCTTCACCCTGGTTGAAATCATGGTGTCGCTCGCCGTGCTCACCATCCTGCTGCTGATCAGCGCCCAGGTCATCGGCCAGGTCCAGTCCACCTGGTCCGCCTCCAACGCGCGCGTCAGCCAGTTCCGTGAGGCGAGGACCGCCTTTGACATTCTGACCCGCAACCTGGGCCAGGCGACGCTCAACACCTACATCGACTACGACACCAACTACCTCTCCACGGCCAGCACTGGCGCGGCCACGGCGGCTCCCACCAGCTACGTCAGACATTCGGACCTGCATTTTGTCTGCGGCAAGGCCTCCGACCTTGTCAACGGGGGGGAAGCCATGCTGCCGGGGCATGCGGTGTTTTTCCAGGCCCCTCTGGGGGTCTCCAACACGCCCGCCTACGTGGGGCTCGACAAGCTGCTGTGCGCCAGGGGCTACTTCGTCCAGTTCTCTTCGGACGAGTCCTGGGCCCCCCGTTTCATTCAAAACAGGCAGAGCAAGTTCCGTTACCGCCTCATGGAGTTCAGCCCGCCGACGGAGCTCAACACCATGTATGCTGCATCCGCCACGGTGGCGTCCAACCCGAAGGCGCCGATTCCGAGGACCTGGTTTGCCAGGGCAGGTGCCACGGCCACGGGCGGCGCTCAGCAGGCCGCCGCCCTCCTCACACGCCCTGTGGCTGACAACATCGTGGCCCTGATCATCTCTCCCCGCCGTGAGCCGAGGCAGGCCAACGAACCCGAGTCGGCGAGCGGCCCGACCGAGATTGCCCCGGCTTACACCTATGATTCCAGCGCCATCTTCAATCCCACCACCGACTCACCCCAGGGCACCCAGCACCTGCTGCCCCCCATGGTGCGCGTCGTCTTGATCGCCATCGACGAGAAATCCGCGGACATGCTCGACCAGCGCGCGGGAGGCGGCGGAACGCCGCCGCTTGGAAGTGACGTCGGCACCAAGCTCACCCAGGCGCACAACCTGGAGACGGAGGTGAATTCCATCACCGCCATGCTCCAGCAGCGCAAGGTGAACTACCGTGTGTTTTCCGCCACCATCCAGCTCCGCGGCTCCAAGTGGAGCATCTGAACCTTCCTTTACGCAACGCCATGGTCATGCACCTGCACGCTCAAACCCCCCGAAGCCGCGCGCGTCACGCCAGCCTGGGTTTCACCCTGGTTGAAATGCTGACCGTGGTCGGCATCATCGCGCTCCTGGTCGCCCTGGCCACGCCCACCCTGGTGGACGTGCTTCGTTCAACCCGGCTCAGCTCCGCCGGGGACAGCCTTCTCAACCGCCTCAGCCTGGCCCAGCAGGAGGCCATTGCCCGCAGCCGTGAAGTCGAGATGCGGTTTTACCGCTACGTCAACCCCGGTTCAGACATGCCGACCGCCGAGCTGTTTTACGCCTATCAGGTGGTGGACACGCCCTCAGGCTCGGATCCTGTGGCCATCTCCGAGCCTTATTACCTGGATTCAGGAATCGTCCTGTCACCCCAGTCCCAGCTTTCACCCCTGCTGCAGACCACCGCCACCCAGACCAAGGGCCAGCTGTCCGGAACTTATGTCTTTCAACCGGGCACCGGTGCCAGCGGTGATTCCGTCACCTATTGCGCGCTCCGTTTCTATCCCGACGGCAGCTGCCGTCTGCTGACCAAGGGCCAGGCGGGCAACACCGCCGCCGCCCAGGCCACCGCCTACACCATCCCGCCCCTGAATGAGAGCTTCATGACACTCGTCGAGTCTCAAAACGTGAACTCCCCGACGATGCCTCCCCCGAACTACTATTGTATCCAGATCGACGCCTACACGGGCAAGGCGCGCATCTACCGCCCCTGACCGGGCGTGATTTTCCGCGTGACAGGGACGTGAGTGCTGATTAGATGGCCTATGGGCGATCTACCTTCTCTTGCACTCAGTTTTGATGATGTGTTGCTCCTGCCCGGGTTGAGTGAAGTGCTCCCCGGTGATGTGGACATCAGCACCACCTTTGGCGGATCCATCCGCCTCAATGTTCCCGTCCTTTCCTCCGCCATGGACACGGTGACGGAATCCGAACTGGCCATCGCGCTGGCGCGTGAAGGCGGCCTCGGGGTCATTCATCGCAACTGCCCGATCGACTATCAGTCGGAGCAGGTGGCGCGGGTGAAGCGCTCGGAGAACACCGTCATCCAGAACCCCCACTCCGTCCGCCCTGAGACGACCCTGGGCGAACTCCAGTGGCTCATGCAGACCAAGGGCGTCAGCGGCTTCCCGGTCGTCGACCCGGACAACAAGCTCGTCGGCATGGTCACCAGCCGTGACATGTGGTACATTGAGAACACCGACACCCCCGTGTCCGCCATCATGACGCCGCGTGAGCGCCTCGCCACGGGCACGGCCAACACCTCCTTCGAAGAGGCGCTCAAGATCCTCTACACCCATCGCATCGAGAAGCTGCCGCTGGTCGATGAACAGGGCCGCCTGGCCGGCCTCATCACCAAGCAGGACGTCACCAAGCGCAACACCTTCACTCATGCCGCCAAGGACCGGAACGGCCAGCTCCGCGTCGGAGCCGCCGTCGGCGTGGGCGAGGATTGCGCCGATCGCGGCGCGGCGCTCGTCGCCGCCGGTGCGGACGCCCTGTTCATCGACGCCGCCACCGGGCATACCACGCGGGTCGCCTCGGTCATTGAAAGGCTTCGTGGCAAGGTGGGTGCGGGCATTCCGATCGTGGCCGGCAACGTGGTCACGGCAGACGGCGCCCTGCATCTGATCAAGGCCGGTGCCTCCGCCATCAAGGTCGGGGTCGGCCCGGGCTCCATCTGCACCACCCGTGTCATCTCCGGCGTCGGCATGGCCCAGTTCACCGCCGTGCAGGAGGTCGCCTCTGTTTGCCGCGAGCGCGGCATCACCGTCATCGCCGACGGCGGCATCCGTTACTCGGGCGACATCGTCAAGGCGATCGCCGGCGGCGCGGACTGCGTCATGCTCGGATCCCTCCTGGCCGGCACGGCGGAAAGCCCGGGGAACATGGTCAAATGGCAGGGCCGGACCTTCAAGGAATACCGTGGCATGGGCAGCCTGAAGGCCATGCGCAAGGGGGCTGGCGACCGCTACGGCCAGAACAGTTCTGGCAAGCTTGTGCCCGAGGGCGTCGAGGCCCGCGTGCCCTTCAAGGGGCCGCTGGCGGATGTCGTGTTCCAGCTGATGGGCGGGCTGCGCAGCGGCATGGGCTACGTGGGCGCAGGCCACCTTGAGGAGCTGCGTGCCAAGGCCCGGTTCGTCCGCATCACCGCCGGCGGCCTCAAGGAAAGCCACCCGCACGATGTCGTCATCACCGAGGAGCCCGTGAACTACGAGCCGCATTGATGCGCCTGCCTCCCTGTTTTTTGTTCGTCCGCCCCTTTCTCCCATGACCGCCCAAGAAGTCGCCGTCCTTGATTACGGCTCCCAGTATTCCCAGCTCATCGTCCGCCGCGTCCGTGAGCTCGGCTTTGCCTCGCATCTGTATCCGCCGGCCGAGCTGGCGAACCGGAAGAACCCCGGTGCCATCATCCTCTCCGGCGGTCCTCGCAGCACCTCGGAAAAGGATGCCCCGGACGTGGATTTCGAGAAGCTGATGTCCTTCGGCGTGCCGGTGCTCGGCGTCTGTTACGGCATGCAGCTTCTGAACATCAAGCATGGCGGCACCGTGAAGCCCGGCGTGACTCGTGAGTACGGCCCCGCCAAGCTGGTCGTCACGGATCACGAGGACCTCTTCAACGGCATCTCGCATGAGTCCCAGGTCTGGATGAGCCACAGCGACACCTGCGCCAATCTTTCGGGCACGACCAAGGTCATCGCCACCAACGAGGACGCCGTGCCTGTGGCGCTCAAGTGGTCAGACCGCTGCTGGGGCATCCAGTTCCACCCCGAGGTCACCCACAGCCATGAGGGCACGCAGATCCTGAAGAATTTCCTGACCCGCAGCGGCGCCACCCTGGCCGCGTTCGACATCAACGCCTTCAAGGCCCAGATGCTCGACAGCATCCGCGCGGAGGTTGGCAGCCGCGAGGTCATCTGCGGCGTTTCCGGCGGCGTGGACAGCACCGTGCTGGCCGTCCTGCTCGCCAAAGCGGGCGTGAAGGTGCGCTGCATCTTCATCGACACCGGCATGATGCGCCTGAACGAGGCCGCGGAGGTCAAGGCCCTCTTTGACGAGGTCGGCGTGCCCATCGAGCAGATCGACGCCAGCGCCACCTTCCTCGGGGCGCTCAAGGGCGTCACGGATCCCGAGCAGAAGCGCCGCATCATCGGCACCCTCTTTGTCGAGGAGTTCTGGAAGGTGGCGGACAACGTCGAGCTTCTCGCCCAGGGCACGCTTTATCCCGACGTGATCGAAAGCGCCACCAGCGGCAGCATCGCCAGCAAGATCAAGACGCATCACAACCGGGTGGACCGCATCATGGAGCTCAAGGAGCAGGGCAAGGTGCTGGAGCCCCTGGCCGAGCTCTTCAAGGACGAGGTTCGTGCATTGGGTGCCAGCCTGGGCATTCCTCATCGCGCCCTGTGGCGCCATCCGTTCCCCGGACCCGGCCTGGCTGTTCGTATTCCTGGCGAGATCACGCCGGAACGTGTCGCCATCACGCAGCAGGCTGATGCCATCTTCATCGGTGAGCTGCGCCGCAGCGGCTGGTATGAGCAGACCTGGCAGGCCTATGCCGCCCTGCTGCCCGTCAAGACCGTGGGCGTCAAGGGGGATGAACGCAGCTACGAGCAGGCGATCAGCCTGCGTGCGGTCATCAGCGAGGACGCCATGACGGCCGACTGGGTCGAGCTGCCCTACAGCGTTCTGCGCAACGCCTCCAACAAGATCCTCAACGGCGTCAAGGGCGTGAACCGGGTGCTCTACGACATCAGCACCAAGCCGCCTGCGAGCATCGAGTGGGAGTGATCGCTGCTCCGCCGGAGTGTCATTGATTGAAGGGGGACGCCTGTGGCGTCCCCCTCTTTTTTTAGACCGTCAGGCCGCCGTTTCGAGAGCTGCCGAAGGCTCTGACTTTTTCACGGCCAGGACGCGCATGGAGACGCTGTGGCCGCCCACCTGGATGGTGACGGTGTCTCCGTGCCGCCGATGCAGCAGAGCCCGGCCGAGCGGTGCCTCCGAGGAGATGCGGCCGGCCTCGGCGTCCGCCTCATGGCCGGGCACGACCTGGATGACCAGGTCCGGTTCATGCAGGGCGCCCAGGACATTGAGGGGGCGAAGGGTGACTTCATCGTAATAGGTGATGCTGGAAGGATTCATGTCAGTTCTGGAAGAGTGGGTTTCCGGGCAGTCGATGACGGCACCTCCCGCTGAGGAGATGCCGCCCGTGCGGATGGATGTGGCGGGGGTCTCAGCTGCTGTGCTCCCATGCCTGCCGGCTGATCTGCATGGACTCGATGGAGCACCTGGGATGGGCCTGCTGCACGAACTCGCGCACGGCGCTTCGAGCCTCGTCTTCGCTGGTCGCCGCCAGCTCATAACGGGCGGTGCAGGTCACGGTCCCGAAGGACTCGCGCCTTTTCAGCGTGCAGATGACGAGCCATGAGGGGCGTTCCATGAGGAGGGGGTTTCGTGTGAGGAGATTTTGAATGATTTTCATGATGTTTGAAGGGCGTGGTTTCCTGAACGGGTTGTGTTTTCTGATGGCTGCACGCCCAGGGTTCCGGGCGGCGGCATGCATCGACCCTCCATGCCAGGATGCGTGTCATCACACGCACGGCCGGATGGCGGCGGGCACAGTGCCAGGCGGCCCGGTCAGCGGGCGCGGCTGGACGGTTGGAAAGCCAGGATGCATGATCCTGGAAGGTGCGCGGACAGCCCTTGAAGGTGCGGGGGCTGTCCGCTCAGGCCCGGCTTGCGCAAAGCCTGTGGCAGGCGGGCGCGGTCACGCGCGGACCGGCCTGCAGGGCCGTCTTTCCGACGTGGCGTGACACGGAGTTCATCATAATAGGTTATACGCTTCCGGATGAATGCAAGGATTCATTGCGTTCACGCGGGCACTTCAGGCCCGGGCCAGGATTTCACCGGGATGATCAACGATCAGCGCCGCCCCGTTTTCCCTCAGCTCTTCAACGGACCGGAAGCCCCAGCTGACGCCGATGCCGGTCATGCCGCTGTTCCTGGCGAAGCTCATGTCGATGCCGGAGTCGCCGATGTAGGCGCATTCACGCACGTCGACACCCATCAGCGTCGCCGCCTCCAGGGCGCCCGCCGGATCTGGCTTGCGCGGCACTTCGTCGCGCTGGCCGAGCACGACGTCAAAGGTGCCGGCGGGGAAGAAGTGATCACAGCAGAGCTTGGTGAACCGGTGCGGCTTGTTGGAGATGCAGCCGACCTTGAAGCCGCGCGCCTTCAGTTCCGTGAGAAGCTCCTGGATGCCTGCATAGACGACGGTTTGGTCATGCCAGCCCTCGGCATAGTGCCTTTGGTAGTCACGCAGGCAGGCTTCGATGTTCTCCTGGCTGCGCGCCTGTTCCGGCAGCGCGCGTTCAACAAGCTGGCGCACGCCGTCGCCGATGTATTTGGGGAAGACCTCCAGCTCGCGCTGCGGATGGCCGTGCTCGGCAAGCATGCGGTTCACGGCGGCGGCAAGGTCCGCAAGGGAGTCGATGAGGGTTCCGTCGAGGTCGAAGAGAAAGGCTTTCAAGGCGGGCATGACTCCCTTTGTCGAAGCCTGTCCGCCGCTTCAAGCGCGATCATCAGGATTCCTCGGGTCAGCCGATCAGCTCGGTGATCGGCCTGCCCTGGTCCACGATGAAGTTGGGCCGGCCCTGGTGGTCGGTGTAGGTCGCGTCCAGGGGCACGCCCATGTGATGATAGATGGTGGCGGCGATGTCGCCCGGCGTGACGGGACGTTCGGCGATTTCGCCGCCGTCCTTGCTGCTGGCGCCGATGACCTGGCCGTGATGAAATCCACCACCCGCCAGGCACATGCTCATCACGACAGGCCAGTGGTTGCGCCCGTCGGTGCTGCCCTGGGTGCCGAGGTTCGGGGTGCGCCCAAACTCACCCATGGCGATGACGAGGGTGTCCTTGAGCATGCCGCGTTCCTGCAGGTCGGCGACCAGCGTGGTGATGACATGGTCGAAGACGGGAAGCAGCGGGCGCAGTCCGTTCCAGATGCCGCCGTAGGGCGGGATGTTGTCGCCATGGTTGTCCCAGGTGCCGGAGGCGCCGTGGTTGCTGAGGTCGATGGTGACAAAGGAGGAGCCGCGTTCGACGAGCCTGCGCGCCAGCAGCGCCTGCTTTGCCCAGTCATGATCGCCGTAGCGGTCACGCACTTTCTTCGGCTCCTTGTCCAGGTCGAAGGCCTCTTGCGCACGACCTCCGGCGATGATGTCAAAGGCCTTCTGGCCGAAGGCGTCCATGGCGCCCATCATGCCGCTGGCATCGATCTCCGCGCGCAGTCCGTCCATCTGGCGGCTGAGGGACTGGCGGGCGGTCAGGCGCTCCATGCTCAGGCCGGCGGGAAGCTGGAAGAGGCGGGTGGCGTTGTTGCCGTCGAAGGGGTCGTATTGGGTGCCGAGGTAGCCGCCCCAGGCCACGTGCGAACGCGACTTCAGGTTCAGCACCACATAGGGAGGCATGGCGGGATGGTTGGCGCCATGGTGCTTTGCCACGATGCTGCCGAAGGAAGGATAAAACTTCGCACGCGGGTTGGTGCGCGGCTCGTTGGCGAGGTTCGCCGTCTGCATCACCATGTTCGGCTCATGATTGCTGAAGCGGCAGTCCACCGAGCGGATGAGGGTGAACTTGTCGAGCATGGCCGCCTGCTTCGGCAGAAACTCGCAGATGCGCACGCCCGGCAGGCGCGTGGCGATGGTCTTGAAAGGGCCGCGGTTTTCGATGGGGCGGTCCGGCTTCGGATCCCAGGTGTCGATGTGCGAGGGCCCGCCTGTCATCCAGAGAAGAATGACGGATTTTTGGGAATGCCTGGCGGCGCCCTCCGCGCGCAGCTTCAGCAGGCCTGGCAGCGTCAGCGAGCCGAGGCCTGCCAGGCTGGTCTTCAGCACGGAACGGCGTCCATGCACGACCACGCCGTCCCGTAGCCGGGGGTTCATGAAGGTGAAGGCATGGCCGTGGTCGTGACCGGGCATGGGCAGTCATACGGGCGTGTTGAAACAGCTTTGTCAGACCGGGTGTATTCTGGGCATGAGATTTCTCCTGATCCTTGCCCTGTGGGCGGCTGCTGCTGGTGCGGAGATTCCGCGCCCTGACGACGCGCCCAAGCCCCTGTCCCCTGCGGAGAGCGCCCGGCAGTTCCAGGTGCCCGAGGGATACAGGATCCGCCTGCTCGCCTCCGAGCCCTTGATCACGGAACCCTCGGGCATCTGCTGGGATGAAAAGGGGCGCTGTTTTGTCTGTGAGCTGCATGGTTACAACCTCGAGGGACAGTACGACATTGATGAGCTGAACAAGTCGGGGCGGCTCGACCTCGAGGTGCGTCGCATCCAGGCCGGCGAGCAGGCGAAGAACAAGGCGGAGGCGCAGACCTACGGCACGGTGAAGCTGCTGCGTGACACCGACGGAGATGGCGTCATGGACAAGGAGGTGGTGTGGGCGGACCGCCTGCCGCCCTGCCATGGCATCGCCGCGGGCAACGGTGGGGTGATCGTCGCCTGCTCGCCGCACATTGTGTTTCTCAAGGACAGCGACGGGGATGACAGGCCCGACATCCAGGAGAACCTGTTCAGCGGTTTTGGTTCGCCGATCCTGGAGCGTCGGATCAACTCCCCGACCTGGGGGCCGGATGGCTGGCTGTATTTCGGGCGTGGCAACAGCGGCGGCACGATCACCGGCCCACATCTGGCCAGGCCCGTCACACTGCCGCCCACCGACTTCCGCATCCGTCCCGATGGCACGGTCATCGAGCCCGTCAGTGGCAGCACCAAGACGACGGGCATGGCCTTTACTCAGGGCGGTGACCGCTTCGTCGCCACGACCACTCATCCAGGCCTCTTTGTCACGCCGATCCCCTGGAAGTATCTCGAACGCAATCCCGACGCCGCTGCGCCGGTGCTGGACTCGCCTGCCAGCGACGACACCCGCGTTTATCCCATCGCGCCTCCGCATCCCTGGCGGACGAAGCGAGAGCAGCACGCCGAATACTTCGCCTTCTACCGGAAGATCAGCCTCAGTGACGCGGCGGCATCCGGCTACTTCACCAGCGCCTGCAGCCCGCTGGTCTGGCGCGGCCAGTACTTCGTCTGCGAGCCCGCGCAAAACCTCGTTCACCGTGCGGACATCGTCCGTGACGGCACACAGCTCCGGCTCCGCCGCGTCAAGGGTGAGGAGCGGCGCGAGTTCCTCGCTTCGCGTGACGCCTGGTTTCACCCGATCGCGCTGGCGCAGACGCCGGAGGGACACATGGCGGTGGTCGATTTTTACCGGGAGATCATCGAGGACTATTCGGCCATCCCCCGGCACCTGCAGCAGCAGTACGGGCTGGTGAACGGACAGGATCGCGGCCGCATCTGGATCCTCGAGGCCGCGGACACCTGGAAGCAACCTTCGTTAGGTAAGTCGGATGCCCTGGTGCTGAAGCTGCGTCAGGACGACGCCCTGGCGCGCCAGATCGAGCCGGATGAAGCCTTGCCGCCCCGGCTCGCCCTTCAGCTGGCCCTGAGCCTCGGGCCGGACAAGGAAAGGCTGCTGCTGCTGGCACGGCGTTTTGGCGGGCTGAAATGGATGGACGCCGCGATCGCGTGCTCGGCGCACGGGTTGGAAAAGGAGCTTCTGCTCGCGCTTGCGGCCGATCCCGGGGAGGGGGCGGCGGTGATGGCCAACCTTGCGGGTGTGCTGGCGGCGCGGGGTGACGGCCGTGAGATTTCCGCATGCCTGGCCGCCCTGCCTGCGGGCAGGCCGCGGGATATTCTCAAGCTCGGTCTTGAGGACATGCGCCCGCTTGAGAACCCCGTGGAGGTTCCGGCGCCCCAGGCTCCCGGCGCCACGCAGCTGGCCGAGTGGGAGAAAAAGGTGCCCGCGATCCTCGAGGCTTTGAAGAAGAAGCCGGATCTCATGCAGGGCCACGCCCTGTTCGCCGCGGTCTGCGCGAGCTGTCATCGCAGTCATGGTGTGGGTTATGCCGTGGGGCCGGACCTCGACGCCGAGTTTCAGCGCGCCCCGGAGGTGATCCTGCGTGACATCCTGTTCCCGGGCGAGGCGGCGAGGCCCGGTTATGAGACGATGATGGTGAAGACACGGCGTGGCGAAACCCTGCTGGGCGTCACGGCCTCCGACTCGCCCACCAGCCTCACGCTGAGGCTGCCGGGCGGTGCCGAACGAACGGTTCTGCGGAAACGCGCCGACATCCGCACCGTGCGGAACGTGTCCCTGATGCCCGCGGGCCTTGGCGACGCGCTCAGTCCCGGGCAGGTGGCGGACATCATCGCGTTTCTGCGCTCACCTCCGTGAGCCGGCGCGGCGTTCAGCGGCCGAGCATTCTGCCGAGCAGGGGCAGGGCGGCGCGGAAGTGCGTGTTGCCGCCGGCGCGGCTGAGCTGCTCGCTGATCAGCTCGGCGTCGCTGACGACATCCGCAGGCAGCATCTCCTCATGGCTGTGGCCTTCACAGACGGCGCTGGTGTGCACGTAGGCGGAGCCGCCCTCGCGCCGGATGGTCAGCTCCAGGCAGGGCGCGGTGAGGCGCAGGCTGGAGAGGGCGCAGGCCGAGGAGGATTCATTCAGCAGAAAGCGGATCGTCGAACCGTCCTTCTTGCCGAAGACCAGGCCTTCGGCAGCTTCATCAAGCGTGGTGCCGAGGCGCTGGGAGATCCAGCCGGCGAGAAGCAGCGCGGAGCAGCGCTGGCCGGGCGCATGCGTGATCTCGACCTGGGAAAGCAGGGGCAGATGCTCGAGGGCCTTGGCGTCCTGAAAGGCGCTGGCGAGGGCCGTGCGCAGGAAGTGGCTGCGGGTCCAGCTCAGATCGCGCACGTCAAAGGAGGCGGCGTTGCGCGCCGCCAGCAGGTGGGACAGCTCGACCTGCGGGTTCTTCCAGGCGCTGCTGTCCACGATGAGCGTGTGGATGCGTGAATACAGGCGCTCTTCAAAGTTCCGGTTCAACGCGCCCTGCCACCAGATGAAGAGCGGCAGGTCGGAGTCTAGGTGGCCGAAGACCACGTTCTGAACCTGGGCGGCATCGCCACCTTCCAGCAGGAAGCTGATCTGCTCGCTGCAGACCACCTGCTTCCCCTGGTAAGGCCGGCAAAGGGCGTTGATCCAGGCCCGGGCTCGCTGAGGGCTCGTTTCAGGGGCGCAGGTGATGAGCAGGGCCCGGCAGGAGTGGTCGGAGGTGATCCTGGCGAGGTGCTCGTTGTTGCGGGCGATGCTTTCCGGGTCTTCGGAATAGATGGCAAAATTGATGAGCGAGGCCCGGGTCTTGGCCTCGTCAGCCGACCAGATTTCCTTCAGGGCGCGGTCGATTTTGGGAAGGGCGACTTCGCTGCCAAGGAGGGAGAGAGTGGCTTCAGACGGAGGCATGACGAATATCATGCAGCACGGGACATGCCGCACAACTCTGGATTGATGCATCGAACCCGCGCCTTGCGCGGACGACGCTGCCAAAAAGCGCTCTTGCCAGCACGGTGTCGCATTTCCATCTTGAAGCATCCCCCTATGAAGACGCGCCTCCTGCTTTTGCTGCCTTTGCTTGGACTTGCTTTCCGACTGCACGCCAACCCTGAAATCTCCCAGGCGGTGTCCGCCAGCTTCGGCCAGGCCGTGGCCCGGGAGATCCTGCTGCTGAAAGGCACGGGCACCACGGCGGAGCCTGCGGAGTGGGCGGTGTATGCCCGGGATGTCTTCCGGGCGGAGGCCCAGCTGCGCATTTCTGTGAAGATGGAGGGCGGGCAGTGGAAGGCGCTGGCGGCTGGGGCGGGTGAGCGAATCCTTGCGCCGGCCCCGCCGCGTGGTCTGGAGTTTGACAGGCTCAAGGTCCGCAGTTCCGAGGCCCGCCAGGCCGCCGCCCGTGCGGCGGCGCTGGCGCAGATCACCTTTGTCAGCGTGGACTATCAGCTTGCGGCGAACAGCGTCACAGGAGCGCCGGAATGGGGTCTGGCGCTCAAGGATGAAACCGGGCATGAGTGCGGTTTCTGCGTGGTTTCGGGCGAGTCCGGAGCGCTGATCTTCCAGGACTGGACGCCGCGTTTTGTCAGCACCGCGCCGCCTGTGGCGGAAGGTGAGGGCGAGCGTGCCGCCAAGGCGGTGAAGAAGGCGGCCCGCAAAGCCTGGAACTGGACGGACCGTGCCCGCACGGAGACGAAGGGCTTTTTCCGCGAGCTGTTCCGCTGAGCTTTTCCGTCAAGGTTTCTGCCAGGGTGTCCGGCCTCCGCGCTGCACATGCTGGCGCAGGGCGGTGGAGAGTTCGTTGAAGACCTTCGGAGCCTTGCCGGCCAGGTTGTTCTGCTCCTGTGGATCGTTCTTCAGATGGTACATTTCGAGCGGGCTGTAGGGGTCGTTCTGCATCAGCTTCCAGTCGCCGCGAATGATGGCCTCATAACTTTTGCCGCCATAGGCGGGACCGCCTTCACGCCTGACAAAATAAAGGTCGCGAGGCGCAGGGATGGAGCCGCCCCTGAGGATGGGGGCGAGGCTGACGGCATCCAGCTCCGGCGAGGGGCTGAGCCCGGCGAGTTCAAGAAAGGTGGGCGTGAGGTCGAAGTTCAGGCCCTGGTAATCGCTGCGACTGCCGGGCTTGATCACCGCCGGCCAGCGCATCAGGAAGGGTACGCGCAGGCCGCCATCGTAGTGGTCCTGCTTGCCGCCACGCCAGGGGTCGTTGTTCTGGGCATGGGGCAGGGAGCCGCCGTTGTCGGCGCTGAAAACGACCAGGGTGTCCTTCTCCTGCCCGGTCTCCTTCAGCGTGGTGAGCACCTGGCCGATGCAATGGTCGAGATGTTCGACGAAGGCCACGTTCATCGCGCGTTTTTCCTCCAGATCAGGCCGCCGGGCCTTCACCTTTGCCAGCCACTCGGCCGGAGGCTCGATGGGGAAATGCGGGGCGTTGTAGGCCAGGTAGAGGAAAAAGGGCTGCCCGGCGCGCGCGCGTTCCTTCAGGTAGTCCGAGGCCCAGGAGGTGAAGATCTCCGTGGCATGGCCTTCAGGCGTGACTGTCTCCTGGTTCAGACGCATGTAGTTCCGCCCCTCGCGAAGGTGGGTGGTGTAGCTGTCCATCATGTCGCCAAGGAACCCGTGGAAATGATCGAAACCCCTTTCGTTAGGTGTGTTGGGGGATTCGAGGCCGAGGTGCCACTTGCCGACGATGCCGGTGTGGTAGCCGCCTTTTTTGAGCTCATCGGCAAGCGTCGGCACGCCCGGGGCGAACCAGCCCCAGGAGTTCCCCGGCTGGGTGCGGATCACGCCGGGAACGCCGACCCGGTCCGGATAGCGCCCGGTCAGCAGTGCGGCGCGTGACGGTGAGCAGACCGTGCAGTTGGCGCGCATGGCGGTGAAGATCAGGCCGTCCCTGCCGATGCCGTCGATGTTCGGCGTCCTGACATCGGATTCGTGATACGCCGAGACGTCCCCGTAGCCATGATCGTCGGCGAGAATGAGCAGGAAGTTCGGGGCCTTGGCAAGGGCGGGGCCGAGCAGGCCGAAGAGGGCGGTGATCCACAGGAGGTTGCGCATGATGCCTTCGGGAACGGCTGATCGAGGAACGATCTTTGTTTTCGTTTCGAGCCTGTCTGGCGTTCATGACAACACCAGGATTGCACATGCAACATCGTGCATTTATGGCGGAAGGAATGTTGCTAGCCGCCGCCGATCTTCCGCCCCTGTTCATCCTGCTGGCGCTGATGCTGGTGGGAGTGGTGCTGATCTCCCTGCTGCTCCTGCGCCTTCAGCAGTCCTTGCTCGCCGGTTATTTTTTGTGCGGCGTGGTGATCGCGAACAGCGGCGTGATTGATCTGCTGGGAGGCGGCTCGATGCATTCGGGCATCGCGCAGATGTCGGAGTTCGGCGTCATGCTGCTGATGTTCACACTGGGGCTGGAGTTCTCCCTGAGCGACCTGAAGTATGTCAGGCGCCTGGCCTTTGTGGGCGGTGGCTGGCAGATGGCGGCCTGCATGGTGGCGGGGACGGCCGGCGCCTGGATGGCGGGCTTGTCAGGCACGGCGGTGGTGCTGGTGGCGGTGGCGATGGCGATGAGCTCCACGGCGGTCAGCCTGAAGTCGTTCCAGGATCTTGGGCAGGAGGGCAGCCCCGGGGCGCGCATGGCCCTGGCCGTGGCCATTTTCCAGGACCTGTTCATCATCGCGTTCTTCCTGGTGCTGCCGCTGCTGCTGCCTCAGCCGGGGGATGAAAAGGTGTCGATGCTGGCACGTGTCGGCTCTCTGGCCTGGCGCGGCGGGTTGTTTGTGCTGATGGCGGGTGTGTGCGCCCGCTGGGTGATCCCGGCGCTGCTCTATGCCGTGACCCGCACCCGCAACCGTGAGCTCTTCACGCTGAGCGTGGTCGGCTGCTGCATCGGTCTGGCCTTCCTTGGCGGCCTGCTGGACCTGGGGCTGGCGCTGGGCGCCTTTGTTGCCGGGCTGGCGGTCAGCGAGTCCATCTACAAGCCGCGCATCCTGGCCGACGTGATGCCGATCAAGGACCTGTTCCTGACGCTCTTTTTTGTGTCCGTCGGCCTGATGGTCAATGTGCGCATGGCCTTCCTGAACTGGCCTGCCGTGCTGCTGCTGACGGTTTTGCTGATGGTCGTGAAGTCGTTCCTGATCACTTACATCGCGCGCCGCATGGGCCTGGTTCATCGTCAGGCCCTGATGGCCGGCCTGGGCCTGAGCAGCGCGGGCGAGTTTTCCCTGGTGCTGCTGCAGAAGGCGGGCTCGGGCGGCCTCTGGACAGCCGAGGTGCAGCAGGTGCTGATTGCCGCTTCGGCCCTGAGCATGGGGCTGCTGCCCGCCTTGATGAGGGCCGGTGAACCCCTGGGCGGCTGGCTTGAAAAACGCGGCTGGGGCAGGCGCCGTCCGCGCATGCCGGATTCCGACATCCTCAGCCAGCGCATCAAGGGCCTGTCGGATCATGCCATCATTGTCGGACACGGGCCGGTGGGCGAAAAATTGAATAAGGCGCTCCAGGACCAGGGCATCGCCACGCTGGTCATCGATCTGAACGCGGACACCGTGCGCGCCTTGAAACGCCAGGGCCAGCCGGTGCTCTTCGCCGATGCCGCGCATGAGGAGACCTGGGAGCTTTCCCGCCTGCGCGAGGCGCGTCTGGTGGCCTTCACCTTTCCGGACGCGCCGGTCATCGCCGAGGGCATCGCCATCGTCCGCCACCTGCGCCAGGACATCGCCATCCTGGCACGCGCCCGTTTTGCCTCCGATGTCGACCGCCTCAAGCGCCTGGGAGCGACGGCGGTGGTCAACGATGAGCAGGAGGCCGGCCGGTCCGTCGTCGAACAGGCGCTGGTGATGCAGGGCTGACCGATGCCCAACAAAAAGGGTGACCCGGAGTCTCCGGATCACCCTTGAAGAATCAGTCGAATGAAATGGATCAGGCCAGGGCGTCGAGCTTGGCGGCCAGCGCTCCCTTGGACTGCACGCCCACCACGGTTTCGCGCACCTCGCCGCCCTTGATGAAGAGCAGCATGGGGATGGAGCGGACGTTGAACTTCTGGGCCAGGCCGGGATTTTCATCGACGTTGACCTTGGCGACCTTCACGGCGCCGGCCTTTTCCTCGGCCAGCTGGTCAAGCACGGGGCCGAGCATGCGGCAGGGGCCGCACCATTCCGCCCAGAAGTCCACGATCACCGGGACGGTGGCGGCGGAGATTTCGGCGTCAAAGTTGGATTCGTTCAGGTTCAGGACAAGGTCGGAGGCCATGATGATGTGGGTGGATGGATGAATGAGTTACGCAGATGCGGTGCAAAAGGAGGCAGGGGAGTCGGTAGGCAAGGCGGAGGGGGGCGCAAACTTTTTCCATGCCAGCCCCGGTTTTTCGCGCTAGCGCAGGGGTCATGAGCAGCCTTGACCATCCCGACGGCCTGACCCGTCTCCGTTACATTGTGCACCGCCTGCGCGCCCCGGGCGGCTGCCCCTGGGACCAGGAGCAGACTCATGAATCCCTCATCCCCCATGTGCTGGAGGAGGCCTACGAGGTGGTGGACGCCATCAAGAGCGGCGACCCTGCCCTGATCTGTGAGGAACTTGGTGACCTGCTGCTTCAGCCGGTCCTGCATGCGGAGATCGCCAGTGAGACCGGCGCCTTTGACATCGATCAGATGGCGCATGGCCTCTCCGAGAAGCTGATCCGCCGTCATCCGCATGTCTTTGGTGAAGCCAGCGCTGACAATTCGGAGGCTGTGCTCACCCAGTGGGACGCCATCAAGCGCCAGGAAAAGGGCACGCAGAAAGAGGGGCACCTGCACGGCATTGGTGTCGGGCTGCCGGCGCTCATGCGGGCGCAGAAGCTGCAGAAAAAGGCGGCGCGCGTCGGATTTGACTGGCCGGACGTCGCTCCTGTCTTTGGCAAGCTGCGGGAGGAGATCGCTGAACTTGAGGAGGCCCTGGCCCAGGGCAGCCGCCCGGCGGTGGAGGAGGAGCTGGGCGACCTTCTCTTCAGCGTCGTCAACCTGGCGCGCAAGCTGGGCGTGGACTCTGAGCCGGCCCTGGCTGCGGCGAATGAAAAATTTGTTCAGCGCTTCCACGCCATGGAGGAGCGCCTGAATTCCGGGGAGCGCAGGATGGGAGACCCAGGCCTCACCCTGGAGGAGATGGATGCCGCCTGGGATGCCGTGAAAAAGGCCGCGAGAGCCTGAATGGGGCGGTTTTTCGTCTCGGGCGCCGTCCCTCCGATTCAGCGCTCGCCAACCCTGCTGCACACACGGGTTTTGCCCCCGCCGGGCGGATGAGAACGGTCGTTTTCGCGGCCGTCAGACCTTGTGTGACAAAAACAACACTTGTGAAGAGGCTCAAACGGGGCCATGTTCACCTGGTCAACCTGCTGCAGGCCAGACAAAGCCGTTCATCAGGTGACTCTCCGGATTCTTTGGTGTTCTGAAATCCGCAACTGGAGCTTTTCTGCCCGTAAAGGTTGTCGATACCCAAGCTAGATTAAGTTATGAATACCAAAATGTATGTGGGCAACCTGCCCTTCGCCGCCCTTGAATCCGACCTGCGCGACCTCTTTTCGCAGTATGGCTCCGTGACCGACCTGTTCCTTCCCATGGACCGTGTCACCGGCCGCCCTCGCGGCTTTGCCTTCGTCACCATGGACTCCGTGACCGCCATGGAAGAAGCCATCAAAGGCCTGAACGACAAAGAATTCATGGGCCGTCGCCTCGCGATCAATGAAGCCCGTCCCAAGGAAGAACGCGCTCCCTACGGTGGCGGCGGCGGTGGTGGCCGTGGCGGCTACGGTGGTGGCGGCGGCGGTGGCCGTGGCGGCTACGGTGGTGGCGGCGGCGGTGGCCGTCGTGACGGTGGCAACGACCGCTGGTAATCCCGGCCCGCCAGTTTCTGGCAGCCTTGAAATTGTGAAGCACGACCTCGATCGGGGTCGTGCTTTTTCTTGCGCACGTGACAGGGCCGACCTGCGTGTCGGCCGAAATGCCGGGGCGGGCGGCGGCGTATTCCCTGCGCCATGAACACCGCCACCACCTCGCGCCGTCGTTTTCTTGCCACGTCCCTTGCCGGAGCCGGCGTCCTGCCCGCCTGGGCGGCACCGCTGGGCGCGAACGGCGATGTCCGGGTCGCCGTGATCGGCTTCCGAGGTCGTGGACGCGGCCATATCAAGGAGCTGCTGGCGCAGAAGGGCGTGCGGCTCGTGGCCCTGTGTGACGCGGACCAGGAGGTGATCGACAAGCAGGTGGGCGAACTGGCGAAGCAAGGCATCAAGCCGAGAACCTACCGCGATTTTCGCGAGTGCTGCGCCGACAAGGAGGTGGACGCGGTGACCATCGCCACGCCGAATCACAGCCATGTGCTCATCGCCCTGACGGCGCTTCAGCACGGCAAGCATGTCTATGTGGAGAAGCCGGTGAGCCATAACCTGATTGAGAGCGCGAAGCTCATGGCGGCGGCGGGCCGCGCGGCGGCGAAGGGGCTCGTCGTCCAGCACGGCATGCAGCGCCGCTCCGACCTGGGCTGGGCGGCGGCGATGCAGTGGGTGAAGGAGGGCCACATCGGCAGGCCGAGGCTTTCCCATGCGCTTGTGCACGGCCTGCGCCCAAGCATCGACAAGGTGGACGGGCCTCAGCAGCCCCCGGCCAGCGTGGATTACAAGCTCTGGTCCGCCCCGCGTCCCGAGCTGCCCATCCTGCGCAAGCAGTTCCACTATGACTGGCACTGGCAGTGGCCGTATGGCGGCGGCGACATCGGCAATCAGGGGCCGCATCAGTATGACGTCGCACGCTGGGCCCTGGGGGATCCGGACACGCTGCCCTCGCGCGTCATGAGCTTTGGCAACCGCTGGGGTTATGTCGATGACGGCCAGAGCGCCAACTGCCAGATCGCCTTCCACCCGTATGAGCCTGTGCCGCTGATCATGGACAAGTTCGGTCTGCCCGCGAAAAACCTGGATCCGAAGAGCGGTGAGCCGCCCTACAAGGGCATTCGAACCGGCAACATCATCCACTGTGAAGGCGGTTATGTGGCGGAATCGAAGGCCTACGACAACGAGGGCAAGGCCATCACCAAGTTCGACAACTTCCAGAACGGCCCGGACCACATGAAGAACTTCATCGAGAGCGTGCGCGCCGGGAAGTACACGAAGGACGTGCTGCACATCCGGCACGGCCATCATGCCGCCTGCCTGTCGCACCTGGCCAACATCTCCTACCGGCTTGGCCGGGCGATGAAGCCCGCCGAGATCCAGGAGCGTCTGCAGGGCGACAAGATGGGGCAGGAGCTGTTTGCCGAGTTTCTCAAGAACCTCGCCGCCAACGGCATCGACCCGACGGCCCAGCCGATCATCGCCGGGCCCTGGCTCGACTATGACCCCGCGGCCAACCGTTTCACCGGCCCCTTTGCCGCCGAGGCCAACAAGCTCTGCGAGGAAGAATACGCCGCCGGATTTGAGCTTCCGGAGGTGTGAGTGCAGGGCTGACTGAACGAAATAAAAGAAACTAGACGGTTTCTTTTATTTGAGGTGCTTTGAGGCTGGAAACTTTCGATGTTTGGGTCTAAATGAAAGAAAATGTCGCCTTTCTTTCATTTATGAATCGAGGAATCACAGGCTATTTCGTCCCGGTCTCCACCCTGGGTGAGCAATGCCGTGCCTTTGTTCCTGCGCCCCTGCCGCCAGTACCTCCTCTGAAGTTGGATGACGGCCTTCATGAGCAGCTTCAGGATGCCGCGCTCGCCGTGGGACGGCTCGATGGGCAGCTTGACGTGCTGCCGGACCGGCAGGTCTTTCTATATTCTTATGTGAGAAAGGAGGCTGTGCTGTCCTCCCAGATTGAAGGCACCCAGTCCTCGCTGGGCGATTTGCTCACCCATGAACTGGATGCTGCGCCAGGTGTGCCGCAGGACGATGTTGAAGAGGTTTCCTGTTATGTTTCAGCGCTGGAGCTTGGCATGAAGCGTCTGTCTGAGGGCATGCCCGTGTGTCTTCGGCTGATCACGGAACTGCATGGCAGGCTGCTCTCCTCCGGCCGTGGCAGTGGAAAACAGCCGGGTGAGTTCCGTCGTTCGCAAAACTGGATTGGTGGTACAAGGCCGGGAAACGCCAGGCATGTCCCGCCTCCGCCAGACCTGGTGCTTGGATGCATGGGAGATCTGGAGAAGTTCCTCCACGATGATCCGGTGAGGAGCAGCACGCTGGTGAAGGCGGCGCTTGCGCATGTTCAGTTTGAAACCGTGCACCCCTTCCTGGACGGCAACGGGCGGCTCGGACGGTTGCTCATCGCCCTGGTCCTGAGCGCTGAAGGCATGCTGAGGCAGCCCATGCTTTACCTGAGCCTGTATTTCAAAGAGCATCGTTCAGACTATTACGCCCACCTTCAGCAGGTCCGGGAAACGGGGGACTGGGAGGCGTGGCTGTCCTTCTTTCTCCGTGGGGTCAAGGTCACGGCGGAAGATGCTGCGCTGACGGCCCGGCGGCTCTGGACGGTGTTTCGTGAGGATCGGGAGAAATTGCATGGGCTGCCTGGAGCCATAGGTTCGCTTCTCCAGGCTCATGAGCATCTGCAAAGGGTGCCTCTGCTGTCGGTCTCAAGGGCTGCGGAAAAGATGAAGGTGTCGCTGCCCACGGCCGCGAAGGCTCTTCAGAGGCTGCAGCAGCTGGGCATTGTTCGTGAGATCACGGGCGGCAAGTACGGGCGTCTCTATGCCTATGACGCCTATCTGACCATTCTCAGCGAGGGGACGGAGCCCCTGCGCTGAGGAGGGATGGGAAATCCTGCATGCCCCTTACAGCAGCCGCCATTCGTGGCCGTTTTCGCGGAGCAGGTCGTCAGCCTCCTTCGGACCCCAGCTGCCGGCGGGGTACTCGCACATGGTCGGCGGAGTGTCGGCCTTGTGCCAGGCATGCTCGATCTCATCAATGAACTTCCAGGCGGTCTCCACTTCGTCGCGGCGGGCGAAGAGGGTGGCGTCGCCCGCCATGGCGTCGAGCAGGAGGCGCTCGTAGGCCTCGGGGCTGGCCTTGCCGAAGCTGGAGGAGTAACGGAAGTCCATCTTCACCTGCTGCATGTTCATGGCCTGGCCGGGCTGCTTGCAGAGGAAGCGCAGGGCCACGCCTTCATCGGGCTGAATGCGGATGACGAGGGTGTTCTCACTGCTGGCGCCGAGCATCTTCTGGGTGGCAAAGGGCACCTGCGGCGGCTTTTTGAAGTGAATGCTGATCTCAGTGGCCTTCTTCGGCAGCTGCTTGCCGACGCGGATGTAAAAGGGCACGCCCTGCCAGCGCCAGGTGTCAATGTAGAGGCGCAGGGCGACGTAGGCCTCGGTCTTCGACTCAGGGTTCACGCGGTCCTCCTGGCGGTAGCCGACCCTGGAAACGCCGTCGACACTGCCGGCGGTGTATTGGGCGCGGATGACGTTGGCTCCGACAGCCTCGGGGCCGACGAGCGGACGCAGGGCGCGGATGACCTTCACCTTCTCGTCACGCACGGCGTCCGCGCTGAGGTCGGTGGGAGGCTCCATGGCGACGAGGCTGAGGAGCTGGAAGAGGTGGTTCTGGACCATGTCCCGCAGGGCGCCTGCGGTGTCGTAGTAGCCGCCGCGTCCGCCTTCCATGCCGAGGTTTTCGGCGCAGGTGATCTGGACGTTGTCGATGTAGCGGCTGTTCCAGGTGGGTTCGAAGAGGGCGTTGGCAAAACGCAGGACCATGATGTTCTGGGCGGTCTCCTTGCCCAGATAGTGGTCGATGCGGTAGGTGTCCTGTTCCTCGAAGGTGGCGGCGACGGTTTCGTTCAGGGCACGGGCGGTGGCGAGGTCCTTGCCGAAGGGTTTTTCACAGACCACGCGGGCCCATTTGCCGCCGACGCCCTGGTTGAGGCCGGTGGCCTTGAGCATTTCCAGGATCGGCTTGAAGGCTTCGGGGGCGGAGGCGAGGTAGAAGAGGCGGTTGGCCGGGGCGCCGCGCTCCTTGTCGAACTTGTCGAGCAGCATCTTCAGGCCGATGTAGCCGGCCGGGTCCTCGAACTCGCTGCGGTGGTAGTGAATGGTCTGGCTGAAGCTTTCCCAGAGCTCGTCGTTGTGGCCCTGGCGTGAGTTCTTGCGGTTGCCGACTTCAAGCTCGCCGCGGAAGATTTCATCCGTCTTGTCACGACGCGCGAAGCCGACCACCTTGAACTGAGGCGGCAGGTCGCCGCCGGCGGCCACGTTGTAGAGGGCCGGGATGAGCTTGCGGTTTGTCAGGTCGCCAGTGGCCCCGAAAATGACCACGGTGCAGGGTTCGGCACGATGGCGCGAAAGGAGGGTTTCTTGAAAGGGATTGACCAGGTCAGACATGTCGAGGGGATTACGCCCGCCCGGACTGGAGCGGCGCGTAGACTACCCGCTCCCGCCGGGCTGGCAACCCGGGATGCGCAGAGGTCGTGCCTGGCTGGATGAAATGGCTTCATCCTGGCGATGAACCATCTGGCGATGGCAGGACGGCCCGCTTCCGGTCCTCAGGCGAACAGATGGGTCAGCGGCTGGCCCTTGTCGGCGACGGTGAAGGGGCGCTTGCTTGGCGAGTAGATCACCTGGTCCAGCGGCAGGCCGAGGGCATAACCAATGGTTGCGTTGATGTCCGGCGGCGAGACCTTGCCATCGACCGGGGCGGCCCCGGCCTTGTCGGTGGCCCCCCACTTCATGCCGCCCTTGACGCCGCCGCCGATGAGCACGGAGCTGAACACCGGGTAGTGGTCGCGGCCCTGGTTCTGGTTGATCTTCGGCGTGCGGCCGAACTCGGAGGTGACGACAATCATCGTGCTGCTGAGCAGGCCGCGGGCCTCCAGGTCCTGGACGAGGGCGCTGACGGCGGTGTCGAAGGTGTCGCAGAGCCGCGGGGTGTTGATGAAGTTGGCGGTGTGGGTGTCCCAGCTGCCGAAGGAGACTTCGACAAAGCGGACGCCGTGCTCGACGAGGCGGCGCGCAAGCAGGCAGCCCTGGCCGAACGTGTCCTTGCCGTAGCCCTGGCGGGTGGCGTCGGACTCCTGGGTGAGGTCAAAGGCGGCGAGGTCATCGCTTTTCATCAGGCGCACGGCGTCATCGTACATGTCGCTGTAGGCCTTGACGCTGCGGGTGTCCCATTCCGCCTGGAACTCGGCGTCGAGCACGCCGGCGAGGTCGCGGCGGGCGGTGAAGCGGTCCTCGGTCATGCCCTTGGGGATGCGGACGTTCTGCAGACCGGCCTCGGGGTTGTTGACCATGAGCGGGCCGTGCTTTTTCGCGAAGAAGCCGGCGCCGGGGTGGCGGCTGTCGTTGCCGATGTAAACATAGGGCGGCAGGGCGGGGTTGCCCGGGCCCTGGAAGAAGCTGAGCCAGGCACCCATGCCGGGGTGCTTGATCGTGCTGCGCAGACCGAAGCTGGTGTGCATGAAGTAGTTGGCCTGCTCATGCGCCGCCGTGTTGGTCGCCACGGCGTTGAGCACGCAGGCGTGATGCATCTGCTTCGCCATGCGCGGCAGGTATTCGCCGACCTGCACGCCGTCGGCGCTGGTCTTGATGGCCTTCGTCGGCCCCATGACCTCGGTGTTGCCCGGCTTGGGATCCCAGGTGTCGAGATGGCTCTGGCCGCCGGTCATGTAGA